>DFEQ01000046.1:1555-9967 GCA_002368735.1 Christensenella sp. UBA3798
TACCGGTCGTGTTGAGCGTGGTATCGTCAAGATGAACGACAAGGTCGAGCTCGTTGGTCTCCGCAATGACAACAGCACCCTCGAGACCGTCGTTACCGGCGTCGAGATGTTCCGTAAGCTCCTCGACTTCGCTGAGGCAGGCGACAACATCGGTCTTCTCCTCCGTGGTATCCGCCGTGAGGATATCGAGCGTGGTCAGGTTCTTGCGAAGCCCGGCACCATTCATCCGCACACCCACTTCACTTCTCAGGTCTACGTTTTGACCAAGGAAGAAGGTGGCCGTCATACCCCGTTCTTCAATGGTTATCGTCCGCAGTTCTACTTCAGAACCACCGACGTTACCGGTACCATCTCTCTCCCGAAGGGTGTTGAGATGGTCATGCCCGGCGATAACATCGACATGGAGATCAAGCTCATCACCCCGATCGCTATCGAGCAGGGCTTGCGCTTCGCTATCCGTGAAGGTGGTCGTACCGTTGGTTCGGGCGTTGTGGCGCAGATTATCAACGACTAATCGCTTGTCAAAAATCAAAGGCTTGTCCGTGAGGGCAAGCCTTTTTTTTGACGAGCGCGTATAAGGGCGCATCTGCTTTGTTTCTGCCATCGCGTTAGCGAAATCACGTACAAGGAGTACGCTCATTCGCTCCCACTCGGCGAGCCTCGCATCTGCAACCCTTCTCCGCGCTCTTGTAGGATTGGGATAATAGTTCTTAACGAACAGTCTTGCACCTGATTGTGACGCCGAATAGTTTCCACAAGGAGTACGCGCCTATCCGTCGGCTTGCCGAACCGAAGGTCCGCGTAGAGGGTAACCTCATAGCGAGCCTTGCATCCGACCCCTTCTCCGAAGTCAACTGGTGCTATACAAGCTGAGTGAGCACAGAAATAGCGATTGCTTCCTCCGAGGTCGTCGTTTCGGGTAGTCCTCCGCGGGTGATATTACCATTTTACCCACATTTCGTTTTCCACGTCAACTTCACTGCGCTTTTGCGGTGCTTCGTGCTCTGCGTTCGTAATATGAAAAATCTTTCATATTATATAGACTTTTTCGGGGGTTTGCGTTATAATAGAAACATTCCGAAAGGGAGGAAATTATCATGAGTGATTTGAACGAAAAAGACGAGATCACCACTGCACCCGCAGAAGAAAAGAAGGACTGCGGCTGCAAGGGCGGCAAGAAGTGCATCTTCAAGAGGATCGGCGCGGCGATCAAGGCGAATAAAAAGAAGACCATCATCATCGCGGTCATCGCGTTCGTGCTGATCTGCGCCATCGTTTCGGTGTGCCTTCTGAACGCGTTCCTCTTCAATCGTTTCGCCACGGGCTTTGTTCCTACCGACGAGCAGCTTGCCGAGGCGAAAGGGCAGTATAAGCGCGTAGTCATCATCGGCGTGGACGGCGTGGGCGACTATTTCAACCACGTTTACACACCCAATTTTGACGAGATGTTCTCGGATAAGACGGTGGGGGATACCAAGATAAACGCTTCCATTACCTATTCGGGCGTTGCGGTCTACCCGACCATCAGCTGTGAGAATTGGATGAGTATGTTCCACGGCGTCAGACCCGTCTATCACGGCTTCATCTTCCGCTCCACCAATCAGCGCGTCGAGGCGGGCGAGAAGACCGATTCCGACACCTATCCTTCCTTTATGAAGCAGTACCTCGACCAAAACCCCACGGGCAAGATCTTCTCATCCTGCACCTGGCGCGGCGTCAATAACGGCGTCATCGAGGACGACCCCCGCATCACCAAAGTCAATTCCGACGCCGAGCAGGTCAATCAGTTCCTGAATGGCGAAACGGTGTGGTCGCGCGTGACCGATACCAAGTATCAACAGAACTACAAACTCGATGAGAACGGCAACGTCATCACCGAGATATACTCGGGCAACAAGATCGAGGAGATCAACGCCTTCGTCGAGGCTCCTATCATCGACGCCAAGGGACTTCTTAGGGACTACCTCTCGGCGGAAGTCTTCCTCAATGGCTACGGTGACGAGACCATCGCGATGCGCGACGCTCTGACCATGCAGCGCGTCATCGAGGCAAACTGCTACGTCGGCGGTGACGGCAAGTATCACGAGAAGGCGGATGGCTACGCCATCAGCTATATGCACCTCGACCAGGTGGACCACGCCGGTCATAACTACGGCTACAGCAAGCCCGGCTACAGCCATGCGGTCTCTCGCGTGGATAACCTCATCGGCTGGCTGTACGACGCCTTTGAAGAGGCGGGCATGCTCGAAGATACCCTCTTCGTGCTGTGCACCGACCACGGTCACAGGCTCCCCGGCGGGCACAAGAATCACGGCAAGAATACCGACATTGAGGTCAACGTGACCTTTGCACTCGCAGGCAAGACGGTCAAGGCGGGCACCCCCGGCAAGTACGTGAATACCGACCTTGCGGCGATCGTCAGCTACGCCCTCGGCGTGAAGGCGGCGGAGACGTGGCAGGGGCTTGTGCCGTACGACCTGTTTACCGCACTGAAGTAGACAGGGCGCGTATAAGGGCGCATCTGCGTTGTTACTGACTGCAGGGCGGCGAAATCACGTACGCTTTAGTACGCTCATTCGCCGCCCTTTGTCGTGCCTAGCATCTGCAACCCTTCTCCGCGCTCTGTCGAGGTGCGGACACCGAGGGCACTTGAAGGCAGAGCGGTTCGCTTTGTTAGAGAGAGGAGAAAGAAAAACCGTCATCCCGAGCGGCGTCGAGGGATCGCCGATCACTGATAAAGTGCCGACTTTGTCGGCAAGAGGAGTGGAAAATGGAAGAGATCAAGGAACAAGAAGAAAAAAAGTGTTTTTTGAGAAGGCTGGCGGAGAAGATCAAGGCGAATAAGGGCAAGACCATCGCGATCGCGGTGACAGCCTTCGTGCTGATATGCGCCATCGTCACCCTTTGCTGCTTGAACGCCTACGTCTTCAACCGCTTTGCTACGGGCTACGTCCCGACCGACGCCGACCTTGCCGCGGTCAGCGGGCAGTATAAGCGCGTAGTCATCATCGGCGTGGACGGCACGGGCGCCTATCCCGGCGAGATGCTGGACGACGACGAAGGCTCCCTCCCGAACTTCAAGAAGCTCTTCGTGGACGGCACGACCGCCAAGAACGGCACCAAGCTGAGCGGCTCGGTCACCTATTCGGGCGTCGCGGTCTATCCCACCATCAGCGCGCAGAACTGGACCAGTATGTTCCACGGCGTACGCCCGCCCTATCACGGCATCACGGGCTCCTCATCCAATAAGGACCTTGACGCGGGCAAGCTGCCCGACGCCAAGTACCCCTCCTTCGTAAAGGTGGTCTTGGACGCCCATCCCGAAGCAAAGGCGATATCCTCCTGCACCTGGAGCGCCATCAATAACGGCGCCATAGAGGACAGCCCCCGCGTCACCAAATTAAATACCGATTGCAGCGCGCTCACCGACATCGTCTCGGGCGAAGAAGTTCTCAAGGGAAAGGGCGCGGCGGAACTCACCGCAGAGATCCGTGAAGTCACCGCGGTGGACGGTTTTGCCGACCCCGACAACCATCTCCGCGACGCCGTCACCGTGCAACGCATCATCGGCGCTATGACCGCCGACGGCGCCGAGGACTATGAGATCGTGTATATGCACCTCAACCAGGTGGATTCGGCAGGGCACAGCTACGGCTATAATAAGCACGCCTACGCCCTCGCGGTCTCCCGCGTGGATAACCTCCTCGGCAAGCTGTACGAAGCCTTGGACGAGGCGGGCAAGGCGGACGACACCCTCTTCATCTACTGCACCGACCACGGTCATCGCTATCTCAGGAGGACCACCGGGCACGGCGGCAACAGCGACGTGGAGATCAACGTGACCTTTGCCGTCTCGGGCAAGACGGTCAAGGCGGGCAATATGGGCAAATACGTCAATACCGACCTCGCCCCCATCGTCGCCTACGCCCTCGGCGTGAAGGCGGCGGAGACGTGGCAGGGCAGAGTCCCATTTGACCTCTTTTCGGCATTGAAATAAAACACAAGGGCGGCGGCAACGCCGCTCTTTTTAATTGGGGATGAGGAACCTAAAGTCGCTATGCGAACGATGTTGCCTTATGGCAAACGATGTTTGCTTCGCAAAACGATGTGCGCCGATGGCGTGAGCGATGTTGCACAGAGTGCAAATTGAGGGTCACTGCGTTCCTTTTCAGAGAAAGGTACAATTAGCGATGCACTCGCTGGAAAACTTGAATAACACGCGAACTTTGTTTTTTTGCAGTTCTTTTTGAACCCACAGAACATTTCCCCCTTTATAGCCTCTGACCCGCGGAGCTGCGCTCCTCGTGTCACTTTGCTTTGCAGTTGTTGTCACGATGCACATCATTTAACTCCTCTTTTTCCTCGCGAAGCGCCATTCTCACAAAGCGCACAACTTCACTGCGAAGCAACTTCACTCCGCGCAAAGCGCGGAACTTCACTTTGCTTTTACATTTTCCTTTTTCCGGTTGAAAATCCTTTCCTTTCGTGATAGAATGAGTGGGACGATATATCGTCCCAAAAGGAGAAAAATTTATGCCCGCTGTTTTACCTAAGCTCGTCGGCGCGTCCTGCATCCACAAGAGACCCGAACCCATCATGGTAGCGTCCGATTTACCCTATCCCTGCTCCCTCGTCTTCAATGCCGGTGTGATCAAGTACAACGGCGAATACGTGATGATATTCCGCAACGATTACGGCACCGACAAGGAGCGCTTTGAAAGAGAAGGGCGCGACTTCACCGGCACGAGCATCGGCATCGCCCGCAGCAAGAACGGCGTGGACGGCTGGCGCTTCGACCCTCTCCCCATCATCGACAGCAACGACCCCAATAAGGATCCCGAGCTTCGCCGCTACTACGACCCCCGCATCGTTGAGATAGAGGGCAAACTCTACCTCTGCCTGGCTATGTCGACCCAGCACGGCATCTGCGGCGCCATTGCGGAACTCTCGCCCGACCTCAAGACCTGCCGCCTCATCAGTCACAGCGTGCCCGATAATCGCAATATGGTGCTCTTCCCCGAGAAGATCGGCGGCGAATTCGTCCGCCTCGAGCGCCCCATGCCCGTCTACAGCCGCGGTCGCGACCGCTTCGACATCTGGCTCTCTCATTCTCCCGACCTCGTCTATTGGGGTAGGAACGCCTTCCTGCTCGGCGTGGAGGACGTGCCTTGGGCAAACGACAAGATCGGACCCACAGCCTCCCCCATCAAGACCGACAAGGGCTGGCTCACCCTCTTCCACGCGGTGGACCGCGACGACGAGACCCGCGGCAAGAACGGCTGGGAGAAGAAGTGGACCAAGCGCTATACCGCAGGCATGATGCTCCTCGACCTCGAGGACCCCTCCAAGATCGTCGCCCTCTACGACAAGCCCCTCCTCGTCCCCGATATGCACGTCGAGACCGACGAAGGCTTCCGTGAGAACGTCATCTTCCCCTGCGCGATGCTCCTTGAGGACGACGGCGAAGTGAAGATATACTACGGCGCGTCCGATACCTGCGTGTGCTTGGCGACGGCGCAGCTCGACGAGCTCCTGGCACTTTTCGACGAGCGCGTATAGCGGCGCATATACTTTGTTCCAACTCAAAAACCCCGCAGTTACGTACAAAGAGTACGCGCCTGCGGGGTTTTATCGTTGCGCCTCGTCTCTGCGCCACTCTCCGCGCTTGTCGGGGTTACGGGGCTATTTGTGACCCTTCTTCGCGGTCAATTGGGTTTAAAATAGGGGAGCGTTTGTCTCGCACCACTCTCCGCGCTCGTCGTGGTGAACGGGGCTATTTGTAACCCTTCTCCGCAGTCAATTGTTTTTATATAGGCGGAGCGTTTGTCTTCGCACCACTCTCCGCCGTCACCTAAAATATAGTTAGAAACCCTTCTCCGCCGTCACTTAAAATGTAGTTAGCAACCCTTCTCCACCGTCACGAAAAAAGATGGCGGCAACCCTTCTCCGCGGTCGATCGGGTGGGGTGACTGATCGTTTGTCTTCACCCCGTTCTCCGCAGTCACTTGGGAAAGGCGGGGGTGGTAACGTATTTATAGAAACTATAAAATGAGATGGAATGAAAAGACTCGGAACGTTGATCCGAGTTTTTCTTATCACGTCGCCTTTTTATACACGGCGTCCTTGCCTGCGTAGAAGTTTTCGCGGATGAGGGTCTTTTTGCCGCCCGACACGCGGTAGAGGCGGCTTTTGATACCTTCTCGTCCGGGCGTTAGGAGTATCGCGGTGCTTTCGTCCTCTACCGGCGAGCCGTCCTCGTAGCGCAGGGCGTAGGGGATGCGCCGGGCAACTTCGCTCTCGAGGGTGCAGGGAGCCGTTTTTACTTCGCCGTAGAGGACGAAGGTCAGGGTGCTCCCTTTGGTGGCGGCGGCGATATAGAGGGGGTAGGCGGAGTCGTTTAAAAAACGAAAATCTATCGCCGAGGATACCGTACAATCGCGCGAACACTCCACGTAGGAGACGGGGATGGAATGCGCCGCGGCGCTTTCGATGGGCAGGGATGCGAGGAGGACGGCGTTATAGAGGGTGGTACTGACCTGGCATACCCCGCCGCCGACCCCTTTTGTGAATTCGCCGTTCACCACGATGTTGGCTTCGCGGAAGCCCCTTTCCGCCGTCCGTGCGCCTACGACCTCGTTGAAGGAGAAGCTCTCGCCCGCCGCGACCACCGTTCCGCTTATCGCTTTTGCCGCGAGGGCGATATTGTGGCGGCGGTTCTCTCCCGACGTATCGTAACGGGTGGAGAAGCGGGCTACCTCCCGCGTCACCCCTCGAAGGTGTTTTTCGGTGACGGCAGCGGTCACCTCGCGCGTATATGCGCGCACTACGCCGCGCGTATCTTTATCCATTTCGCGCGCGACCATCCGTCCCACCTCGGAAAGGTCGGCTTCCCGCCCCGACCTATCGGGATAATAGATAAAGGGGGCGGAGATACTGCCCTGCCACTCGAGGGTGGCGTCCAAGGGGTCGATGCGTCGCTCCTCGCATTCCGCCGACAAATAGTCCCCCAGCCGCAGGGCAAGGTAGTTCAAGGCTTCCTTGGCGCTGTACTTTTCGAGGAGTTTATCGTATAGCTTCTCGTATCCGCCCGCCGCTCTTGCCCGTGCCGCGTGCGAGGTCTCCACGCAGAGCCTCTCGCCCGGGAGCCTCTCGCCGTCTATATACACCGCCACATCCTTGTGGATATAGGGCGGGGCAAAGGCGGTCAAAAGGGGGAAGAGTAGGAGAATGGACAGGATGGCGAGGATCGCCCGTTTCATTTGTCCGAGACGGGGGAAGGCGCCATCGCCCACAGCATCGCGCCGATATAGCCGAGCACCGTTATGCCGAGGAGCAGATTGACGAGAAATATCAAACCGCGCTTCGGGTGACCTTTGCGGAAGGCTATCACGGTGGGAATCAGATATACGAAGAGGGCGGCGATAAGAAAGATCGCGCCCAAGATATAAGTCCAAATCTTCAAAAGGCGTACCTCCGATAAGTAGTATGGGTGCGAAAAACAAAAATATAGGAGATAAAAAAACTTTTTTCACCTCGATAATATTTTACAAAACATCTCGCTTTTCGCGTGCAAAAAATGAAAATGCGGAAATACCCGCAAAAAGCGAAAAAACGTTCAAAATGCCTTGTGTGCAAAATTATTCAAAACCACAATATCTTGTGTTCGACAAATAAAAATATCGCAATATTTTGTTATTTTTCCTGTTGACAAAGCGCTTTTTGCTTGCTATACTAAACAAGACACGAAAATTTAGAGGGCGGTGGCAAACCGCCATACGGAGGAAGTATGTTAAACGTAAAGAAAAGAGATGGACAGATCGTACCTTTCGACCTTGCCAAGATCAAGGAAGCTATCCGCAAAGCCTTTGACTCGGTCGACCGCGCTTATACCGACGATATGCTCGATATGATCGCGCTGAAAGTCTGCGCGGACTTCCAGAACAAGGTCAAGGACAACTGCGTGACCGTTGAGGACATTCAGGACAGCGTGGAGGTCGTTTTGATCCAGGCGAGCTTCGTGGACGTGTCCAAGAGCTACATTCTTTACAGAAAGCAGCACGAGAAAGTGCGTAATATGAAGTCCACCCTCGTGGACTACAAGTCCACCGTGGACAATTATCTCAAAGTCAACGACTGGCGCGTCAAGGAGAACAGCACCGTGACCTACTCGGTGGGCGGACTTATCCTCTCCAACAGCGGCGCCGTCACCGCCAACTACTGGCTGAGCGAGATCTACGACGACGTCATCGCGGACGCGCACCGCAATGCCGACATCCACATCCACGACCTCTCGATGCTCACCGGTTACTGCGCGGGCTGGAGCTTAAAGCAGCTCATTCAGGAAGGTCTCGGCGGCGTCCCCGGCAAGATCACGTCCGCACCCGCAGGTCACCTCTCCACCCTCTGCAACCA
>DFEQ01000009.1 GCA_002368735.1 Christensenella sp. UBA3798
GAGATAGCCGATCCCGTAGAGGACGGGCGGCGCCACAGCAAAGAAGCTCTCGCGGAAGGAGACCTCCTCCCCGAAAAAGACGTATTCGAGGATCGCCGCAAGCGGGATCAACAGGTGAAAGAAGAGGTTGGAGCCGTAATACAGCCGCCCGTAACCGTACAGCGGGCCGAGGAATACGACGACTACCGTAAAGGTCACAAAGACCGCGGCGGCGGAGAGATACTTCAGGACGGAGAGCCACTTCGGGAATTCTCCCCCTTTCACGAGTCGGTACACGAGATAGATGACGGCGACCACTCCCACGAGGAGATTGGACTCCACCGTAAAGTATTTGAGGTCGGACCAACCGTCTCCTCCGAGCGCCCCGTCCCGCCAAAAGAAAAAGCTCAAGATCCACACGACGAAGACCGCTATCGCGAGAACCGCGTTGACGATATTTCTGATTGTATTTTTTATCATTGGTTACTCTGCCTCCGCAATGAAGTTTTCTATGATGATGCGCGCCGTCTCCGACCACTGGTCGGCGGGAGCGATCGAGGCGGAGCCATCCCCCTTTTGCTCGCCGTAGCTGCCGAAATAGGCGTGATTCCCCCCTTGTATCACCTGCTCGAGATACTCTCCTTGAACGAGAAGGCGCCCCGCTTGTAACTTCTCGCGATTCACCACGCCGTCCTCCGAGCCGACGATGGAAAGAACGGGGAGAGCGGCGGGGAGCTCCTTGGTAGGATAAGCGGCAAGCAAGACGAGCCCCGAAAGGCGATCCGCTCTCTGCGAAGCGTACTCAGCCGCCATCGCGCCGCCGAGGGAGTGCCCACCGAGATAATAGCGGGCGTAGCTATGCGCTTCCATGACATTATCCGCCTTATTCACGCCGAATACGGCGAGGCGAAAAGGCATCTTTACCAAACAGACGTCCATCCCTGCCGCCGCAACGGCGCGTAGGAGAGGGGCGTAAGCCCTCTCATCCACCTTGCCGCCGGGATAAAAGATCAAAGCGTCGCTGTCGGAGGGGCCGTCAAAGAGATAGCCGTGATCGGTCTCTATCACGCGGACGATATCGTCCGAGATCATCGCCGCGAGAGCTGTGTCATCCGCCTTATAATAGACAGCGACGTAAGAGAAAAACACCACGGCAACGATGAGTACGATGGCAATGGGGATCAGCCACCATTTACGAAACGATCTCTTGCTTTTCTTTGTTTCCTCACGCATTACTCCGCCTTCCTCAGCGAGCGCAAATAGCTCTTTTTCTCCTCCGAGATGCGATAGCTCTCTATCGCCTTTTGAATGGTCTTTGCGTGCACGAAGGGAGAGAGTTTCCCCTCCTCCAAGTAGCCGATGACCTCGTCGTACTGCTTAGCAAGCGCCGTGGCGAAGTACCAAGCGATCATCGTATTGATATAGTATTCGTCCGACTCGATCGCCGCCACCCACGCAGGATAGTCGGGGGTGAACCTCGGTCCCAAGAAGTGGCTCATCAGCATGTCGATAGCAAAGCGCACGGTGTAAGTCTTATCGGAGGATAGCCACCTTTTGATCGAGGGAAGGAGCTTTGACGCATGGGAAGCAAAAACCTTGGGCGAGAGTTGGTCGCAGGTAGCCCAATTATCCACGTAAGGGAGAAAGGCGTCCACACCCTTGAGGCAGGCTTCAAAGTCGCGCTCTTCGGACAGAAGAAAGGCGTGCAACTGATTCTCGTCAAAAGTTTCGTGCGGGAGATCAAGCAGAAACTCCTCTTTATCCGCTCGACGGGCATACTGCTTCGCCATCTTGCGGAGGGCGGGCGTCCGAACGCCGAGGATGGTATCGCGCGGGACGGTCCGTATAAAATGCCCCTGAAAATCGCGATACGCCGAGTCCGCTTGGCATATCAATTCGCTTTTTATTTCTTCCCGAATAGTCACTTCCCTTCTCCCTCCTCGACGGCGTAGCGATACACGTAGTCGTCCATAAAGAATCCTCCGCCGATGTCGATCTTTTCCTCGCGGAGGCGGGTAAAACCGAGCTTTTCATAGACGGCGATGGAGGCGTCGTTGTGCTTATTTACGTTGAGTTCTATCGCGGGGAGGGAAGAGGACGCCGCCACCTCTTTCAGATGGTCGAGTATCGCACGGGAATAGCCTTTGCCGCGCTCTGTCTTATACAGGTATATTTTGCTGAGGTAAAGGGCGCCCTCGCGCGGATAGTAGGCGAAAAAGCCCACCTTGCGCCCCTTGGCGACCGCAAAGCGATAGGAGTACCCCTCGCCTACCTGCTCTTTGATAGCCGCGGGGGACAGGAAGCGCTCCACCATATAGTCCACCTGCGCCCTGCCGAGGATGGGCTCATAGTGCTCGTGCCAAATCTCAGACGCCATAGAGGATAGTTCGTTCACGGAAGATTCGTCCGAGATATCCAATAGATCAAAAGATAAAGAGCTGCGGGACGACATCACCGCGCGCACTTTTCGCACGAAAAGATAAATTATGAGAGCACTCAGCGCCAAGAGGATAACACCCATCGTTACGCCGAAGCTCCCGCCCGTCACCGCGATCAGATAAACGCCGAGAACGGGCGTACCTATGATCAACGAAAGTACAAGGAGAGATAACAGGACGATCAGCGGATATCTGACCCACTTGCTCACTCTTTTCGAGCGTGCCAGTTCAAAACTCGACTCCAAAATCAAGCTTAACAAAAACTCGATCAAGACGTCCATTGTCCGTCCTCCGTTTTATTACCCGAAAGCTTTCTTACACGGCGAAAAGCGATGATGCCGAAAGCAAGGTAGCACACAATGGTCAGCACCATAAAAATCAAAACGAACGTATTGACTTCCTCCGTCCACTTCAAGGCGACGGTGGCACCCGACAGCGCGAGCATCACTGCGGGGAAAGCGGGAGAAAAGTCGGTCACGCCCTCCGAGATAAAGAAATACATCATATAGCCGAAGACGGGAACGAGGGCGATGACGGCAAGGAACTCCGCCGTGAAAAAGAGGGCGAGGAGCGGCATCTCCATAAAGGAGATATACGCCACGGGGATGGTCATGGAAAAAAGGGTCAGATAGACGACCGACACGATGGTAAGATACTTATCGCGTCCGCTAAAACACAGCTCCACGGCGCGCACGACAAAAGCCGCGATAAGGCAGCCGTAAGCGGCAAACTGCATCCCCGCGAGGGTAAAGCCCGTGTGCATCATCCCGCCGAAGAGGATGGCGGAGACGGCGACCGCAAGGTCACGCGAGCCCATCTCAAAGGAATAGAGATTTCCGGAAAGGACAGAGCGCGCCATTTTGACGGAGATCCTGACAGCGAGGACGGTGCCCGCGATGAGAGAAATGGCAGTCACGGCGTAAGCGATATAATTAAAGAAATTGCCGGAGGTGAGCGCGTACTCGCCCCCACTTTTTACGCTGAAAATAACGGCAAGCAGGCGTTCGATAAATAATAGGATGAAATACAGAATAAAGCCGACGATCTCGAGACGATTTAAAAGCAATCTTCTTTTCTCCGTCATATTCTCCTCCAAAGGGTATAGATCAAGCAGTAAATACCCGATAAGAGTATTTTATCATATTTTCGCGCGCGTTGCCTACTTTTTTGTGCGTTGTGGCAATTTGCGGAGGGGAAGCCCCCCGCTCCCTATTGACGCCGTATATGCACCCGGCTTCGCGATCTTTCTCCGCTTTGCGCACGATTTCGACGCAAAAGTCGGCTTTCTCTTGACTTTTTTGTCGACAATATGGTAAACCAAAAAGGGAAAAGCAAATATGGAAGTGTTTTTACACTTACTAAAAACCACAACCGAGGAACCAGCCCCCTTCGGCGTCGTACACCTCGTTACGCTGGGTATCGTGGCATTACTCGCCGTTCTTCTTTGCGTTTTCTTTCGTAATTCCGATCAAAAAGTGTATAAGAGGATCCTTCTCTCTATATGGGGTATAATGATCGCGATGGACATACTTCGCATCATCCATTTATGCTGCAACATCACTCCCGAGAACGAGATCTCCACCACGTTCAGTTGGAGTTTTCTCCCCTTCCAACTATGTGACGCACCCTTCTATCTCCTCCCGATGATCGCCTTTTTGAAGGAAGGCAAGCTCAGAGACGCTCTCTCCGCCTACATCTACACCTACGTCCTGCTCGGCGGGCTCGTGACCTTGATCGTCGTATCCAGCATCACCAGCAGATACGTCTTTACGAACGTGCAGACCCTACTGCACCACGGCTTGCAGGTCGTCAGCTGCACTTTTATCGCGGTGCACGAGCGCAAGCGGATCAATATGCGTTGCTTTGCTACGGGGATATTGGTCTTTCTCTGCGCGGTGATCTTCGTGACGGGATACAATATATTGACCCACGCCATTCAACCCGAAGATCACGTCAATATGTATTTCATCAGTCCCTACGAAAAGAAGGTCTCCCCCGTCTTCAACGACGTGTGGATGAAGATCACGGGGATATGGCAGATCCTCTTCTACGTCGTCGGCATCACGGCATTCTCCTTTATCCTGTTTATGATCATTTACGGACTGATCCGTCTCACGGCGCGGCGCGGAGAAAGAAAAAGCCCGAACGAAAATCGGGCTTGATCGTATATGATCATTTTAGAGGCTCTGCCTCTTTTTTTTATCTCTTTTTCGGCGCGGGAAGATCGCGATAGAGGATATCCAAAAGCGCACCGAGCGTCTCGCGGTCTTCAATATCCTCCACGAGGAGCATCTCCTTCGCCCCTTCATAGGGAATGGCGCGCGGAGCAGAGGATAGGAGCGCTTCCGCCGACTTAGTGACCTTTACGAGCAGGCGGTCGTCGTACACCCCGCCGAAGAGCTTGCCGCGATAGTAGAGCAAGTACTCCCCCATCATCGGGCGATAGGTGACATCCCCGTCCCGAATACTCTCCAATACGTACTCCAAATACTCTTTTGATGAAGCCATTTTCCCTTTTCCTCCTTAGGTGTCACATGATCGACCCATTGTACTTCTTTTGCGCATAGATGAAGATCGAAAAGCCCACCGTGAAGCCTACAACGAGCGGCACCCACCACAGCGAAAGATAGAATAGATTGAGCACGCCCGCGACAATGATCCCGACACCGATCAGCATTAAGGCGATGCCTGCCAAACGGCAATACACGGGGAGATCCTCCTCCTTGACGTTTTTATAGTGATAAGAGTGCAGGATGGACACCTTGCGTTTGAGCCAAATGAGTAGCCCGAGCACGATGCACAGCGCGCCGACAGCCATTTCTATGATAGAGCCGAAGATCATAGTATTTCCCCCTTCTTCTTAGTTTCGATATATCCTTCCTGCACTGCCGCAAAGGTCGCGACGAAGCACACCACCGACACGCTGTAAACGTGACCCACGATGGGAAGCGTCAGCGGCAGGATAAATAGCAGCCCGCCCGTCACCTTATTCATCAGCGAATGCACGTCCGTGAACTGCTTTTGCGTAACGTAACCGAGAAGCGCGTTCATCACCTTTATCGCTGCGATCAGGGCGATCCAAGTATATAGCCAGGACGGAAGGTGAAGGATGGGGAGCAGTTTGACAAGGCACACTCCCACAAACACGACGTCGGCTATGGTGTCCAGCTTTGAGCCGAATTCGCTCTCGGTATGCGTGATCCTCGCGACCCTCCCGTCGATCATATCTGTAAACCCCGCGCCGAGATAGAGGATATAAAACGCCGCCAACGGCAGAGGACAAAAGAACAACCCTATGCTGAAAAGTATCCTCAAAGCGGTGATCAAGTTCGCCATATCCTTGCTGATCATCTCCTTCCTCTTCTTTGCTTGCGCCTCCGGTCGGCGGAGTTACTTACCGGTACGTCGTCTCAAAGAGACGAAAGTCTCCACGTGCCTTGGGACTTCACTATGAATGTCAACAGTTTCGCAAATATCAGGTTTGTAACAGTCCACGAATTCTTGCTTTGAGGAAATCAGTCCACGCTGTGGAACTCTTTCATTGCTTACTGTAGACTTCAAATCCGGCATCACAATCGACATCGAAGCATACGCCGCCGCCGATGATGGCAGTGTGGGAGCCTTCGTGTGTCTTTTACAAACCGGTATTTGCAACAATCACTGCTCAATGATTTTTTTCACAACAGCAGGAACTCCTGCAATCATTGCGTTGTCCGGAACATCTTTTGTTACAACGCTTCCTGCCGCAATGACACAACCATTTCCAATGGTTATACCCTGAAGAACTGTTACATTTGCTCCGAACCAACAATTATCTCCGATGATAATCGGCAACGCTCTTTCAAGCCCCATATTCCGTGTCTTGTAATCCAACGGATGACTCGCCGTATAAAAACCGCAAAAGGGTCCAATGAAAACATTGTTCCCAACAGAAATGGTTCCGCCATCCATGAAATAACAGCCATGGTTCACGAAACATCCGCTTCCAAATTTTGTTCTATTCCCGTAGTCAAAATAAACAGGTGCAAGAACGGTTAGCCCATCCGGCAATTCCGCATTCAAAAGATTTGTTAATGCAGATAATTGTTCATCGCTGCCAGGTTTAGACATGTTAAAAATATAGCAGAGTGCTTCTGCTTTGCTTCTTTCTGCTAAAAGTTCTTCGTCGAAATTGGCATCGTGCCAATCTCCTCGTGTCATTTTTTCTTTTTCCGTCATACCCGTTCCTCGTCAAATCCCAAGTTGTCGCCCTGACATCTAAACCACAGCCACAACCTGCCGTTATCCAAATCACTAACTCAACCCTACTGCAAAAACATCCAAACCGGCCACTCAGCCCGGTGACATCTAAACAGCCTACTCAACCCTCCGGCAAAAGCGATTGATATGTTCTGACAGAG
>DFEQ01000074.1 GCA_002368735.1 Christensenella sp. UBA3798
GCGCCTCCGTCACCCCCTCCCCCTCTATGGAGACCGAGGTGGGCAAGAAGATGCTCGCCGAGTTCCCCGGCACCACGGGCAGCCTCGGCTGCGCCATCAGTGAGGCGGTGGAAAAGGCGGTCACTACCCCCGGCTACCGCTACGTGCTCGGCAGCGTCTTGAATCAAGTGCTCCTGCACCAGTCGGTGATCGGTCTCGAGGCGAAAGCGGCGATGGATAAGTACGGTATCGTCCCCGACGTCATCATCGGTTGCGCGGGCGGCGGGTCTAACCTCGGCGGACTCATCTCCCCCTTTATGGGCGAGAAGCTCCGTGGCGAGAGAGACTACGAGTTTATCGCGGTGGAGCCGGCGAGCTGCCCGAGTTTTACCCGCGGCGTCTACGCCTACGACTTCTGCGACACCGGCAAGATCTGCCCGATGGCGAAGATGTACACCCTCGGCAGCGGCTTTATGCCCTCCGCGATCCACGCGGGCGGTCTCCGCTATCACGGCATGAGCCCCATCCTCTCCAAGCTCTATCACGACGGCTATATGAAGGCGATCTCGGTCAAGCAGACCGAAGTCTTCGCGGCGGCTGAGACATTCGCCCGCACCGAGGGCATCCTCCCCGCCCCCGAGAGTTCGCACGCGATCAAGGCGGCGATCGACGAGGCACTGAAGTGCAAGGAGACGGGCGAAGCGAAGACCATCCTCTTCGGACTCACCGGCACGGGCTACTTCGATATGTATGCCTACGAGAAGTTCCACGACGGCAAGATGGAAGACTACGTCCCCTCCGACGAGGAGCTCCAAAAGTCCATAAGCGCCCTGCCGAAGATCTGAAATATATCCTAACGAAAAAAGAGTCGCCGACCAACCGGTCGGCGACTTTTTTCGTAGTGAAGTTCCACGCGAACGTGTGGAGTGAAGTTATCCCTGCGGGATAGTGAAGTTCGCCTATCGGCGAGTGAAGTTTGCGCCATTGGCGCAAGTTAAAGGTCGCGATGCTCCGAAAGTAATACTTCACCATACCGTCCTCGCGTCGCTTGTCCGCAATCAAAGCGCCCTTACAAGAAATGAAAAACAAGGATGAGATCCCTCCGCATAGGTCGGGATGACGAATTATATTGCCTCGCAGAGCACCTCAACTTCTCGCTTGCGAGAAACTTCACCATTCGCGCACGCGAATAACTTCACTTGCCATTGGCAAACTTCACTTCGGCGGAGCCGAAACTTCACCGCGGCGCATGGCGAGGCGGCGGAGAATGAGGCGAAGACAAACGCTCAATAAAAAAGGCGGGTAGACGCGTACTTCTTGTACGCCACGACCCGCCTTTGTGGTTGTAGAGAGGTATTCGCCCCGCTATACGCCGCCGAGCTTTTCGCGGATGATACTTATCTGCTTCTCCACCGAAGCCACTGCCGTGCCGCCGTAGGAAGTGCGTTTATTCACGCAGTTTACTATCGCGATGTCCTCATAAAGATCCTCGTCAAAGAGGTCGCTGTACTTCCGGTACTCCGCGAGGGGGATATCCTCGAGGGAGAGTTTCTTCCCGATCGCGTCCCGCACGATCTCCCCTACCAGCTTGTATGCTTCGCGGAAGGGGAGCCCCTTCTTGGTGAGGTAGTCGGCGAGGTCGGTGGCGTTGATGTAGCCCTCCTTGGCCGCGGAAAGCATATTCTCCACGTTCGCCTTCATCGAGGAGATCATCGGGATATAGACGTCCAAGCAGGCGTTCACGGTGTCCACCGCGTCAAAGAAGCACTCCTTGTCCTCCTGCATATCCTTATTATACGCGAGGGGGAGCCCCTTGAGGACGGTCAGCATCGTGATGAGATCGCCGTACACCCGCCCCGTCTTGCCGCGCGCGAGCTCCGCCATATCGGGGTTCTTCTTCTGCGGCATGATGGAGGAGCCCGTCGTAAAGTCGTCCGAGAGCTCAATATACTTAAATTCAAAGCTCGACCACAGCACGAGTTCCTCGGACAGGCGCGAAAGATGGGTCATCACGAGGGAGAGATCGGCGAGGAGCTCTACGACGTGGTCGCGGTCGGAGACGGCGTCGATACTGTTTTCCGCCACGCCGTCAAAGGCGAGGAGCTCCGCCTCGTAGAAGCGGTCGGTGGGGTAGGTCGTCCCCGCGAGAGCCGCCGCCCCGATGGGGGAAGTATTCAAGCGAGCACGTGCGTCGGAAAGGCGCGACGCGTCCCTCAGGAACATAAAGGCGTACGCCAAGAGGTGCTGCCCGAAAGTAATGGGCTGCGCGCGTTGGAGATGGGTATAACCGCTCATCACGGCGCCCTTGTACTCCTCCGCCTTATCGGTGAGAGCCGCGACGAGGGAAAGGATCTTCCCCTTGATCTCGTCCACCGCCTTGCGCGCAAAGAGCTTCATATCGAGGGCGACCTGGTCGTTGCGGCTGCGGGCGGTGTGCAGTTTCTTGCCCACGGCGCCCACCTTCTTGACGAGCGCCTCCTCCACGAAGGAGTGGATGTCCTCCGCGCTTTCGTCTACCGCGAGCGCCCCCGATTCGAGATCGGAGAGCATCTCCCCGAGCGCGACGATCAGGGTATTTGTCTCCTCCTTGGAGATGATGCCCTGCTTGCCCAGCATCGAGGCGTGCGCGATAGAGCCCGTGATATCCTCACGGAACAGCCTTTTATCAAAGGTGATGGATGCGTTGAACGCCTCCGCCGCCTCGTTGATCGTGCCGTCTGCGCGCCCTGCCCAAAGTTTGCTCATTTTATTTCTTCACCTTTTGGTTGACGAGCGCCTGCACCTTGGTGGGCAGCCCGTAAAGGGTGATGAAGCCCTTGGAATCGGTCTGATCGTAGTCGCTCTCGCC
>DFEQ01000016.1 GCA_002368735.1 Christensenella sp. UBA3798
AGGGGGTCAACAAATCGATGACCTTGATGCCCGTTTCAAATATCTCGGTATTTTCGGATAGTTCGGTGAGTGCGGGGGGCTCGCGATGGATAGACGCCCTTTCCCCCGTCAACTCTCCTTTGCCGTCGATGGGACTGCCGTAAGCATTGAGCACCCTGCCGAGCACCTCGTCCCCTACGGGAACGGTGATGGAATGGCCGGTGGAGATGACCTCCATGCCGCGTGAAATGCCCTCAGTGGGAGTGAGCGCAAGGCAACGGACGGTGTGCCTATCCAGGTGGCTGACCACCTCGAAAAAGATCTCGCCGCCCTCGGTGGGCACCACCAAGAGTTCGTCCGGATAGGGAAGATGCGTGTCGAAGTGAACGTCCGCCACCACGCCGATTATCTTGATGATTTTTCCTTTATATTCTTTTACCATCTTTGCTTTCTCGTGAGCCAACGTCCGCGAGGGCGCGGGTGATGCTCTCCTGCCTTGCTTTATTGTATATCGTGGTTAATTCCGCTATCATCTTTTCGCCGTTTTCGGTCGCCTGCGGCATCGCCAGCACGCGAGAGAAGTGTTCGGACAGTGAAGCGGAGACCAAGGCGCGATATATCGCCGCCGCCAAGTATTCGTATACCGCCCTATCCACCGTCTGCTCGGTGACCGCCTCCTCGAAGGGGGGGGCATCGGTCGGCGTAAAGGGTAGGAGCCTCCGGACGGGGACGCAGGTGTGGTCGCCCTCCACCGCGCTGTACACGAGGAATAACTCGTCCAGCATATCCTCCCTGTAGAGGTTCATGAGGTCCGCCGCGATGGAGAAGGACGCTTCGGGCGAGGGGCTTTCCGCCGAATGCAGAAACTCCACGTCCGCCTCTATCCCCACCTTGGACAAGCGGTCGCGCGCCGCGCCGCCCACGATGAAGAGATATCTTTCCTCCCTCGTTTTCAGCGCTTTGACCGCGCTCTCGAAGAGGCGTTGATTGTAGTCGCCGCACAGCCCCTTATCCCCGCCTATTACGATAAACGCCGCACGTTTGCCCCGCTCCTTAAAGAAGGGAGAGGGGGCGAAGGATACGCGCTTTAAAATGCGTAAGCTCTCCTCGTAAAAGCGGTCCGCGAAGGGGAATACACCCCTTGCGCGCCTGAGCTTCGCCATACTGATGGCAAACATAGCGCGGGTGATCTTCACGGTCTCCTTGACCGATTCGATGCGCCTCTTTATCTCGTGATTATTCACGCGTCGCCTCCGTAAAAGCGACGTCGAGTTCGGCTTTGTTCTCCTCCGTGAGTTCGCCCGTTTCGGCGATGCTCTTCAATAGGTCGGGATGTGCGGATCTGATATAAGACAGCACCCGCTGAAGCGCGGACATGACCTGCCCTTTGGGGATATTTGTCAGCTTGTCGCCCGAGGTGAGATATATCTCCGCCGCTTCTTCCGCCATCGTATAGGGGGCGCCCTGCGGCTGGATAAGCAGCTCGGTGAGTTTAGCGCCGCGATCCAAGACCGCCTTGGTCTCTTCATCCACGTCGGCGCCGAACTCGGTAAACACCGCCATATCGCGGTATCGCGCAAGGTCGAGTTTCAACCCCTTGACCACCGAGCGGATGGCGTTGGGTTGCGCGCTGCCACCCACGCGGGAGACCGACAATCCCACGTTGACCGCGGGACGCACGCCGGAACGGAATAGCTCGGTATCCAAAAAAATCTGACCGTCGGTGATGGATATCACGTTGGTCGGGATATACGCCGAAATATCCGAGGCAAGGGTCTCGATGATGGGGAGTGCGGAGATAGAGCCGCCGCCCAAACGCTTGGAGAGCTTTGCCGAGCGCTCCAAAAGGCGGGAATGTACGTAAAAGACGTCGCCCGGATAGGCTTCGCGCCCTGCGGGACGACGGAGAAGCAACGAGATGGTCCTATATGCCACCGCGTGCTTGGATAGGTCGTCGTACACGATGAGAACGTCCTTCCCTTGATACGCCAGCTCCTCCGCCATCGCCGTGGCGGTATAGGGGGCTACGTATTGGAGGGTCGGGCTGTCCGACGCCGTTGCAGAGACCACCGTGGTATACGCCATAGCGCCGCTGTCACGCAGCCTCTTGATCACCTCGGAGACGGTGCTGTTCTTTTGCCCGATCGCCACGTAAACGCACAAGACACCGGTGTGCTTCTGGGCAAGGATGGCGTCGATGGCAAGAGAGGTCTTGCCCGTCTGCCTATCCCCGATGATGAGCTCGCGCTGACCTTTGCCGATGGGGACGATGGCGTCCACCGCCTTGACCCCCGTGCACAGAGGCTCGGACACTTTGGCGCGGTCGAAGATGCCGGGAGCGGGACTTTCGGCTCGGCGGAAAAACTCCGTCTCTATCCTACCCGCACCGTCGATGGGGTCGCCGAGCGCGCCCACTACCCTACCGATGAGGGCTTCGCCGACAGGCACCGTAACGATGCGGTCGGTCAGGCGTACGGGGGCTCCCGCGCCCACCTTGCCTACGCCCGTCAAAAGGATGGCGCCGACGTCGTCCTCCTCCAAATTCATGACCATGGCAAGGGAGTCATCCCCTACGAGGAGAAGCTCGCCCACCTTGGCGCCGCTGAGCCCCTCCGCGAAGATCACGCCGTCCGAAACCGAACTGACCACCCCCGCTTGGATAACTCCGGTGTGCTCGATATGTGAAAACTCCTCTTTGAGAGAGGATACGATATGTTCAAGAGGTCGATTGGCAATACTATCCGCCGCGCTTCTACCCGCGGCGTTGAGCTTGCCTTTAACGGAAGCGTCCAAGAGTTTGTCGCCGTCCGAGATGACGATGCCGCCGATAAGCGCCTCGTCCACCAGGAATGCGACCGTCCGCTCCGTCGCGTCAAGACGGGATATTATATCTCTCTTTTGCTTATCCGAGAGAGGTTTTGCCGACGTGACGACGTAATTAGCCATTTTTCTTCCAATCCTTGAGCGCGCTGTCGATGAGAGCGTCGTCCACCTTGTCGATCTTTTGCTCGATGATGGACTGCGCCAGCGTGACCGCGGCGTCCTTGATGCCCGCCTTTGCCTCGGCGACGATCTTGTCCGCCTCCGCCTTGGCGCGCAGCTCTGCCGCCTTGACTATCTCATCCGCTTGCGCCTTGCTCTCGTTTAGCTGCTCTTCGCGTATAGCCTGCAACTCTTGCTCGGCGGTGATGCGCTTGTTCTCGAGTTCCTCATCGAGAGCGTTCAACCTCTCCTCGCCGGCAAGGCGAGCTGCCTCGGCGGCTTTGCGATCCTCCTCCGCCTCGCGTTTCTCTTTATCGATACGCTCCTGCCTTGCACGGATGAATTTCATCACCGGCTTATAGAGGATGAGCCACAGCGCGACAAAGAGTATCGCGAAGTTCAAGAGGTGAAGCAGGAACTTCGTGAGGCTCAGTCCGAGAATGGCGTCCGAAATGATAAACGTCATATCACAGCACCTTGATCACAAGCATGATGGCAATAAACAAGCCGTAGATCGCCGTGGTCTCTATGAAGGCGAGACCGAGAAGAAGCGTGGTGCGGATCTTGCTCTCCGCCTCGGGCTGACGTGCCGTCGCGTCGAGCGCCTTGCCCGTGGCGATAGCCATACCGATGCCCGCGCCGGCGCCCACAAAGACCGCGATGACCGCCGCAATGGCATAGACCGAGGTTTCGGTAAGTTCGGAAATGAGATATTGCATAGCCATGATCATAGTATTACTCCTTCGGAGGCTCGGCATCGCCGCCCTCCACCTTTGCTGGCACCTCCGGCATAGGCAGCGCCGCCGCCTCCCCCACGAAGAGAGAGGATAATATCGCGAAAACGTACGCCTGTATCAAGGCGTGGAAACAAGTAAAAAGCACTCCGACGATCACGGGAAGACCGAAGGAGAGATAGATATAGTGATACACGAGCTCGGTGATCATCAGCCCGCTCGAAATGCTACCGAACAGACGGAACGCCATGGAGATGGGGAGGGTGATATCCTTGAGCGCGCCGAGGGCGCCCTTGACCTTCTTCGTCTTTGCGCTGAAGACCACGATCATGATGAAGGTGGATACCGACAAGGCAAGACAGGCGTTGATATCCCCCATCACGGGACGGAGCCCCAAAAGCTCCACCATTGTGCCGAGGAAGATATACGCCGCCGCCGAGAAGACGTAGGCGCCCATGAAGGCGCGGGTGGTGGAATTCTCCTCATTCATCTTGTCAAACATCAAAACGATGGATTCCAGCACGCTTTGGAGCTTGCCGGGGACGTCGGTAAAGCGCGGGATCACGAATACGCGCATCACGATGGCAAAGAGGATAAGTACGCCCGCCACGATCATGGACGTATAGAAGCTCGGGTTTACACCCAGCCCGAAGAAACTCACGTTATCCGGAAGTAGCGCCTCTTTCATGGACTCGCCGAGCGAGGCTGCGCCGAATAATATCTCCATCTATCCTCCTATGCCCCTGCCTTATTTAGTTTCGGCAGAGGATGAAAAGCAATACCTATTCTTCCCCGCCCTTTTTCACGGGAATGACGTTTACGGCGACGTCCGAGCGGAAGGCGCGCACGTCCTCGATGAATGCGTCCACCGACGACTTCTTCAAAATCACCGTCAGATAGGACAACACGTCGGGCTTGGTGGGGTCGCGATAATAGAGCGCCGCAACGAGCGACTCCTCGTCCAAAATCACCTGCGACAAAGCATCGCGCGAAATGCGCTTCTTGAAAAAGAGCTGGGATACAATGAACTCCTCCTCGCCGAAAGCGAAATAAGAGCCGAAGAGGTTGAAACCTATCAGCGCGATGAAGATAGCGAAAACGACGATACTCACGATATCCAGCGCGGGATAGACCGACACGTAGTTCCCCACCTCCGCAAGGCGCAAAATGGCAAAGACTATCGCCGCCAAAGAGGACGCCACGATGAGGACGTAGATGAACAACGCCGACTTGGGAAATGCATTGCGATACTTTTTCATAATCGTATTATACCACCGATAAAATATAATAGGCAACCATAATAGCACGATATCTTCCGCGCGAGATGCGCGAGCGAGCGCGAAAGGCTCGCGCAGTTATATTCGCTGCGCGAGTTATATTGCTACCGCAGTTATATTCCGCTACGCGGAGTGTTATTTCTCACATTGCGAGAAGCTAAGGATAAAAGAAAAGCCGCAGGCAAGCGCCTGCGGCAGTTTTCTTATTTATTCCACCCTATTCTCGGCAAGGGTGGAGAATGGGGTAGAGGCGAGGCTCGGCGAATGAGCGTACTCCTTGTACGTGATTTCGTCAAGCCGCAGACAGAAACGAAGCATATGCCCCGTTATCCGTCCCTGCCTCACTTCCTTGGATTCTTGATATTCGCCTGCGCAGCAGCCAAACGTGCGATAGGCACTCTATAGGGAGAGCAGGACACGTAATTCAGACCGATGGCATGGCAGAACTCGATGGAGGAAGGATC
>DFEQ01000102.1 GCA_002368735.1 Christensenella sp. UBA3798
CCTTGATGCCGTGCGCCGCGCCGTATACGTTCGTGATGACGTCCTTATGCTTCAAAGCCTCGATAAAGACGCCTGCCGCGCTGGAATTGATGACGGACGAAGGCCCGCCCGACTGACCGAAAATCAATGCTCCTTTCAAAGTTTCCATAGTATCCTCCAAATGGCTTTCGCCACAAATTTCTTCATCTATTATCGCACGCGAGCGCGAGAATATCAAACGTTTTTCACAAACTCAGTATTTTCGCCTCTTCGTAAAGCTCCGCTTCAAAGCGAACGGGGATGGCGAGAGCCTCCTCGATGGGAAGATCGACGACCTTTCCCCCTCTCACGCCGACGACGACTCCGCCGACGTCATCCTTCAGAAGCTCTACGGCGCGGATCCCGAGACGACTCGCGAGCACCCTATCCTCCATCGTGGGAGAACCGCCGCGCTGGATGTAGCCGAGCACCGTGGTACGGAAGGAGAGAGAGGTGCGCGCTTTCAGTTCGCGCTCCACCTCGGCAAGAGGCGCCGCACCCTCGGCGAGCACCACGATACCGCTTCTTTTCCCCACCGCTTCGCCGCGGTCGAGGACTTCTGCGATCTCGTCGTAATCGACCTTTCGCTCGGGGACGAGGATGACCTCCGCGCCACCTGCCAAGCCTGCGTGCAGGGCGATGGCGCCGCAATGCCTGCCCATCACTTCCACGATGACCACGCGGTCGTGCGAACTCATCGTATCCCTGAGATTATTGATCGCCGCGAGCGCGGTGTTGACCGCCGTGTCGAAGCCGATGGTCCTATCGGTATAGCCGAGGTCGTTGTCGATGGTCCCGGGCACGCCGACCGTCTTTATCCCGCACTCGTGATAGAAGGCGTTTGCCCCACGAAACGAGCCGTCGCCGCCGATGACGACGAGGCCCTCTATCCCCTTGGCGGAAAGCTGCTCCGCCGCCTTTTCCCGACCTTCTTCGGTGGTAAACTCCGTAGAGCGCGCCGTCCTCAGGATAGTGCCGCCCCGTTGGATAGTGTCGGAAACGTCATGGCGAGAAAGGAGGCGCATATCCCCCTCGATCAAGCCCGCGTAACCGCGCTCCACTCCGTAAACCTCGATGTCGTGATACTTCGCCGTCCTGACCACCGCACGAATGGCGGCGTTCATCCCCGGCGCATCTCCTCCCGACGTTAAGACTGCGATACGTTTCATAGCCCCTCCGAAAAAAACTTTATAATGCTATTATAGCATTATTCACCCTCGTTATACAAACGATATTTCCATAGAGACGCAAGCGAAATGTTCCGTGAAGTGACACTCTTTTTCGCGCGCAAGAGAAAAGGAGCACCTCTCCGATAGTATTCGGAAAGGAAATGACCCGCTATTCTCCATTCGTCATTTTCAATCGTCGATGGCTTCGGAGAAAGCGGTAGAGGCGCGGCGCAACGAAAAAACCCCGCAGGCGCGTACTCCTTGTACGTAACTGCGGGATTTTAAGTTGGAACAAAGCATATACCGCCTTATACGAAGTCAGCGCTTCCGCTCCTTCACCTCGACGTTCTCTACACCCACGACGCCGTACAGCTCGGCGATCAGGCTGTCGCTGTCCGCGACGGTCGTATCGTGGCGGTAGTACTTGCCGTCGATCAGGAAGTACACCTCTACCCCGCCCTTATACGCGGAGCAGATCTCCTTGACCTTGGGATAAATGGCGGCGTAGTCGTGCGGGAACTTGACCACGAAGACGACGTTCCTCGCGGGAGCTGCCGTTTCTTCCTCCTTGCCCTTGCTCCACTCGCGCACGTTGCGCACGTTCATGCTGTACAGCCCTTCCTTGCTCTTGAGCATACCTTCCATCATCACGATGTTGCCCGTCTTGAATAGATCCTTATAGCGGGTATACACGTTGCCGAAGGCGACGCACTCGATGGTGCCGTCCAGGTCTTGGAGCTTGAAGACCACCATCTCGTTGCCCGACTTTCCGGTCTTCTTGGTGACGTCGAGCAGCATGCCCGCCGCCGTGACCGTTTCGCCGTCCAAAGAGGGGATGGCGGCAAGTCCTTCTTCGCTCTCCTCCGCTGCCTTGGCGGCTTCTTCGAGTTCGGCGACCTTGGCGGTCGTGAAGGGGATGCTCTTATAGGCTTCCTTGTAGTCCTCTAAGGGGTGACCCGAAAGGTACAGAGAGAAGACTTCGTATTCATTCTCAAGGATCTGTGCGCGAGGAAGCTCCTTCATCTTGACGATGTCGATATCGGCGTTTAAATCCTCTATCTCGTCAAAGAGGGAGAACTGCCCCGTCATCTTGCGCTTATTCTCCTCCGCGGTGGCGCTCATCGCCTGCTCGTAATTGGCAAGGAGAGTGGCGCGGTTCTCGCCGAGGCAATCGAATGCGCCCGCCTTGATGAGGTTTTCCACCATCGCACGGTTGGGCATCGCGGTCTGACGACGGAAGAAGTCTGAGAGGTTCTTGTAGGGGCCGCCCCTCTTCCTCTCCTCCACCACGTGGCGTGCGGCGTCCTCGCCCACCGCCTTGACCGCCACGAGTCCGAAGCGCACCTTGGTGCCGTCCGTCGTAAAGAATACGTCGCCCTCGTTGATATCGGGCTTCAAGACGGGCACACCCTTATTGCGGAGGTAGGTGACGTACTTGGACACTTCCTTTTGATTGGTGATGCGGTCGTTGATGACGGCGGTGATGAATTCGGGCGCGTAGTAGCGCTTCAAATAGGCGGTTTCGTAGGAGAGAACGGCGTACGCCGCGGCGTGCGACTTGTTGAAGGCGTACTTTGCAAAGTCCGCCATGTCGTCAAAGAGCTTGGTGGCGACCTCCAAGGTGGCGCCCCTTGCGAGCGCGCCTTCCACGGCGGAGAGTCCCTTTGCGGGGTTGGCGGGCGAGCCCTCGAAGAATATCTTCTTCTGCTCCTCCATCAGTTTCGCCTTCTTCTTACTCATGATACGGCGCAGGATGTCGGCGCGTCCGTAGCTGTAACCCGCGATCTCACGCGCGATCTGCATGACCTGCTCCTGATAGACCAAGCAGCCGTAGGTCATCTCGAGTATCGGGCGCAAGCGCTCGTCGGGATAGACGATCTCCTCGGGGTTGTTCTTGTTCTTGATATAGGTCGGGATGCTGCTCATCGGACCGGGACGATAGAGCGAGATACCTGCGATGATATCTTCCAGCGAGGTGGGTCTCAGCTGCATCATAAAGCTCTTCATACCGCCGTTTTCAAGCTGGAACACCGAGTCGGTATCGCCCGACGAAATAAGCTTGTACACCTCGGGGTCCTCGTATCCGAGCTCGTGGAAATCCACGTCCACGCCGTGGTTCTCCTTAATGTAAAGTTTGGCTTTGTGAACGTCGGTCAAAGTGACCAAGCCCAAGAAGTCCATTTTGAGCATGCCGAGCGCTTCCACCTGATCCTTGGGGTACTGGGTGGTGACCACTTCGCCGTTTCGTTGGAGGGGAACGAAATCGCCCACGATCTCCTTACAGATGACGACGCCTGCGGCGTGCATACCGGTATTACGCGGCATACCTTCCACCTTGAGCGCCATATCCAGAACCTTGCGGATCATTGGGTCGCTCTCGTAGAGTTGGATGACGTCCGAACTGCGCTGCTCGGGATGCTTGGAGTCCCTGCCGAGGATGCCCTTGATGGAGGTCTTACCCGTACTATCGGGTAGCATCTTGACCAGCTTGTCCACGTCGGCGTAGGGTACGCGATACACGCGGGCGACGTCCTTGATCGCCTGCTTCGCCGCGAGGGTACCGAAGGTGATGATCCTCGTGACGCGGTCGGCGCCGTACTTTTCGCGCACGTATTGGATGACGTCCTCCCTGCCTTCCATGCAGAAGTCGATATCAAAGTC
>DFEQ01000081.1 GCA_002368735.1 Christensenella sp. UBA3798
ATCACGCCAGCGAGATCGCGGTCTCCGTCGTGCCCCTTCCCAACGACGAAATGAAGGGGAGGATAATCGGCAGAGTGGGTCGCAATATCAGAGCCTTTGAAAACGCAACGGGCGTGGACGTCATCATCGACGACACCCCCGACGTAGTGACCATCTCGGCATTCGACCCTGTGAGGAGAGAGATCGGACGCGTCGCCCTTGAGAAACTGATGAGCGACGGCAGGATACATCCCGCCCGCATCGAGGAGACGGTCGAGAAGGTCAAGAACGAGATCGACAATCAGATGAAGGACGCGGGCGAGGAGGCAGCATTCGACGTTGCAGTGTATAACCTGCATCCCGAGCTTGTAAAGATCCTCGGTAGATTGAAGTTCAGGACAAGCTACGGACAGAACGTGTTGAAGCACTCCATCGAGGTATCGCACCTTGCGGGCATCCTCGCCGCAGAACTCGGCGCGGACGTAAAGGTCGCTAAGCGCGCTGGTCTCCTGCACGATATCGGTAAAGCCGTCGACCACGAGATCGAGGGAACCCACGTGGCTATCGGCGTAGAACTCGCCAAGAAGTTCAAGGAGAGCGAGGCGGTCATCCACGCCATCGCGGCGCACCACGGCGACGTGGAGGCAAAGACCGTCGAGGCCGTCATCGTTCAGGCGGCTGATGCGATCAGCGGTGCTCGTCCCGGCGCACGCCGCGAGTCCTTGGAGAACTACGTCAAGAGACTTGAAAACATCGAAAAGATCGCAAATTCCTTTGAGGGCGTCGAGCAGTCCTACGCCATTCAGGCAGGTCGCGAGATCAGGGTCATGGTAAAGCCCGAGAAGGTGGATGACAGCAAGACTTACTTTATTGCGAAGGAGATCGCCAAAACGCTCGAGAACGAGCTGGAGTATCCGGGACAAATCAAAGTGAGTGTTATTAGGGAGTTGCGTAGCGTAGAATACGCTAAGTAGGCGACGACGTATAGCGGCGCTTATGTCGCTCTACCGCATCGCAAGCGGGCAGTTACATACACTCAAAGTATGCGCCTGTCCCCTTGCTCGCGGAGCATTTGCCTGATCACCACTCTCCGCCGTCGCCCTTGTAGCAATCAACCTATCTGATCAACGTGTGCTATAAGTCGTGCTTTATCGTTATGATTTCATAAGGAAAAGTAGTTGAGCGTTAGAATCGCGAAAACAGTAAAAAAAAGAAGCATTGCTGTGCAATGCCTCCTACTGGCAGGGGAGACGCGATTCGAACACGCAACCAGCGGTTTTGGAGACCGCTGCTCTACCGTTGAGCCACTCCCCTACGAAATGTATTGATATTATAAAATATATAAGGAAGATAGTCAATCGTTTTTTTATGAGTAAATACAAACTTGGTATCATAGGAGCGGGGAATATGTCCTCCGCCATCACAAAGGGCATTTTGACAAGCGGGGTCGTATCGCCTGAGGAGATCATCGTAAGCGATCTTTCGGATGAAAAACTCGCCGCTGCGGCTATCCTCGGCGTACATACCACAAAGGATAACGTCCAGCTTGCCGCGAGCGTGGAATACCTCCTATTTGCGGTCAAACCGCAGAGTTTTCCCGAAATAGGCGCCCTCATCAAACGCGCCGATTTCCCCAAGGTCATATCCATTATGGCGGGCATTACCACCGCCACCTTGCGTCAGACGCTCGGTGCGGATAAGATATGCCGCGTTATGCCCAATACGCCTTGTATGATAGCCAGCGGAATGAGCGCCTTGACCTTCGTCGGTTACGACGAGGAAGCAAAGGAATTTCCGCGCTCGGTTTTTGCTTCGCTTGGGGACGTTATCGAGCTGGAGGAAAGCAAGTTTGACGCCGTTACCTCGGTCAGCGGGAGCGGTCCCGCCTATGCGTATATGTTTGCGCAAGGGATGATCAAGGGAGGCATGAACGGCGGACTGACTTATGATGAAGCAAAGAAACTGACCCTTGCCACCTTGATGGGCGGAGCCAGGATGATAGACCTTTCCGACAAGGATATAGATTCCTTGATAGACGCCGTATGCAGTAAGGGAGGCACGACGATACAAGCCGTCGCATACTACAAAATAGCAGGGCTCGTGGATATCATTGCGGAAGGAGTGGATCGCTGTCGCGCTCGCTCTGTCGAGATGAGCCATCCGAGTGGTGAGACCGTCGTCACGATGTATACGGACGGTGCTTGCAGCGGTAATCCCGGTCCCGGCGGGTACTGCGCCATTCTCTCGGCAGGCGGACTGGAGAAGGTCGTCAGCGGTGGCGAAAAGGAAACTACGAACAATCGTATGGAGCTTTTGGCTGTCATTCGCGGGCTTGAATCACTCAAGAAGCCGCACAGCGTGGTGGAAGTGCATAGCGACTCCGCCTATGTCGTCAACGCCGTGAATAACGATTGGATCAAAGGGTGGCAGGCGCGTAGATGGGAGAACGTGAAGAACGTTGATTTGTGGAAGACCTTTCTTCAGCTCCTTTCCATACATGACGTGCGTTTTATCAAAGTTAAAGGGCACTCGGATAATGAGATGAACAACCGTTGCGACGAGATCGCAAGGGAAGAAGTGAAAAAGCAGATGGGAGAGTAAATGAAAGACAACGAAAGGCAATTACATAAAGATACACTTCCCGAAGAGGCGGAAACACCCGCCGAAAAGAAGCAGTCTATCGCTGATAACGGCGAAACGGGATCTCCCGCCGAGGTAAGCAAAACGGAGGAGAAAATAGAGGAGAAGGATACTTCCTTTAATAAAAAAAAGAAGATCCGCTTGCTCGTTTCCGCCATCGCCGCCATTATCACGATGACCTTCTTCGGTCTATCCTATACCTTTTTCTCGGTGATGACGATGTCGATCGTCTTCGTCGCTTGCGTGGGCGTTATCGCGCTTGCCGTGGTTTCGCTTTTCCGCGACTGGGACACCCCGTATAAACTGTCCATAACCGCGCTTTATATCGGCGCTGTCTTCTTGGTAGTCTATTTTGCCCTCAATAAAAGCGGGCTCTTGAGTTCTATCGATTCCGCCGACGACGTGGTGAATTATATCAACAATTCGGGCGGTGTCGCCGAGGTCATCTTTGTATTAGCGAACTTTTTGCAGGTGACCATCATCCCCATCCCCAGTACCATTACCACCACGGCGGGCGCTCTCCTCTTTGAAGGGATATGGAAGCCCTTATATCTTACCGTCATCGGCTTGGTCATCGGTTCGATGTTCGCTTTTTTCCTTGGGCGCGTCCTTGGCGTTCGCTTCGCCAACTGGCTCGTCGGAGAGAAGACTATCGCCAAGTATAAAGCATGGACCAAGGGGAGGGATAAGATCGTCCTCTTTTATATGTTTATCTTTCCCTTTTTCCCGGATGACTTTCTCTGCATCCTTGCGGGGATGACCAATTATACCTATATCGGCTTTTTCTTCCTGCAGGTATTCAGCCGCACTCTCGGCACATTGACAACGATCCTAATTGCCAAGGGCATCGTCTCCATTCCCTTCTATGGGTGGTGGCTCGCCTTGTGGGCGGTCATCATCATCCTCGTCATCGTGCTCTTGATATATACCATCAAATACAGCGAGAAGATCGAGCAGTTCGTGATGAAGATAATTGACAAATTGACCTTTGGACTGACCTCGAAAAAGAGATTGGAAAAAGAATCAGCCGAGGCTGCAAAGAGTGCAGATGCTGCAGCGGAGCAGTCGAAGGAGAACGGGGCGGAAACTCCGCCTGACGGGCAAGGAGAAGTCAAATGATGTGTTTACAGAATATCGACCCCATCGCCTTTGAGGTGGGAACTCTCTCCGTAAGGTGGTACGGCATATTTATCACCCTTGCCATCTTGATAGGATACGGCGTTGCTTGTTTCAACGCCAAGAAGCGCGGCATAAGCCTGGACTTTATGCTCGAGCTCTTCCTGTGGGTCGTTCCCTTCGCAATTCTTTTTGCGCGATTGTCATACGTCTTATTCCATCCTTCCGACTTTATTGTTCACAGTTGGTCGGATGTCGTCGAGATATTTGCCATCTGGGAGGGCGGTATTTCCATCTTGGGTGCCATCCCCGGCGGCGCGCTCGGCGCATTCATCGCATGCAAACGTAATAAAATCCGTTTTGGCGACGTATTGGACGTTATCGCCCCGGGGCTCGTTCTCGGACAAGCACTCGGCAGATGGGGCAACTTTGCCAATCAAGAGCTCTACGGCAGGGCTGTGACGGACGCCGCCTATCAGAAATTTCCCTTCGCAGTGTATATCGACGCGCAGCACGGCTGGTTCCAAGCCACTTTCTTTTATGAAATGGTATTGAATTTGATCGGTTTTGCCATCATAATGACGGTGTTTTATCGCTCCAAAAAGAGTCTTATGACCTTTATGACCTATATCTCGTGGTATATGGTGGTCAGGGCGATCATGGAGGTCTTCCGCGACGACGCTGTGAGCGTGGGCGGCATCCGCATCGGCGTGCTCGGATGCTCTATCGCGGCGGCGATCGCGATGATCATCACGGTACTTATCTACGTGAATAAGATACGCACGGGGGCGGTCTCCGTTCCTGCGCCCAAAGGAGAAGAAAAATGAGAAACCTTACTTTATTGACCGACTTTTACGAATTGACCATGATGTATGGTTATATGAAGTGCGGAGAAAAGGATAAAGAAGCCGTTTTCGACCTCTTTTTCCGCGGCAGAGAGGAGCTTTCCTACGCCGTTGCCGCCGGCTTGGATCAAGCTATCGATTACATCAAGAATATCTCCTTCAGCGAGGAGGATATCGCCTATCTCCGCGGATTGAATTGCTTTGACGAGGAGTTCCTGTCGGAGCTTCGCACTTTTAAGTTTACTGGGGATATCTACGCGGTCAAGGAAGGGACCATCATCTTCCCATACGAGCCGCTCCTCATCGTAAAAGCTCCCATTTTCCAGGCGCAATTTGTGGAAACGGCGCTCTTGACGCTTATCAACCATCAAACGCTTATCGCCACCAAGGCGTCTAAAATAGCCAATAATACGACGGCGGGGGTATTGGAGTTCGGCTTGCGCCGCGCACAGGGTCCCGACGCGGGTATCTACGGCGCGCGTGCCGCCATCATCGGCGGATGCGTAGCTACTTCCAACGTTATCGCGGGCAAGATGTTCGATATCAAGGTTGCGGGAACGCACGCACACAGTTGGGTCATGAGTTTTCCAGACGAATTGACCGCTTTTCGTAAGTATGCGGAGCTTTATCCCGATAACTGTCTGCTCCTTGTGGATACCTATAATACCCTTAAGAGCGGCGTCCCCAACGCCATCAAAGTGTTTGACGAGCTAAGAGCAAAAGGGCACGAGCCCGCGGGTATCCGCATCGACAGCGGCGACCTTGCTTATCTTTCCAACCAAGCGCGTAAGATGCTTGACGACGCGGGATATCCCAATGCAAAGATATGCGCCTCCGGCGATATCGACGAGAACGTGCTGATAGCCTTGAATTCCCAAAACGCAAAAATCGATACCTATGGTATCGGCACCAAGCTCATCACCAGTTTTTCCAACCCCAGCCTCGGCGGAGTATATAAACTTGCCGCAATAGAGGTGAACGGTAAACTTGAGCCCAAGATAAAGATAAGCAATACCATCGAAAAGGTCACCAATCCGGGGCTCAAAAAGGTGGTTAGATTCTTTGATAAGAAGACAAAGATGGCTATCGCAGACCTGATGCTCCTTATAGACGAGCCCATCCCCGACGGTTCGCCGTATATGATATTCGACCCCGAGAATCCGTGGAAGAAGATGACCATCACCGATTATTACGTGGAAGAACTGCTCGTCAAGGTGTTTGACAAGGGAAAGCAGGTGTATTTCTCTCCTGAAATCAAGGAGATAGCCGCCTATCACAAGCGCTCCGCGGCGGCTTTTTGGGAGCAGTATAAGAGGGTCACTCTTCCCGAGATCTTCAAGGTTGACCTCTCCGAAAAGCTCTACGAGACCAAGCAGAGGCTCCTCGAAGCCAATAGGGGCTGATCAATCCTCGACAAAACCCGTATTCCCGATATGTTCGCCGTTTTCCGAATGCGTTTTTCGCAGGAGGGAGGCGGCGCTCATTTTTTCATCGTTCTCTTGCGATAACCCCTCCACTCGCGCTCTTTCGGCCAGGTAACTCCTTTCCGCTTGCGACAGTTCGCCTTCCGATAACTCTATCTCTCGGTTTGCTTTTTTAATAAACTCGCGCCTAAAGTCCTCGATGTATCCGTCGATCTCATCCAAGACTCTATCGGCAGTTTGGTTATGGAGTCCCTTGAAATAGGCTATCCATTTGGCTTTGAATATCGCTAACCGGTCTTCTTCGAGCGATATCTTCTTTTTCAGCTCGCTTTCCAGGTCGCTTTTCACCTGCATTGCCTTGAGGATGGCGCCCGATACTCTTTCCTCATTGCGACGATACTCGCCGTTTTTGGCATAGAGATAGTCGTTCTCCTCCTTTAGTCTGCGAATGACTTCTTCCATCTCGCGCAGTTTGCTCTCGTGGAATTCGGTGGTCTTGTGGAGGTAGGTGTCCACCTCCTTTTTATCATATCCTCTGATGGCGGTCTTGAATTTTCCCATATCTTTACCTCGCATTCAGTATAAAACCGCAATGGGGGTGAAGAAGGGGAAAGAAGGGGCGCATCTTGCTTGTTTTGTCTTATTTTGTCAAGCGCTCTCTTATGTCGTTGATGGCATTAACGAGGCGTTTGGCCTCCTTCAACGTGTTGTCACAGCCTAGGCTGACCCGCACCAGTCCGCGCTTATCCGTTCCGAGCGTTTTGTGGATAAGGGGAGCGCAATGCAGCCCCGAACGCACGCAGATGCCGTATTCTTGATTGAGGATATCGGATACCGTTTGGCTGTCACTCGTTGGGATATCAAAACTCACGATAGGACTTCCCGCAACGGAATAAAGGGGGACGTTGATTTTGTTTAATCTTTCGTGTAAGAAAAGTGATATTTCGCGGCAGTTCTTCATGATGTCGCTTTGATGCTTCTCGCTCCAATTGATCCCCGCTTCTAAAGCCGCGATTGCGGGTAGGGCGATCGTCCCGGACTCCAAACTCTCGGGAGGCTCATTGGGTTGGTATAAACTGGCGCTCTCGGTACCCGTGCCGCCGTACATCAACGGATTCACGAAAAGCCGCCTTGAATACATCAAAAAGCCGCTTCCCATGATGCCGTGCAGCGACTTATGACCCGCGCCGCAGAGTAGGTCGATGCCTATCTTGTCAAAGGAGAGCGGGATATGACCGATGGCTTGCGCTCCGTCCACAAGCAGTTTTACCCCTCTTTGCGCGCATAATTCTCCTATCTCGACAAGGGGCGGGGCGTATCCTGTCACGTTGCTCATCGCGGTCACCGCAACGAGATAGGTCTTGTCTGTAATGCATTCGGCGATGTCCTTCGCCGTGACTTTTCCGTCTTTTTTCTCTACGACGGTGAGTGATATAAGCCCTTCCTTCTTCAGCATATACAGAGGGCGTAATACCGAGTTGTGCTCGAGGACGGTCGTGACTACGTGGCTTCCCGGACGTGCCGTGCCAAGTATGGCAAGGTTTAATGCTTCGGTGCAGTTTTTGGTGAATACCACGTTTACGCACTTTGCGTCCAAGTAGTGGGTCAGGGCAGCCCTCGTCCTTTCTACCGTCATCGCGCCGCGTATCGCTTCGTCGTGGCTGGCTCTACCGGGATTTGCGCTGTGCTCTAAGCTTTTCATGACCGCTCTCTTTACCGCGCGCGGCTTATATCTCGAGGTGGCTGCGTTGTCAAAGTAGATCATTATCACATCTCCTTTCCGTCGTTTAATATATTATATTGAACGTAATGAATTTGCGTTCTTTACACAAAGGAGAAAAGTATGAACGTGATATATGCGGCATTCAAGTCAAGGCGGGACGCGATAGAATACGCCCGATCGTTGCAGGCACGCAGAGTGTCCGTGCGGGTGGTCGGGACCCCATCGCGGGTGGGGTCAAGTTGCGGACTCTCCGTGATCTTTCCCCGCGGCGCGGCAAGTATTGCCGAACGCGTGCTTGCGGCGGGGGACTACGGCAGTTTCCTCGGCTTTTACCAAGGATAAAGGGACACCTCGCATTCTGCGGAGATTTTTTTGGTGAAATCATTGAGAAAAGTATCTGTTTATGATATATTTTATATGTGAAAGATAACTTACTCCTTGAGCGCTTACAAGCGATGCATCCCTCTGCGGAATGCGAATTGACCTTTTCCGACCCCTATCAACTGTTGGTAGCGGTCATTTTGTCCGCGCAATGCACCGATAAGCGGGTCAACATGGTTACTGCAGAGCTATTTAAGGAGTACGGTACGCCAAGCGCGATACTCTCCTTATCGCAGGAAGCGCTCGAAGATAAGATAAAGAGCTGCGGCTTCTATCACAATAAGGCGAAAAACATCCTTGCAGCGACTGAAATGATCGTCAAAGAGTACGGTGGCTTAGTCCCTAGGGATAGGGACTCTTTGGAGCGTTTGCCCGGCGTCGGTCGAAAGACGGCTAACGTAGTATACGCCGTTGCCTTCGGGGGCAATGCCATCGCCGTGGATACGCACGTCTTTCGCCTAAGTCATCGCTTAGGCCTGTCCGACGCGGATACTCCCTTCGGGGTGGAGAAGGACTTGATGGCACGCTTCCCCGAGGAGGTGTGGTCGCACCTTCATCACTTACTTATCCATCACGGCAGATATATCTGCAAGGCGCAGTCCCCGCGCTGCGAAGAGTGCCTCTTGATCGAGGATTGTCCACATCACAAGTCATTATAACGGAGAGAGCCTCGGCTCATAATAGAAATATGTTTTTGGATATCGTTAATATTTATGCTAAAGCAGGTAACGGAGGAGACGGCAAGGTCAGTTTTCACCGTGAAAAGTACGTCATGTGCGGCGGTCCCGACGGCGGCGACGGCGGCAGGGGCGGCAACGTTGTTTTCGTTGCCGATTCCTCTTTGACCAGTTTGATAGATTTCAAGTTCAAAAAGCACTTCCGCGCTGAAAACGGCGCGCCCGGCGAAGGTGGTAATTGCTTTGGAAAGAACGGCAGCGACATTGTCGTTAAGGTTCCCACCGGCACCATCATTCGTGACAAGGAAACGGGCGGTATCATCGCCGATATGTATCTTGACGGCGAGCGCAAGGTCATCTTAAAGGGCGGAAAGGGGGGCAAAGGCAACGCACGATTCGCCACCCCTACGCGACGCACGCCCGGCTTCGCCGAGCTCGGCGAAGTGACCGTTGAGCGCAATCTGACCTTGGAGCTCAAGACCATCGCGGACGTAGGGCTTGTAGGCTATCCCAACGTAGGCAAGTCCACACTTCTGTCGGTATTGACCAACGCAAAGCCAAAAATCGCCAACTATCACTTTACCACACTTTCGCCCAATCTCGGCGTGATAAAAGCATTTGACAAGAGCTACGTTATCGCCGATATCCCCGGGCTCATCGAGGGCGCGGCGGAGGGCTACGGGCTCGGGCACACCTTCCTTCGTCACGTGGAACGTGTGCGCCTCATCGTGCACGTAGTGGATATCTCCGGCATCGAGGGCAGGGACCCCGTCAGCGATTATCGCACCATCCGTGAAGAATTGAAGCAATACAACGAGCGCCTGGCATCTCTCCCCGAGATAGTCGTCGCCAATAAGATGGACCTCGTCACGGAGGAGGGCGCGGTCGAGCGCTTTGAAAGGGAGGTCGGCGTCAAGGTCATTCCGATATCGGCAGCGGCGTACTCCAATATCGACGACCTCGTCAAGAGTATCTTTTCCACTCTGAACGAGTTGCCGCCTGCGGCGCCCATGGAGTTTGAACCCTTCGAGTACGAAAGAAGCGACCCCGAGCAGTTTGACGTCAAGAAATTGCAGGACGGCACCTACGAGGTCACAGGCGGCCTGGTGGAAGTACTCATTCGTAAGATAGTGCTCAGTGACCACGAGAGCAACCGCTATTTCCAAAACATCCTCAAAGAAAAGGGTGTTATCGACAAACTAAGAGAGCTCGGCGCAAAGGACGGCGATACCATCATCGTGGGCGACGTCGAGTTTGAATTATGGAACTGATAGGAGTAAAGCTATGACAAGCAAACAAAGAAGTAAACTCATCTCTCTCGCAATGAATATCTCCGCAACCGTTCAAATCGGCAAAAACGGTCTGACCGACAGCGTTGTGGAGCAGATATCCACATCCCTTGAAGACCATGAGCTCGTGAAGATAGGGGTGTTGAAGACCGCCGACGTCTCCGCGAAGGGAATAATTGCCGAAGTTGCCGAGCAACTCGCCGCCGAACCCGTGCAAGCCATCGGCAATAAGATAATCCTCTACCGCCGCTCGAATAAAGATGGGATAGAGCATATCAAGTTCGACTGACTATTCTTTGAACAGTCTGTCTTTTCCCTCGCTTCTTTCGCTTAATACCATCGTAGCCGTCGCCAAGGCGAGGTTGATAAAGGAAAAGACGATATAAAAGGTGGTGATGGGTGTAAACAGCGCGAGGAGCGCCGTGGTCAGCCCCGCCCAAATGTAGTATTTCGCATGGTCGCGCTTTAGCGCGGAGCGAAAAAACCCTAAGGCTTTGCCGCTTTTTCTCGGCAAGGCTTCTTTTTTAGGGATCAAGTTTCTCTTAGATAGATATTTATAGAGAGTCGTCGAGTTTACCACGGTAAAACGCTGCGGAATATATTCGGCAACGGCGAGCGCCTTGCGGTCAAGATGGGAGGTGAGGGCGTAGATGACCGAGCAACCTTCCTTTTGGGCGATGCGGTAGCTCTTGGCAACGTCTTCTTCCGACAAAGAGCCGAACTTGAAAGCATAATAAATAAGCACCCTTTCATCTCCCGCCGTCAATACGCTGTGCTCCCCCGCGTCCTTTATATCGTAGCCTTCCGCCAAAGCCTGTTTCACGATATCTTTTAATGCGGCATTTCCGTTTAATAGCACGTAACGGATAAAGTTTCGTTTGGAGAGTTTGTCTTTCGGCGCGCGGGGATGGATGACGGCAAGAAAGAGGATGATGACCGCAAGGAGGAGCAGGGCGGCAAAAACGCTCGTCAGCACAGAGCCCGTCAGTCGATAAAATAGGAGGAAGGATAGAAGGAGCAGTATCAAAGACAGCCCGACTTTGTCAAGGGTCTTTCCCATATCTTGATTTTTACCGTGCGCGCCGGGATTTAGTCCGATATGCGTTGAAAATGTCGTAGAAAAGTATTATAATAACAATATGATTTGTATTTTCGGCGGAGCGTTCGACCCTCCTCATAAAGAACATATCAGGATAGCAAAAGAGGTCAAAGAGGAATTTGCTTTCGATAACGTCGTCTTTTTGCCTTCGGGCAATTCTCCTCATAAGTCTTTGCAAACCTCTTTTGACACACGGGTGGAAATGCTTTCTAAAGCGCTTGACGGCGCTTTCCCGATCGATTCTATCGAGAATACGTTTTCCGAGCGCGCTTATTCGTATAAGGTGCTCCCCCTTCTTAAAGAGAAGTACGGAGATATCACCTTTTTGATAGGGGGCGACAGTTTGCTTGCCCTCGACCGTTGGCGCTACCCGGAAGAGATACTTAAAGTGTGCTCTTTGACCGTCGTACCGAGAGGCAGTGACGACCTTGCTGATTTAAAGCGCGTTGCGGCGGACTGTATGCGGCGCTACGGCGGCACTATCCTTCTTTCCGAAAAGGTGCGTGGCGAAAACGTATCCTCCACCGTTGTCCGCGCCAAGGTCGAGCTCGGACTGGATATCCCCGAAACGTCAAGTGCGGTGCAGGACGTCATTGCCAAGCGTGACCTATATCATAACTACGCGTCTTACGTAACAAAAGTCAGATCAATGCTCGGGGAGGAAAGGTGGCGTCATACCTGCGGCGTCGTCCTCGCGGGGCTCAAAATAAACGAAAACGTCGGCTTGCCCTTTGAAAAAGTCTTTCTCGCCTGTCTATTACACGACTGTATGAAGGAAGCGCGCTTTATCCATCGCGGCGTGCCCGAGGACGCCATCGGGACCAAGGTCCTACACGCCTTCAACGGGGCTGAAGAGGCTAAGATCGGCTTTGGCATCACGGACGAGGAGATCGTTGATGCCATTCGCTACCATACGACGGGCAGGGCGGGGATGACGGCTTTAGACAAACTCGTATATACCGCCGATATGGTGGAGGAAGTCACCCGGACGTTTTCGGGCGTCGAGGCGCTCCGCAAGGCGGCGTATGCAGACCTCGACGAAGGCTTCCGCTTGTGTATAAAAAGCTCCTACGAGTCCCTAAAAAAGCGCAATATTCCCATCTACTATCTTACCGTTGATTGTTTCAACGCATACTGTAATAAGGAGTGAGAAAATGAATAAAGAAGAAATGCTTTTCTTTATCACAAGGAGTTTATCCAATAAGAAGTGCCAAAACATCGTAGCTATCGACGTATCCGCAAAGACCGACGTGACGGAGATGTACGTTCTTTGTTCCGCACGTAATCCATCTCAAGCCAAGGCGGCTTACGAAGAAATCTGCGCCGTCTTGGAACCGCTCGGCGAGTACACTTACGGCGTGGACGGCTTGCGCGACGGCAGGTGGATCGTGATGGACTACGGCAAGATAATCGTGCACATCTTCCACGCAGGGATCCGCGACCTCTATCGCTTCGAGGAATTGTGGGGCGACGCCGACGGCGCCAATATCACTCATTTCGACGGTTGATATTATTAAAAAAACTGCGCATACTGCCCTTATGAATATCCTTTCACTCATATCGGCAGTGGTTCTGTCCGCCATTACACCCGTTTCCATCCCCGACCTTCCCGGCGTCAAGGAAGGGCGAGCCGTCATCGTGGACGACGTAGCCATCGTCGCCGTTATTCCCGAGGCGTGCTATGGCTTCGAGCAAAAGAGCGAAACGCTGTCTGCCGCCGCGGAAGAACTCGGAAAAAGGTGGGATAAAGAAGTTCTTTTGACAGAGGACCTTTTGACCTTTATGGCTATCGCGCGTATGGAGAAGCGCGGCGTTAGCGAATACGAGCGAAAAAGCTTGGCAGGTCGGTTATCCCGCATAAGGTCATATTGTTATACCGCTGAAAAAGCAGGATGAAGGAGCCGCTCTTAGAGCGGCTTTTTTTTGGTAAGTAACCAAACAACCCTTGCGCTATCGGCGCGCCGTGGGTATAATGGTAGATGGAGCAAATATGCCTTTTTTACCCATCAGCGCAAAAGAGGTCGAGGGAGCGCTCGACTTTATCATCGTTACCGCGGATGCCTACGTGGATCATCCTTCCTTTGGTCACGCCATTATCGGTAGGCTTATCGAGGCGGAAGGCTTCTCGGTCGGCATCATCGCACAGCCGCAATGCGACGCAGATTATACTAGGTTCGGTGTACCCAATATCGCCTTTATGGTGTCGGGCGGCGTCGTGGACAGCATGGTCAATAATTATACCGTCGCAAAGAAGAAGCGCACGAACGACGTATACAGCGAGGGCGGGGAGTACGGGCGTCGTCCCGATCGCGCCGTCACCGTCTATACTCGCGCTTTGAAGCGACTTTTCCCCGATACTCCCGTCGCCATCGGCGGCATTGAGGCGAGTCTCAGGCGTTTTGCTCACTACGACTATTGGTCGGATAGCGTGATGCCCTCGATCTTGGTGGATTCGGGTGCCGATTTGTTGATGTACGGCATGGGAGAGCGCCCATTGTGGGATATACTCGCCCTCGTCAAGAAGGGCGTTCCGTTTAAAAGCATCAAGGACGTCCGCGGCACGTCGTATCTGGCTAAGTTTTCGGAATTATCCGATAAAAATAAAGAAGCATTGCGCACCAAAGCGCGCTTTTGTCCTTCCTATGAAGAGGTCGTCTCGGATAAAATAAAATACGCCAAAGCTTTTAAAATGCAGTCGGAAGAGAGCGATTACGTCACGGGCGAAACCCTCGTGCAGAAGCACGGCGACGCCTATGTGGTGCAAAATCCTCCGCAAAAGCCTCTTACCACCGAGGAGATGGACAAGGTGTACGCCCTCCCGTTCATGCGGGACTATCATCCTTGCTATACGCGCGGCGTTCCCGCCATTAAGGAGGTGAAGTTCAGCATCTCCTCTGTGCGCGGTTGTTTTGGCGAATGCAGTTACTGCGCGCTTACCTATCATCAGGGGAGGAGGGTGCAGAACCGCTCCAAGCAGTCCATACTCGCCGAGGCACAAAAGCTCATCGCCGACCCCGATTTCAAGGGATACATACACGA
>DFEQ01000089.1:0-18116 GCA_002368735.1 Christensenella sp. UBA3798
GCACCAGCCCGAGCTATCTCGTGATGGCGAGTATGGACTATGCGCGCGAACTTCTAGAAAGAAAAGGCGAAGAGATGTACGCGAAAGTCAAAGAGGAGTTGGAGCGCGTAAAAGCGGCGCATCCCACGGTAGCCGTGCTCCCGTCGGACGACTTTACCCGCGTCGTGCTTCTTTGCAAAAGAGCAGGTTACGCCCTCGCCGCTGCGTGGGAGAGAGAGGGGATATTTACCGAAGCGGCGGACGCAGATCGCGTCGTGATGATCGTGACCCCCTTCAACTATACCTCGCTCGAGCGGGCATTCTCCATCGCGGAGAACTGCCGAGAGAAAAATGCGGAATATCCCGATATATCCGATATTATCGGCAAAGTCAGCGTGTACGACGTCGGCGTATATCCGCCCGGCGTTCCTCTCGTTCGCGCAGGGGAGGTCGTCTCCAAAGAGACGGCGGACGTTTTGCGGGCGAATTTAGATAGACTTTTCGGCACGGTTGATGGTAAAATAGTAACGAAATGAACGAATTACGGTACGCAAGCGAGGTCAAAAATTCCTCGGCATACAAGGCTATATCGGCGGATATCGATAGGGGAGAGTTCTCTCACGCCTATTTTATCCTCTCAGAGGATAAGGACGCGGTCGATACCCTCTTTGCCCTCATTGCGATGAAGGCGTATTGCCCCACCGCTTGCGGCTCGTGCGCCGAGTGTCACAAGGTGCTCGTGCGTTCCAAACCCGACGTCAAGTATCTGGCAGAGGGGAACGAGAACTTTACCGTAGCGGAGATGGCGGAGGTCACCGAAGACGCCGGAATGACGGCGTTCGAAGGGGGGCGGAAACTCTATTTCTTCAAGAATTTCGAGAACCTCGCGGACGCCCCGCAAAACAAACTTTTGAAGACGTTGGAAGAGCCCTTCGACAAGGTGCACTTCATCCTGTCGGCAGCGTCCACAGCCACCGTTCTCCCCACCGTTCTGTCCCGTGTGAAGCAGGTGACGCTCGCGGCGTTCCCGACCGAGGAGATAAAAAGCGCACTGATAAAATCGGGCGTTCCCGCAGAGCGTGCGGAGCGCGGCGCTAGGCTCTCGCAAGGGAGTTTGACCCGTGCGCGTGAGTTTGCCGTGGACGAGGATTTCGCCCGCCACGTGGAGGAGGTCACCGACCTCCTGACCGAGCTCAAGAGCACCGCCGACGTATATCGCTTTTTGAAAGAGGGGATATTCACCAAGGAAAGGATCGAGCGCACGCTGTCGATGTTCGAGGTGGTATTCCATTCCGTCATGAGCTATCACCTGGGGCTTCCCCTCCTATTGGAAGAGAAGAAGCAGGCGATCGCCGAGATCGCGGGGGCGTATAGTTTGGCCGCCGTGGGGGAGGCTACGGAGGTCATCCTCACCTGCCGCGCTCGCTTAAAAGCAAACTGCAACGCGACTAACGTCGCTGACTACCTATTATTGAAATTACCGGAGGTAAAGTACAAATGCCGATCGTCGTTGGCGTGAAATTCAGTAACAATAGCAAGGTTTATACGTTCGATGCCGCGGGAGAAGACTACGAAGAGGGCGACCTCGTCGTGGTGGATACCCAAAAAGGGAACGAACTCGGCTCCGTCGCAAAGGCGAATTACGTCGTGGAGGAGGAAGCCCTCCCCGGTGAATTGAAAAAAGTCATTCGCAAAGCGAATGGTCGTGACCTCGACCTGTGCAAAAAGGCAAAGGAGACCGAGCCAAAAGCATTGGAGATCGCCCGTGAAAAGGCGAGAAAGCTGGGGATAGACCTCAAATTCATCTCTTCCGAAGTCGCCTTCGATTGCAAGCGCGTGGTGCTCTATTTCACCTCGGAGGAAAGAGTGGACTTCCGCGAGCTCGTCAAGGAGCTTGCCTCCGCTCTGCACGCGAGGATAGAGCTTCGTCAGCTCTACGAGCGCGACGACGTCAAACTGCGCGGCGCCCTCGGGATGTGCGGCAGAGAGTGCTGCTGCCGCTCTCACCTCCGCGACTTTGAGAAGGTCACGGTCAAGATGGCAAAGGTGCAGGGGCTCTCCCTGAACCCCACCAAGATCAGCGGCATCTGCGGCAAGCTGATGTGCTGCTTGAAGTACGAAAACGACTATTATGCCGAGGTCTTCAAGCAGATGCCCAAGATAAACGCCAAGGTCATGACGCCCGACGGTCTTGCCGTCGTGGAGTCCAACGATATGCTCAAGAAGACAGTGACCTGCAAGGTGTTCGTTGATGATACTTATATCATCAAAAAGTTCGCTTTGGAGGAGATCACCATCCTGAAGCCCACCCCGCAGCAACCCTCCGCCAAGAAGGATAAGAAGAAGGACGACCGCCGCGGCGATAAGCCCCCGCGCGACAAAAAGCCGCAGGAGGAGATTGCCGAGGAGGAAGGAGATCTTGACGATGATCTCGACAGTTTACCCGATGGGGACGGCGAGGAATAGGAAAAAGACGGCGAAAAGCCGCCTTTTTTTATGCGGAATTCGGAATTGTGGGTCGCGTTGCTACGAAAACATCCTCATCTAGGGAGCGGAGAGAATGTAAAATCTATCCCTACATCCTTAACTGCTCGCAACGCAAGCAACTTCACTATTCGCTTTCTGCGAATAACTTCACTGACGAAGTCAACTTCACTGCTCGCGCTGCGAGCAACTTCACTTCTCGCATAGCGACACCATAACGACGGCTCTGCCGTCAATATTTGATATTGACATCGTCGCGCGCGTGTAGTATTATAGTAATATGCGTAAATCTCGTATTGCCATCATTTTATCTATCGTATGCGTCCTCGCGCTTATCGCCACGGGGCTTTTTGCTTGCGGAAACACCGATCCCATCGTAGACCCTTCCGAGGGTCGCGTCGTTGCCGTTGCTTCCGCGATGGACACCGTCTATGCGGCGATGCTCGCTCAAGACGGCTCTGTTGGCAGCAATTACTTCACGTTAAAGACGTCGGGCAGCTATACCTATGACGACAAGATATACGACGTCGCGTTCGGCGGCACCTTTGATATCACGCAGTCGGGGGATGACGACCTCGCCAACAATCGCTCTCAGCTCCTTCTCGAGGTCAAGCAGGGGGGGATAGAGGTATTCCTCCTGTATTATTCCGCCGGGAAGCTGTATCTGCACTTCCCGCCCTATGCCCGTCGCGGCATGATATCGGACTATCGCTTGGACGAAGCGGTGCGCCGCATCGTGTCCGAGAAGAATTCGGGCGTTATCAAAAGGGCGGCGGATACCATTCCCACCATTGGCGAGAGTATATTTACCGAGTGCAGGTGCTACACCGCGGAGGATAAGAGCGACCGCTACGACTTCACCCTCTCGTATACGAAACTCTTTGAAACCTTCGCGTCCATCGTGGATTCGTGGGACGCGGGCTTCAGCGCGGCGGAGCTACTGTCCGCCTTGCATCTGACCGAGGCGGATCGCGCTTCTCTCAGCGCCGATACGGGCGCGACCACCCTGTCCTTCGTCGTCAAGGAGGGCGCCTTTATTTCCGCCAAGGCGGAAAAGGCGGAGGGTGGATCCATCGTGATGGATACTTTCGCTTTGACGCGCGGGCTGGACGAAATAGAGCTTCCCTCCGCGCTTTCCACTTTCAGTGAGTTCGACTTTAGGAACTTCGCCATCTCGGGCACCATGGAGCTCCGTGCGAGCGGCAAGGGGGACCGCGCCGTCAATTACGACGTGACGGTGTCCCGCGATTACGAGGGCGTCACCTACCCATTTGATTACGATTTTGCTTCGCACTACGTCGCGGGGCAGGGCTGGGAGTTCGCGCTCTCCTTGAAGGACAAGAACGGCAAGTCGTCCGCCTTTACCATTCGCAACGGCTATCTCTACCTTGACCTGACCGCCTACGGCGTCCAAAAGTGCAAGATCTCCACGGAGGAACTCTCCTCCCGCCTCGGCACGACGGGCTTTAAGGAGGTAGGCACCTACGACTTCCGCGACAGGCTGCACCTTCTCGTGCTTCTTGCGGCGGCAAGGAGCGAGGAGGGCGAGACCGTCAAGTACACCCTCGGCAAGGAGATATTTGACCTCATCGGCGAAAAGGTCGGTTTCAAAGGACTCTTCGGCATCAGCGGCGCCGAGATATCCTGGAACACCGCAAACGACAGGTTGCAGAACTTCGCCGCCACCCTCACCGTGGGCGGTATGACGGCGTCCTTGTCGGCGCAGAGCTTCGTCTTCGGTACCCCCACCGCGCTTGCGGACGTCACGGACGCCGACTACGTAGACCTCACCACCAAGGAGACCACCCACTTCGCCATTTCCGGCACCATTCGTCAGACCACCGTCTTCGGCTCGGAGGGCGCGATGCTCTCGACCCTTCTCGCCTCTCTGTCGGGCAAGGACTTCAATACGGACACCTATCTCAAATACGACGTTTCGGGCGCGATCGGATATACCGCCCATTTCGTCTATGGTAAGACGGGCGCTTTGAAGACAGTCTTCCTGCGCCTCTTCCGTCCTAACGGCAGCGAGATCCTCACCCTCTACTATACGGGCGATACTTCCGACGTATTTTATCTGATCACGCCGGAGGAGAGCGGGTCGGGCGTGCGCAGGGCGTATACCCTCACCCTCGCAGACGAGCCCCTCGCCGCCTTCAACGCGGCGCTCGGCGTGGGAGAAGCAAGCCCCCAGCGCAAGATATACCTCGGCGCGAAGGCGGATGAGTTTATGTTCGGCGTGCATTCGTCGATGCTCGGCGTCATCGCGGAGAAGGTCGCTTTGATCTATCCCGACTTCTCTTTACCCTACCTTTCGGCGCTCCATTGCAGGCGCTACGAAGTGCGCGTGAGCGATGACACCATCACCGCCGGCGCCATCCTCGGCGACGACAACGAAGTCACCGTTACGGCGACCAAGTTCGACGTGACCTACGGCGACGACGTGGCGATCACCTCGATGACCCCCGTGGACCTTCCCACCCTCATCCCCCTCCTTGCGGACAACAATATGCCGTCGGAAGCCATCGTCACCTTCCCCGGCCTTACGTATAAGGTGTCGCTCCTCGACGAGGCGGGCGACAAGATATGGCGCTACACCGGCACGCCCGAGAGGATGGGACGCGCAGGGCAGATAGAAGAGGTCGCCGCTTCCGCCACCATCCTCGGCAAGGACTTAAACGTTATCCTCCGCGTGGATATGACCCCACCCGCGACCCCCGACGACGTGGTGCTCGGCGGCAGTATTATATGTAAGGACGCTTTCGATAAGGAGATCGCGTTCTCCTCTTCCGACCGCTACGACGTTTTGACCCGCACCTTTACGATGAATTACTATAACGATCCGACGCCGCAGACCCTCTTCGACTCGGTCACCTCTCTCCTTGTCAACATAAACGGGGTGGAGTACGCAAAGACCATCACCTGGAATACTTCTCGTGCCGTCGCCGCCTTCGGCGCGACCGAGAATAATACGGACGTCGTCGTCGACCCCATCGTCAAGAGCTACTTCGGCACCGATATCAATCTCAGCAACCTCGGCGACGCTTTCAAGTTTAAACTCCACGTGGACGGCACCATCGCCGATGCAGTCGTGTACGTCGAAGGGACGGACATCACCGATTATTCAATGAAGTTCGTTGCCTACGACGGCAGAGACCCCCTTGACCCCGCCGTGTATTCCGACGTCCTCAACGTCAGGACGCTGGACGGCGTTTTGGTCGAAGTCAGACGTGTAGAGTGGGTCTTGAACGACCCGACGGTCATTTCCAAGAAGAACAATAATGCCCTCTACTCCTACTCCACCTCCGAGACGCAGCAGTCCTTTATGACCGTCAGGATCTACGATTCCCGCGGCGGCTACGTTTCCAAGGAGATCCCCGTCTACTTTGAGGCGAGGGAGGTAAAGACGGTGTCCTTCGCGGGGCTCCCCGGCGTGACCTACGACGGCGTGACCGCGCTGTACTCTTTTAACGACTTGCCCGGCGTGAGCTACTCTGCCACGAGGGGCTTTATCTTTGACGTGCTCAAGGTCAGAGGGCTGGATTCCGCTCGCACGGACGGCGTCTTGCCGCAGACCTTCATTGCCAACGCGGGCGACTCGGACGAGTGGACGGTCACCGGCATCAAGTGGTCTTTCGAGGACGTATCGGGCGTTTTGAACGCTTCGGGCAAGGACGGCGAACTTACCTTGTCCATCGGCGACGACATCAGCGGCTATCAGGAAAAGACCTTCCCCTATCGCTTCACCGCGCTCAACGTCACCGCCACCGAACTTATGGTGGACGAAGACACCGCCATCGAGGGTAGTTACTGGAAGACCGCTTCCACTTATTCCTACACGGCGGAGAAACTCAACGCCTATACCTACAAGTTCCCTGCGTACGTCCGCGTGAGCTATACGACGAGCGAGGGGAACGGCAGCGAAGTGCTGCGCATGGATTGGAGGTATGATAAGCCCTTTAACGAGGACGAACTCTGCGACGGCGGCACCTACATCTTGGAGGGGGCTGTCGGCAGCGCGACCTTGACCGTGACGCTGTCTTTCGACCGCAAAATCATCTCGAACTATCACTTCACGGAGGATGACGAAGAGGCTACGGTGACGGCGGAAGGAGTGCCTTTGACCAAGCTTTCCGCGCACGGAGTGACCATCGCGGACGACGTCAATAAGAAGTGCTTGACCTTCTCCGCGCTTGACGCGCTGTCGGAGGATGGTCTGAAATATCACGACAAAGCGAATTATCCCGCCACCCTCAAGGTAGCTTTCGGCGGCGCCGAATACATCGACGTGGCGGTGGAATGGGACCTTTCGCCCCTTCTCGAAAGGACGAATATTCTGGATAGCGGCGCGCTCGTAGCGGTGAACGCTATCGCCAAAGGGCAGAGCTTTGAAGTGTACGTCTATGTGGAACAGGCGTTCGACGACGTATATATCGACAGTGCGCTGACCAAGAAGAGCTTGACCTTCAGTTTGCTGAAGGCAGGCGACCTCCTCCCCGACCTCGAGCACCACGCCCTTGTGGTGACCGACCCCCGCGACGTCAAGAATTATCCGACCGAGCTCTATATCGGCGTGGATAAGACGGTCACCGTTTTGGAATGGATAGGTTTGGACGAAGTTTCCTCTCTCTATGCGCAGTATTACGACGAGTTCTTCGCTCCCAATAAGATCTCGGGCACCGTCTACGTAAAAGCAAAGATCGGCGACCCCGCCATCGGCTACAAGGAGATAACCGTTCCCGTCCATATCGAGGAGCGCGAAATGGGCTCTCTCTCCGTCAGCGGGCTGCCCTTTGCGGCAAGCTCCGAGATGACGGGCGGCGCCACGCCCTACGCCATCACCTCCAAGGCGGTGGATATGACCCTGAACGGCAGGCACTGCGACTTAGCGTTGGAGCTCGACCCCTACTATGTAGACCCCACCTCGCAGACGACTTTCCCGACCTATCTCGTCTTTGAATTGGACGGGAAACTCGTGCGCCACACGGCGATATGGGACCTCAGCAAGATCCCCGCGGACGCCGCGGCGGCGGATGCGACCGTCAACTATCTCGTTTGGGCGATCGTGGACCTCGGGCTCGACTCCATCCAAAAGGTGAAGATCCCCGTGGTGGCTACCGTATTGAAGCGCGAGATCGCAGACGTGTGGATAGGCGATTCCTGCGCGAAGTACATCGATATCGACGGCTATGCCGACGCACCTTTCGGGGGCGAGATCATCGGCAAATACGTCTATCTCGACGTCAAAGTGCAGTTCAAGAACGACAACGGCAAGAAGGAAGCCAACAAGTATCCCTTGAAGCTCAGATACGACAAGTCGGACGTCAAACTCTCCTATATCGGCGGCAGGGTCGAAAACGTGTCGGTCTACGTGGGCAACGAGAGCGGCGGCTATCGCGTGATCGACGGCTACACCATCCGCATCACGTCCGCCATCATCACCAAGGTCGTCACCAAGAACGGCGTGGAAGATAAGATATTCTACGAGGCAACGCGCGACCCTGTGACGGGGAATATCTCCTACACAACGCCCGACGCCGAATCGGTGGATATCAACGATCTGCCTTCTACCGTGAAGGTGACCTTCGGCTTCGGCGCGGGGACGGAGAAGACCGTTTCCTTCGCAAAGGAAGGCGTGACGGGGCAAGGCTTGGTCTTCGCTTGGGTCAGGAGCCCGGACAAGGACGCCTATCTCGGCATCGTTTTGCGCAATTCCTCTCTCTCCGAGAGCGTGGGCGCAGGCATGCGCCAGTCGGTGTATAATACCAAACAGAACAATTATTCCTCCGTCAAGTACGAGCACTTCTTTGACGACACCTCCTTCGACGACACCTATCGCGACGGCGTGAACGACGCGGGCAAGATAACGGTGGCGGGCTTCTTGGAGGAGAAGGGCGCATTCATATCCGCTTCCGTTATCGGCAAGGAGTATCAGGTCAGATATATCACCGCAGACGCGGATGACGCGTCGCCGCTTGGCGAGAGCTCGGTTTTGGACGCAGGTTCCTACCGTCTGTACGTCAGCGTCGAATCGCACTCGCAGTATAAGGGCAAGGTGTATAAGAGATTTACGATAGCCAAGAAGACTCTCTCTTCCGCCAACGTCGGGCTCTATGTCGGCGGCAAGTACAGGACCGAGTCGCAGAGGACGGGCGTGTATCTCGGCAAGGGCGAGGACGGCAAGTATTATCTCAGCGCGGGTATCGTCGGTTACGACGTCACTATGCCCCTGCTCCTCGCGCCTCACGGCAGCGAAGAGTTCTCCTCGCTCCTCAGCGTGCAGGACGTCAAATACTCCGCCTCGGGTGAAGACGTCGAGGCATACGTCTTTGACGTGGCGGTGGATACGACGGATCACTTTGGCAAAAACTACGTGATGCAGGAAGACACCACCCTTTCCTTCAAGGTCACCGAAGCCTCCGTTACCACGCTTAATCCCCTCCAAGTCGAGATACAGTGGGTCACCGACCACTTCTTCATCGAAGTGAAAATGCTCGGAGAGGACGTTCAGCCCGACCCCAAGAACAACTTGACAAACGGCTACAGAATCACTTATTATGAAACGGAAAGTTCGCTCGAGGAGGTCGTTACCCCCGTTGCGGATCATACATATTATTATCAAGTAGAGTGCAAGATACCCAACTACGAGTCCGTCACCACGCCTCGCACGTCGGTCAGCACTTACAGCACCTATTAAGGAGGAATTATGGAAGAAAAAGAACTCAACGAAAAGGTCACCGAAGAGAAAGCGGAAGAGCTTGTCGAAGTGCCCGCCCCCACCGAGGACGCCGTCCTCGAGGAGAAGGCGCCCGCACCCGAAGCACCCGCACCCAAGAAGAAAAAGCTCAAGAAGTGGCAGATAGCCCTTATCTGCGTGGCGGCGTTCATCGTGCTCGTGGGCATCGGCGTCGGCATCTTCCTCATCGTGGGCGCCATCAACGCCCGTCCGCGTGATTCCAAGAACGTCAACTTCAATAACTCCGCGCCCGATTTTGAGGTCAGCTACACCGAGGCGGAGCTCGACGTGATCGCGCTCGGCATGAAGGAAGACGCCACCGAAGCGGAGGTCAAGGCGGCGATCGCTCTCATCTACAACAAGGCGAATTACAACAAGATAAATAACGTGGACAGCTGCGTCGCCGTGCTTCGCGGCGAAGGCACCGCATCGGTCAAAGTCTTCGGCATCAAGGCGAGCGGCACGATGATCGTGCGCGGCATCAAAGCGCAGTCGGGCGACGAGTTCTATTATCAAAAAGCGGCGCCCATCATGCAGTGCTCTTCCAAGACGATCCAGCCCACGCTTGAAGATATGCTCAATCAGCAGGAAAGGGTCTACACCAACGGTACGACCGACTTCCGCGCGACGGGCACCTTGAAAGGACAGGAGGCGAAGATCCTGACCGAGGAGGATGAAATCGAGACCGAGACCATCCCCTTTGTGAAGGTGGAGATCCCCGATACCATCAATTCCTACGAAAAAGAGGAATTTATGGTTAGAGGATACTACGTCCAGGATCCGCGTGAGATCACCAATTTCAATATCACCGCGGACGCCATCGTGCTGGAGGACCTCCAGGAAGGCGAGAAGTACATCGAGCTCGTTGAGATGGATGACGGCGCCAAGTATTACCTCTGCCGCTTCTCTCTCGACGTAACGAACGAGACCTGCGTGGAGACCGCGCGCCGCTATTTGCGCGACAGCGCCAGCAGTGATAATTTGGAGTACGGCTACTACAAAGTCAAGCTCGAGGTTTGGGATAACGGCTACTTGAAGCAGATGCACGACGACGAAGAATGGCACGGCACCTTGAAGAAAGGTCCCGTTACCTGCGATACGTCGAGCACCAGCTGGTACGAGACCATTATCTACTACGATTACGACGCCAAGATCCTCACCGAGGCAGACGCTGCCGAGTACAAGGGTGACGACGAAGGCGCCACCTGGGTCAAGAGGCTCGTTGCTCACTACAAGAAGGAAGTGGACAGCATCGGCTGATCCCGCCGCAATTGAAACAATAAAACCGTCGCCGAGTTTATGCGCTTGGCGGCGGTTTTTTATCTGTGATAAAAGGGTGTTTTCAAGTGCGGCTGAGGACAGCTTCTTTCAGTCTCTCCGCCGCCTCCTTTGCCACCTTTTCGTCGGGATGCTCCACCATCACCCTAACGACGTTTTCGGTGCCGCTGGCACGCAGGAGCACGCGCCCCTCTCGGAGTTCTTCCTTGATGCGGGTCGCCAGGAGGCGAAGGGCGGGGTCGCAGGCGACGGCTTTGTCCTTTACGGGGAGGTTTAGGAGGATCTGCGGATAGACGAGCGGGGCGGGGAAAGAGTCTATATCACCCTCTTCAAGGGCGCTTTTCATCACTGCCGCACCCACGAGCAATCCGTCCCCCGTCTTTAGGTGATCGCCGAGGATGACGTGTCCGCTCTGTTCTCCGCCGAGGTTGAGTCCTTCCGCCTGCATGGTCTCGGCAAGGGCGCTGTCGCCCACGGCGGTGGATATGACGTTGATACCCCGTTGCGACAGGCTTCTCAAGATGCCGCCGTTGGTCATCACGGTCATCGCCACGGCGTCTTTATGTAGCGCCCCTTTCTCTTTCATTCTACAGGCGAGGAGGTAGGTGATATAGTCGCCGTCGAGGATGCGTCCCGAGCGGGTGACGATATAGATGCGGTCGCCGTCCCCGTCCACCGATATGCCGAGGTCGGCTCGCTTTTTTGCCACCTCCCGCGCGCAGGCTTCGGGGTGCAATGCGCCGCAATTGACGTTGATATACCTTCCGTCCTCCCTTGCGTTTATCGTTATTTCGTCCGCGCCCATCTCCCTATAGAGTCCCTTGAAGGCGCTTGCCGCGCCCCCCGCGCAGTCGAGGACGACGCGGATGCCGTGTAAGCTCCCGATACGCTCTTTCAGATAGCGTTTATAGGGCGTTAAGTCCTTGGTTTCCGTATAGCGATAGGGGGAAGCGGGGATAGCCTCTGCGCACACCATCTTTTCTTCCATCTTTCGTCGCTCTTCTTCGTTCGGTTTGCCGTGCTTGGTAAACACCTTTAGCCCGTTATGCTCGGGCGGATTATGGCTCGCCGTCACCATGACGGCGCACTCGCAGGGCGAAAGGGAGAGCAAATAAAAGAGGGCGGGGGTCGTCGTCACGCCCACGGCGCTTATTTCCCCTCCGCGGGATAGTACGCCGCAGGCGAGGGCGCGGGCAAGCGCCGGGGAGGACGGTCTGTTGTCCCGTCCGATGAGGATGCTCCCCTCTTCGGCAAGCGCCGCTCCGAGTCGGAAGGCGACGTCCTCCGTCAAGTTTTCACCGTATATCCCGCGTATTCCGTCCGTTCCAAAGAGTATCTTATCCATATCCTATTATATTCCCCCGCGAAACATTGGTGTTTCAACCCCTTTGCCCCTCGCGCATATAATATGGGGAAGTGTTTTTGATAGGGGGAGATAATATGTGCGGTATCGTGGGCTACGTGGGGAAGAGGGACGCCGTCTCGCTCCTCCTGTCGGGATTGAGATCGCTAGAATATCGCGGCTACGACAGCAGCGGTATAGCGGTACATACGGGAGCGGGCATCTCGGTGGTCAAGCGAGCGGGGCGCTTATCCGTGCTGGAAGAGGCGCTTCACGAGCGAAAGGTCAAGGGGAAGTGCGGCATCGGGCACACGCGCTGGGCTACCCACGGCGTCGCCACCGATATCAACGCCCATCCCTTCCTGTCTCGGTGCGGCAAGTTCGCCGTCGTGCACAACGGCATCCTCTCCAATTATCTCCCCCTCGCCGCCTTTCTGCGCGAGCGAGGGGTCAGCCTCGTATCCGATACCGACAGCGAGGTCATCGCCCATCTCATCGACTATTATTATACGGGCGACGTTCTCGGCGCCATCCTGCGCGCCATCGCCGACGTCAAGGGGAGTTTCTCTCTCGGCGTTATCTCCGTCTTCGAGCCGAACGTGGTCTACGGTGTCAGAAAGGATAGCCCCCTCATCGTGGGAGAGGGGGAGGGAGAATACGCGCTTTGCTCGGATATTTCGGGAATTTCATTCTGTGATAAATACTTCCCGATGGACAACGGACAGGTCGCTCGCATCACCGAGAACGGGGTGACCTTGTACGACTTTAAAGGGCGAAAACTCCCCGTATCCTTTGTAAAGCGCGAGAGCGATATCCTCGACGAGCGCGAACTCGGCACCGACGACATGCTCGCCGAGATACGGCAGATACCTACCTCGCTGATGATCGGTCACGATAGTTTTCCGCGCGAGCGCGTCCGCGAGCTGTTTGCGGAGGAGGTCAAGGATATCCTCGTGCTCGGGTGCGGTAGCGCCTATCACGCCGGGCTCGTCTTTGCGGAGGCGATGCGAGAAGTCGCGGGGGAGTGCGTGCGGACGGAGATAGCCAGCGAATTCTTGACCGAGCGACCGTGCGTGGGGAAGGATACCCTCGTGATCGCCATATCGCAGAGCGGCGAGACCGCCGACACCCTCCTTGCCGTAGGGCGGGCAAAAGAGGCGGGGGCGAAGGTCCTGTCGCTGTGCAACGTGCGCGCTTCTTCCTTGGTCAGACAGTCCGACTGCGCCCTCATAACCCGCTGTGGCAGGGAGATGGCTGTCGCCGCCACCAAGTCCTACGTCGCGCAGGTGCAGGCGCTCCTGCTGATTTGCTTGGAATATGCGGATATTAAGGGGAAAATAGCTCCTTCCGCTTTGGACGATTTTCGTGCGGAAACAGCCGCTCTTTCCGACAAAGCAGAGGAGGTATTGCGCTCGGAAAGTTATATCGAAAAGGTCGCCCTCGCCGCGAAGGACGCAGAAGCCGTCTTCTTTCTCGGGCGTAAGGGGGACTACGCCGCCGCGCGTGAAGGTAGCCTCAAACTGAAGGAGGTCAGTTACCTCTTTTCCGAAGCCTACCCGTCGGGCGAACTCAAGCACGGCACCCTTGCCCTGATGGAGCACGGCGTATACGGCGTCATCGTGGCGACCGACCCCGCGCTTTTTGGGAAAAACGCCGCCACCGTCTCCGAGATAACCTGTCGCGGCGCTTCCGCCATCGTGATAGCGCCCGCCTCCCTCGCCGCCGAGATGCCGGCAGGCTACGTCCTTTGCATTCCCGACGCCCCGCCGCTATTCTCCCCCATCCTATCCGCCGTCGTGATGCAACTTTTTGCATATTACGTTGCCAAAGCGCGCGGGTGCGACGTGGATAGACCGAGGAATCTTGCAAAATCCGTCACTGTAGAATGACGGCGGATAAGGGCGCATCTGCGTTGTTTCTGCCTGCAGTGCGGCGAAATCACGTACGGCTTAGTACGCTCATTCGCCGCACTTTGTCGAGCCTCGCATCTGCAACCCTTCTTCGCCGTCATTCGGATAGTGGTGGAAGCATTCATTTCTACCGCGCTCTCCGCGCTCGCTAAAACGTGTATGGAACCCCTTTTTTTGCCGTCATTCGGATGATAGGTGGAAACATTCATTTCTACCGCTTTCTCCGCGCTCGCTAAAACGTGTATGGAGCCCCTTCTTCGCCGCCGCTTTCCAATGCGGAATGCGGAATCGAGGAATAATCAAATCATATTATCCTTAACTGCTCGCTTTGCGAGCAACTTCACTATTCGCTTTCTGCGAATAACTTCACTGACGGAGTCAACTTCACTTGCCGAAGGCAAACTTCACCTCTCGCATAGCGACACCATAACGACGGCATAGCCGTCAATTCACGCGACCGATGGTCGCAATTCACGAGGCGTAGTCTCAATTCACGCGCCAAAAGCGCAATTCACCCCCATGCATACAATAAGATATAATACAATTTCTTTAAAACGCTTTACAATTTTTATATTATTATGTATAATACCCGTATCTGCCGAGAGTCGGCGGAGTCCTTACTTTTGCCAAACGGCAAAGGTCAATATAGTCCAAAAGGAGGTAGTAACATGAGTAAGTACGAAGTTTTGTACATCTTGAACGGTGAAGCGACCGACGAAGTCAAAACTGCTTGCGCGGACAAGTTCGCGGCTCTTGTCACCGAGCTCGGTGGCACCGTGTCGACCGTAGACAAGTGGGGGATGAAGAAGTTCGCATATCCCATCAATTACAAGACCGAAGGCTACTATGTTCTCATGAATTTCGAGGCGGCGTCCTCTGTTCCCGCAGAGATCGAACGTCAGATGAGAAACGACGAGAACGTAGTTCGTTACATGGTCACAAAGAAGTAATTCGGAGGAAAATTATGAATAAAGTATTTTTGATCGGCAACCTTACCAAAGATCCCGAGCTTTCCAACACCAACAACGGTATCCCCGTTTGCAAGTTCACCCTTGCGGTCAGCAGACGTTTCGGCAATACCGAGACCGACTTCCTTCCCGTCATCGTATGGAGAGGTCAGGCGGAGAATTGCGGCAAATTCCTCAAGAAGGGCAGCAAGGCTGCTGTCGCGGGCTCGGTGCAGACTCGTTCCTATGACGCCAACGACGGTTCCAAGCGTTACGTGACCGAGATCGTTGCCGACGAAGTGCAGTTCCTTTCCACCAAAGGCGGCTTGGATGGTGAGATCCCTCCCGCAGTGGGCGGCGGTGACAACGGTCAGCGCATCGGCTCCGCGGTGACGGAGGACGACCTTCCGTTCTGATTGAAATTTAATAGGAGAATAAAATGAAAAATATGGAAGATAAGGGCGCAAAGCGCCCGAGCAGGAAGCCCGCGAAGAAGAAGGTATGCGTCTTCTGCGTGGACAAAATCGACGAGATCGACTACAAAGACGTTGCAAAACTCAGGAAGTTCATCACCGAGAGCGGTAAGATCGCTCCGAGGCGTTCCACCGGTGTTTGCGCAAAGCACCAGAGGATACTTGCCGCGGCGATCAAGCGCGCAAGAGTGATGGCGCTCCTCCCCGAACCGGGCTCGGACAAAGAGTGATCCGAAGGAAGCGCAACCGAATTTGTCAAGTTGCGCTTTTTCTTTTCCGAAAGGGGGAGAAAGGCGACAGCGCATCGCGCCTATCGGCGTGAGAAGGAGAGATTATGGCAGAAATCGTTCTGACTAAGGAAGGATATAAGGCAAAAGAGGAAGAACTCGATTATTATATCAAAGTCAAAAGACCCGAAGCGGCGGACAAGGTGAGACTTGCACGTGAATTCGGCGACCTCAGCGAAAACGCGGAGTACGACGCGGCGAAGGACGAGCAGGGCATCATCGAGGCGCACATCCGTGAGCTTGAGGAGACCTTGAAGCGCGCGAAGATCATCGACGGCGAGGCGATCGATACGACGGTGGTCAGCGTGGGCTGCTCCGTCAAGGTCCACGATGTCGAATTCGACGAGACTGAAGAGTACAAGATCGTCGGCAGCGCAGAGGCGGATTTCGACGCGCGAATGATATCCAACGAGTCCCCCCTCGGCGCGGCACTCATCGGCCACAAGAAAGGCGACGTCGTGGAGGTCAAAGCGCCGGCAGGCGTGTTTCAGTTCAAGATACTGAACATTCGCAAGTAACACTTACGCATTCGCCTCGCCGCGAATGCGTATTTTTTCCCCGGGGCGCTCCTTTGGCGCTCCGTGACTATTTCGGAGGAATTATGGCAGAAGAGATCGTTACTACAGAGAATATATCCGAAGCAAAGCAGGTCAGGATGCAGAAGCTTGCCTCCCTCGTGGAAGCGGGGCAGGATCCCTTCACCGAGGTCAAGTTCGATAAGACGCACTCCTCGGCGGAGATCAAGGAGAATGCCGACGCTTTGAACGAAAAGGAAGTCACCATCGCGGGGCGCCTCGTTTCGCGCCGCATTATGGGCAAGGCGAGCTTTGCGCACGTCCTGGACGGCGACGGCAAGATACAGATATACGTTCGCCGCGACGACATCGGCGAAAGCGAATATATGGCGTTCAAGCAGCTCGACATCGGCGATATCATCGGCGTCAAGGGCTTTGTTTTCCGCACGCAGACGGGCGAGATAAGCGTCCACGCCAAGGAGTACAAGCTGCTTTCCAAGTCGCTCCTTCCCCTTCCCGAGAAGTTCCACGGCTTGCAGGATACCGACCTCAGGTATCGTCAGCGCTACGTGGACCTCATCGCGAATCCCGAGGTAAAGGAAGTCTTTATCAAGAGGAGCAAGATCATCTCCACCATTCGCGAAGTGCTGGATAAGAAGGGCTTTATCGAAGTGGAGACCCCCGTCCTTAACACCCTTGCGGGCGGCGCCAACGCCCGTCCTTTCGTGACCCATCACAACACCCTCGATATCGATATGTATATGCGTATCGCGACCGAGCTGCATCTTAAGAGGTGCATCGTGGGCGGCTTTGAGAAGGTGTACGAGATCGGCAGGCAATTCCGCAACGAGGGCATGGATACCAAGCATAACCCCGAGTTCACCACCATCGAGCTGTATCAGGCGTACGTGGACTACAACGAGATGATGCGCATCACCGAGGAGCTTTACACTGCGGCGGCGATGAAGGTCAACGGTTCTCTCGACCTTGTCTATCAAGGGCAGGAACTCCACCTGCAGACCCCGTGGGAGAGGCTCACGATGGTGGAAGCGGTCAAGAAGTACACCGGCTTGGACTTTGATAACGACAGCCTCGATTCCCTCATCGAGCGCGGCAATGCGATGGGGCTCGATATGGCGCCCACCACTTCGTGGGGCAATGCGCTCTATAATATCTTCGACGCCTTCGTGGAGGAGAAACTCACGGGTCCCGTCTTTATCACCGACTACCCCGTGGAGGTCAGCCCCCTGGCAAAGAGGAAGCCCTCCGATCCCCGCTTGACAGAGCGCTTCGAGTTCTTTATCTGCTCTTCCGAGGGCGGCAATGCTTTCAGCGAGCTCAACGACCCCATCGACCAGCGCAAGCGCTTTGAGGCGCAGATGGCTGCAAAGGCGCAGGGCGACGAGGAAGCGCAGCCCTACGACGAGGATTTCTGCACCGCGCTGGAGTACGGCATGCCCCCGACGGGCGGTCTCGGCATCGGCATCGATAGGATGGTGATGTTCCTGACCGATTCCCGTTCCATCCGCGACGTCCTTTTGTTCCCGACCATGAAGCCGGAGAAGAAATAAGGGGAAGAGTATGGAAGTCAGAACGAGATTTGCGCCCAGTCCCACGGGCTTTATGCATATCGGCAATCTGCGCACCGCGCTGTACGCCTATCTTTACGCACGCGCAAACGGAGGCAAGTTCATCATCCGCATCGAGGATACCGACCAAGGTCGCTACGTCGAGGGGGCGGTGGACGTGATATTCTCTACCCTCCGCGAGGCGGGCATCGACTATGACGAAGGTCCCGGCAAAGAGGGGACGACAGGCCCCTACGTGCAGAGCGAGAGGAAGGCTATCTACAAGAAATACGCTGAAGAGCTCATCGCGAGGGGCGGCGCCTATTACTGCTTCTGCAAGGGGCGCGATATGACGGACGGCGGTACCGAGAAGTACGACAAGCGCTGCTTGCGCCTCTCCAAAGAGGAGGTGGCGGAGCGCCTCGCCCGCGGCGACAGCTACGTCGTCAGGCAGAACATTCCCGAGACCGACGGCGTCAGCACCTACAACGACCTCGTGTACGGCGAGATATCCGTCGCTTATAAGGATATGGAGGACGCGGTGCTCCTAAAGAGCGACGGCATGCCGACCTATAACTTTGCCAACGTGGTGGACGA
>DFEQ01000089.1:18180-33561 GCA_002368735.1 Christensenella sp. UBA3798
ACCTGATGGGCATCACCCACGTGATCCGCGGCAACGAGTATCTCTCCAGCACCCCCAAGTACAATCTGATATACGACGCCTTCGGCTGGGAGCGCCCGCAGTATATGCATCTCCCGCCCATCATGCGCGACAAGGAGCATAAGCTCAGCAAGCGCCACGGCGACGCCAACTTTGACGACTTCGTGAAGAAAGGCTACCTCCCCAAGGCGATCGTGAACTACATCGCGCTTCTCGGTTGGAGCCCCAAGAACAACGAGGAAATGCTCTCGATGGACGACCTCATCCGCCTCTTCTCGGTGGATGGGCTGTGCATTTCCCCCGCCATCTTTGACGAAGCAAAGCTGCGCTGGCTGAATGCGAGCTATATCAAGAATATGTCTGTGCCCGAGTTTATCGAGGCGGCGCGTCCCTTCCTCGACGCCTCCAAGGTGGGAGGCAAGTACGACTACCGCTTGCTCGCACCTCTCCTGATCCCCCGCGTGGAGATCCTCTCGGATATCCCCTCTCTCGTAAACTTCCTCGAGGAATTCGGCGAGTACGACGTCAACCTCTACAACCATCAAAAGATGAAGACCGACGCCACCGTCGCGCAGACCGCCCTCAAAGCGGCGCTCCCTGCGATCGAAGCGATGGAGGGCTGGGATATGACCGTCCTGCACGATCTCCTCGTCGCTGCGGCAGAAGGCGCAGGGCTCAAGAAAGGGCAGATGCTGTGGTCCTTCCGCATCGCCATCACCGGGCAGGCAAGCACCCCCGGCGGCGCCACCGAGATGGCTGCGCTACTCGGCAGGGAGGAGACCCTCCGCAGGTTAAAGTTCTCGATAGACCTTCTCTCCAAGTAAAAAAAGAAGCAGTGTTTATAAAAAAACGAGCGCAAATTCGATTATGCGTTCGTTTTTTTATGCTTGTCTTATAGAATACTCAGCGAATAAATGCGCTTACAACGGAAATAGCGACGCGTAAAATGAACGAAGCGATCAACCAACCTTTTAAGGATTCCATTTGATGCGGAAACTTCTTTTTTTGCGCACAGTATATGATCAGCCCGATCAAGAAAAAGATAAACCCAAATATGTTTAAGGCGAGCATCGGTTCGTCAGGTTGTTTCTTTTTCTCCTTCTTTCCGCTCTTTTCTCCCGTCGGCGTAGACGCCTCGATCGTGAGGTTTTCTTCTAATTCCTTTTCCGTTTGATAATCAGTGGTTTTTTCTTCTATATTCATACGACCTCTCCTTTTGATCCCGTCGGGATCGCATACATTATAACCTATTACAGGTTAAAAATCAATAATCTGATTCAGATTAAATAATATTGAGATGAGGTTGATAAAATGTACAAGCGAATTAGAGAATTACGGGAAGACAGAGACTATAATCAAACGAGGATCGCTCAAATGCTGGATATGTCTCAAACGGGCTATTCAAAATACGAGACGGGCGAAAACGACATTCCCACTGCGGTACTTATAAAACTTGCTCGTTTTTACAATACGAGTATAGATTATATTTTGGGCGAAACAGATCAGCTAACGAGATATCCTCGATCGAAATGATCGTTTTCTATATTTTGAAAGAGAATTCGAAAAAGGTTTAAGGTAAAAGCGCTTCGATTACTTATCCATATCATACAAATAATGCAAAAGACGGTGGAGAATGGCGCTTAGGCAAACGCTCCGCAAGTGAGAGGATAGGAGCGTACTTTTCGTACGTGACTATTCACGAGCGCAGCGGTAGAGTAGGATAAGTGCCGTTATCTACCGTCTTTTTGTATGACTTTTTCGGCAATTTTCACCGTCGCCCTTGCATCCTTGCCGTAGTAGTCCGCACCCACGGTACGCGCATACTCTTCGGTCAGGACGGCGCCGCCGACGGCGACCTTGGCGGTAGAGCCTGCCTCCCGCAGGGCGTCTATCGTTGACTGCATCGAGGGGACGGTGGTCGTCATCAGGGCGGAGAGCCCGATGAGGGGTGCGTGCGTCCTTTGCCAGGCTTCCACCACGGCGCTCTCGGGTACGTCCTTGCCGAGGTCCAAAACCTTGTAGCCGTAACTGCGCAGCAGCATTTTGACGATATTTTTGCCGATGTCGTGGATATCGCCCTTGACGGTGGCGAGGATCACGTCGGGAGCTTTGTCCTCGTCGGCGTCCCCCGTTTTCATCACGTCCATCCCCTTCTTTACCACTTCGGCGGCAGCGATGAGGCGGGGGAGAAAGACCTCGCCCTTCTCGAACTTCGCGCCTATCTCGTCGAGGGCGGGGATAAATTCCTCGTTGATGACTTCCAAGGGGGAGCGCGTCTTCAAGGCTTCCTTGACGGCGTCTTCTATGCCGCTCGCCGAGCCGCAGAGCACCATGCCGCGGATGCCCACGGCGCCCTCCTTGTCAAAGGTGAAATATTCGTCGGTCTCGAGGGTCAACAGTTTGCCGCCGAGCACCTCGGCGTATTCCGCGACGAGGGGGTTCAGAATGGGGGCGGAGAGCCCCGCTTGCAGGCATTCGGAGAGGAATGCGGCGTTTATCTTTAAGCGGTCGGGCATACCGAAACTCACGTTGCTGACGCCGAGCACGGTGGCGACGCCCAGCTTTTCGGTGACTTCTTTGACGGCGAGGGCGGTCTCGGTCGCCTGCGAACTGTCCGTCGCGATGGTCAGTACCAAGCAGTCGATGACGATATCGCTCTTCTTGATGCCGCGGGCGGTCAGCTCTTTGACGAGCGCCTCCGCATAGGCGAAGCGCTCCTCGTGCGTCCTCGGCATCGTGTCGCCGAGGCACAGCCCGATGAGGGTCGCGCCGTACTTTTTCGCGATGGGCACGATGGCGTCGAGGCTCGACTTTTTCATATTGACGGAGTTGATGATGGGCTTGCCGCTGTACAGCCGACAGGCGCGCTCCAGAGCGACGGGGTCGGAGCAGTCGAGTTGCAGGGGAAGGGTGACGGTCGCGGATACTTCCTTCATCACTTTGACGAGGGTCGCCGCTTCGTCTATCTCGGGGAGTCCCACGTTGAGGTCGAGGATGTCCGCGCCCGCCTTTTCCTGGTCGATGGCTTCGTGCAGGAGGTAGTCCATATCTCCCTCGATGAGGGCGGCTTTGAGCTTCTTTTTGCCGGTGGGATTGAGCCTCTCGCCGATTACCTTGACGTTTTCTCCGAGGAAGACGGTCCTCGTCGCCGAGGTCGCCGCGGTGTAAGGTTTGACCACGCGCTTTAGGGGCTTTGTCCCTTGGAGGGCGGCTCTCATGGCGCGGATATGCTCGGGCGTCGTGCCGCAGCAACCGCCGAGGATGGTGGCGCCGATATGGGATATCTCCACCATCGCGGTCGCAAAGATGTCGGGGGTATCCTCATACACGGTCATCCCCTCTTTGATCTTGGGAAGTCCGGCGTTGGGCTGGACTAAGACAGGGCAGGTCGCGTATTTTGCGATATCGCGGATCACGGGGAGCATATCCTTCGCGCCGAGCGAGCAGTTGACCCCCACGGCGTCCGCGCCGAGCGAGCACAAGGTGACCGTTGCGGTGACGGGGTCGGTGCCGAGGAAGGTCCTGCCGTCCTCGGTGTACGTCATGGTGACGTAGACGGGGAGGGAGGTATTCTCCTTGGCAGCGAGCAGGGCGCACTTGGCTTCGAGTAGGTCGCTCATCGTCTCGATGAGGATGATGTCCGCGCCCGCCCGTTCGCCCGTTTTCATAATAAAGGCGTAGTTTTGGTAAGCTTCGTCAAAGGTGAGGGTGCCGTTGGGCTCGAGAAGAGCGCCGTGCGAGCTGACGTCAAGGGCGACCTTCTTCGCGCCCGAGGATTTGGCTATCTCCACGCCGCGCGTGATGATGCGTTCCACGTCCAGCCCCTTCATCTTATAGGGGTTGGCGCCGAAGGTATTGGCGGTCACTACGTCCGCGCCCGCTTCCACGTAAGCTTTATGAATGGATAATACGACGTCGGGATGCGTCAGATTGTATGTTTCGGGGAAGGCGCCCGCTTTGAGCCCGCGCGCCTGGAGCATCGTGCCCATCCCTCCGTCGAAAAAGAGAAACTCATTCATTTTTTCACACCTCTTTCACGGGCAGGCAGGCGTTAACGCCTACGATGCTCTTCATGGGTTGCAATAGGCCGCTATCCAATACGACGAGCCCGATCTTCTTTGTCGCGTCAAGCGTCGATACGATCATGCGGTTGGCTTCGAGAGGGAGGTCGCCGTAGCCGGGGCAGAAGCGGAAATTGGTCTTAAACCCCTCCGCCTCCTTTTCGTCGCGCGTTTTTCGTAATAGTTCGTCCGCCTTTCTCTCGGCATAGGCGCTGCCGATGGCGTTTAGGGCGACCGATTCGGAGGGGTGGGTCAGGGAGAGTTCCCGCACCCTTTTATCAAAGGCGATGCCGAGGGTAAAGGCGCTGAAGATGCCTTCCGTCGCCCCCGCGAAGTGATGACGGATGCTCTCCCCTTCGAGGCGCACTTCCGTGCCTGCGAAGATGAGTTCGGGGAAGAAGTCCTCCAAGGGATAACAAGCGGCGATAAAGCGCGGCAAAAAGACGTCCGAGTGCTTCTCGTACACCTTCTTTAGCGCCGTGCGCGCCTCTTCGTCGTCCTTTTTCGCACCGAGGTACGATAGGGCGTCTTTGATAACGATATCGTCAAGCATTTTTCAAATAACCCATGGATAAAAGTCTATCTACGAGCCCTGCGGCGGCTTCGGGTCTGTTCATCGTGTAGAAATGGATGTCGTCCGCGCCCGCGTCGTACAGCTCCGCTACCTGCTTGGCGGCGTAGTCCAAGCCCGCCTGCAATAATCCCTCCTTGTCCTCCTCGTAGCGGTTGAGGATGCGGATGATCTCGCCGGGGAGGGAGACGGCGCACATATAGATCATGCGGTTGACCTGCGCCTTGCTCATGATGGGCATGATGCCCGCCGAGATGGGGGAGGTGATGCCCGCCTTCGCCGCGCCGCGGAAAAACTCAAAGAAGCGGCGGTTGTCAAAGCAGAGCTGTGAAACGAAGAGGGAGGCGCCGAGGTCCTCCTTCATCTTCATATACTTAAGGTCCTCGTCAAGGGAGGGGGAAGAGGGATGTCCCTCGGGATAGCAACTAGCGCCCACCGAAAAGCCGCGCTCGACGAGGGCGGGGATGATGTCCGTCGCGTGCGTGTAGCCATGCGCGTCCACCCCTTCGATCTTGTCGCCGCGGAGGGCAAGGACGTTTTCGATCCCGCGGGAAGCGAAGGAATCGATGGTAGCCTCCACCTCCTCCTTGGTGCTGTTGATGACGGTGATGTGGCAGGCGGAGGGGATGTGGTTCTCCTCCTGCGCTATGACGGCGATCTCCTCGGTCAGGCGGTTGTTCTTGGAGCCGCCCGCGGAGTATGTCACGCTGATATAAGCGGGTTTAAAACGAGAAAGAGAGGAGAGTAGCCCTCGCACTTCATCCGCATTGAAGTCGCCCTTGGGCGGGAATATTTCAAAGGAAAGCGTGCCTTTCCCCTTGCCGACAGCGTTGTCTATCTTCATAGCGGCTACCTCCGAAGCATAGTATACTCTTAAATTATAGTCGTCCGCGCCCGCGAAAGTCAATCCTTTGACCAAGGTTGAAAGGCGCAATGGTAAAGGTGGTAATGCGTCTTAATGCAGAACTCGACGAGCAGCCACGCGGTGAATTGCCGCGGAAGCGGCGTGAATTGAGGCGTTCGCCTCGTGAATTGCGACCTGTGGTCGCGTGAATTGCAAAGCATAGCTTTGCGTTGTGGATAAAGAAGGTGAAGTTCGGCTCCGCCGAGTGAAGTTGACTTTGTCAGTGAAGTTTGCCTGCGGCAAGTGAAGTTGCGCGCTTTGCGCGCAGTTGTGGAATAATAAAAAAGCATTTTATTTGTCTTGTTACTGTACCAAAAGAACCCACTAAACCTTTCCCCCTTTATAGCCCTTGACCCGCGGAGCCGTGCTCCTCGTATCACTATGCTACGCAGTTATTGTCACGGTGCACCTTACCTAATTCCTATTTCCTCGCGATGCGAGCACCTTTTAAAAGCGTTTACGGGGGTACGGGGGGAATCGCAACCCCCCGCCTTCTTTTCGTTCTTTTCTTCAAAGAAAAGGACACTGCGCGTAGCGCTTTCTTGCAGGGCATCTTCCCAAGGCTATCAAGCGATGGCAGGCACAGTCTAAACCGTTGCGAGTTTCGTAAGAATGTTTGTATTTAATACTGTAACACGCTTCCTTTGGTTAAAGTGTCGGATAATATGTTGCAATGAGTAAAAAATATGTTATAATAACTATACGGTCGCAAGGGATGCGCCGCAAAAAGGACTGTCTATGAAGAAAGAGAAGAAAGAGGAGATCATATCGGCAGAAGTCCCTGCCGAGGATGCCGAGGTCACGGAGCCTGCCGTAGAGGAGACCCCTGCGGATGCAGCCGTGACGTCTGAGCTTTCGAGGGAAGCCCCCGCCGAGGAACACGGTTCCGCGGAAGATCTTTCTATAGACGACGCTGCGGATGACGTTGCTCTGATCGCCCCCTTTACGGAAGATGCCTCTGCGGAGGAGCCCGCTCCCATCGAAGACGCCGCTCCCGTGGAGGACGCCGCTCCCATTGAGGAGGCTGCCCCTGCGGAGGCAGGTGCGGAAGCACTTTCCGAGGAGGACCTTGCCGCCGAGGCGGACGTTACCCCCGTGGTATCGCCCTCTTTTGTCATGCCCGAGGAGCCCGCTCCCTCCCCCGAGGAGGCGCCCGAGGCTTGTCCCGCCGCCGAGGGATCGGCGCCTGCGGAAGCCCCCGCCAAGCCCCGCTATTCGGGTTCGGAGCCCGTGGGATACGGCGCGCCGCAGATGCTTTACGAAGACTTTATCCCTTACGAGTACCTGCACGACACCCCCGCCCCTTCGAGTGGGGAGTCGAATGCCGAGATAGCCGCCCGTGAAGCGGCGCTCGCTCGTGAGGAAGAGGAAAATAAGAAGAAAAAGAAAGAAAAGAAGGAAAAGAAACCGAGCAGAGAGGAGGCAGAGATCCTTGCCGCCGTAGAGGCGGAGATGGCTTCTCGGTCGGACGGCGCGCCCGCCGAGTCTATTTCTCCCGCGCCCGCCCCTGTGGCGGAGACGCCCGTTGTACCCGCCCCGCCCGTCGTAGGTGCCGTGGCGGCGGAGCCCGAGGAGGCCGTTATGGCAGAAGAAACCGTAAATACCCCACCCGCAACTCGTGAATATACTTCGCACGAGAAGAGATTACGCAGGCAGTACAAGATAGATACAGACGTCTTGCTCTCCGCAAACGACGTGATCCCCGGCTTTGTCCTCGCCAAGGGCGAGAACGTCGTGCGCTGCTACAACAGCCTCGACTCCGACAAGGGCACGGGTACCATCTGTCTGACCAATAAGAGGCTCCTCATCAACGCCGACGAGTGCTCGGAGGTGGAGGTCGGCAGCGTATCGGGCATCAAGTTTTCCAAGAACACTTATTTTTCCTTCTTCAAGTTCCTCTTCGCGCTGATCTTCCTCGGCTTGGGCGCCTTTATGATCGCGCTCCCCTTTATCAAGGACGGCGTCAATATCCCTTACGTGACGGGCGAAGCTTGGAAGGATTGGTTCAAATATCTATTTATCGCGTGCGGCGCGGTGTCGGTCTTGATCTCCTTGCCTCTGTGGGCAACGATGGTGAAGAGATACTTCTATTTCAACGTCTTCGTCAAGGAGAGCGCTCCCTTCTTTGAGTGCAAGAGCAAGTCCGTCATAAGGAGTGAGAAGAATGGCGGACAGTTCAAGTTCCTCGTCTCCGACGCGGGCAAAGAGATCGAAAAGGTTGCGCGCGAACTGGGCGCGCTCATCATCGAAGTCAAGGACGGCAGGTACAATTTCTGATGGCACGAGGCAAATTTATCGTATTTGAAGGGATAGACGGCAGTGGGAAGAGCACCCACGCCGTTCTTCTCAAAGAGCGCTTGGAAAGCGAGGGTCACAAGGTCTATCTGACCCGCGAACCCACCGACGGCGAGGCGGGGGTTCTGCTTCGTCGCTTGCTGACAGGCAAGGCGGACCTTCCCGAACAGGCGATAGCGGGGCTCTTTATGACCGACCGTATCGACCATATCCTGAACGCGAAGACGGGCATCCTCCGCCGCGTGGAAGAGGGCGAGATAGTCATATCGGACCGCTACTATTTCTCCTCCTTTGCCTACAACGGCTCCTATGCGCCGATGGAGTGGGTCATCGAGCTCAATCGCCTCGCGATGGAAACCCTGCGCCCCGACCTTACGGTGTTTATGGACATTCAGCCCGAAGCCTTCCTCTCGCGCATAGAGTCGCGCGGGACCACCGAGCGCTACGAGAAGACCGAGGTCTTGAAGAAGGTCAGAGAGAACTATTTCAAGGCGTTCTCCCTCTTGCCCGAGGAGAAGGTCGCCGTCGTGGACAACGGCAGAGCGCTCGACGAGGCGGCGGAAGAGGTCTATCGCGTCGTCAAAGAGGCTATCGGAGAATGAAGATGCACTTGATACCGAGCAGATGGTCGTTTCGCCGTGACGAAAGCCCCGTCGGCTCTTTTTTTATGGGAGGGGGCAGATGATAGTCAACGATATTTTTATGCCCATCGGCTCCACGCTTGAAGAGGTGCGGGCGGCGGCTCTCAAGAAGGCGGGCATTCCCGAGAAAAAAGCCAAGACCTTCCTCGTATTGAAAAAGTCCCTTGACGCCCGTAAGAAAGGGCACGTCAAAGAGGTCTACAGCGTGCTCGTTTCGGAGCGGGTGGAGAGCCTCCCTTCTTTGAGCATAAAGAAGGTCGGCGAGCGGGCGTATCGCCCCATCGTGGTGGGCTTCGGCCCCGCCGGTATCTTTGCCGCCTACGTCCTTGCCCTTGCGGGGATGCGTCCTATCGTTTTGGAGCGCGGGCTTCCTATGGAAGAGCGGGCGCCCAAGGTGGACGCGCTGTGGAGTAACGGGGCGCTTGACCCCAACGCGAACGCCGAATACGGTGAGGGCGGCGCGGGCGCCTTTTCGGATGGAAAGCTCAATAGCGGCATCAAGGAAAAGGAGCTCTCGCGGTTCGTCCTCGAGAGTTTCGTGAAGTTCGGCGCGCCCGAGGAGATCCTCTATCTCAATAAGCCGCACATCGGCACCGACCGCCTGCGCGATACCATACGCGCTATGCGTGAGGAGATCGTTCGATTGGGCGGCGAAGTGCGCTTCCGCGCCAAGGTCACCGACCTACGCCCTGAGGGGGATACCGTAGCCGTCAGCGCGGACGGCGAATATAGGACGGATAAACTCGTCCTCGCCATCGGGCATTCGGCGCGCGATACCTACGCGACCCTTCTCTCTCGCGGGTTTCCGATGGAGAGCAAGCCCTTTGCGGTGGGGGTGCGTATCGAGCAGCTTCAAAAGGATATCAACACGGCGATGTACGGCGAAGGCTACGACCCCCGCCTCCCCGCCGCAGACTATAAGGTCGTGGAGCATACCCCGCTCGGCGGCGTGTACAGTTTCTGTATGTGCCCGGGCGGTTACGTCGTGTGCGCCTCCTCCGAGGAAGGGGGCGTGGTGACTAACGGCATGAGCTACCACGCGCGCGACGGCGCTAATGCGAATGCGGCGCTCCTCGTGGGGGTGGACAAATCCGACTTCGGCGACGGCGTCCTCGCGGGCGCAGAGTATCAGCGCGCTTTGGAGCGAAAAGCCTATCTCGCCGCGGGCGGGGGCTATCACGCTCCCTGCCAAAGGGTGGCGGACTTTCTAAAGGGGCAGGTCGGCTCCCTCGACGGACGGGTGGCACCCACCTATCGTCCCGGAGTGACCGCTTGCGACCTCGGCGACGTTCTCCCCGAGCGCATCACAGGGGCGCTCCGCTTGGCGCTTCCCGCCCTCGATAGGCGGGCAAAGGGCTTTGCTTCGCCCGATGACCTCTTGACGGGCGTGGAGACCAGGAGCTCCTCCCCCGTCCGCGTGCTTCGCGGAGAGGACTACAAGAGCGTCGCCTATCCTCAGGTCTATCCATGCGGGGAGGGATGCGGGTATGCAGGGGGGATCATGAGTGCCGCGGTTGATGGCATTAAGGTCGCCCTCTCTATAGTCGAGGGCGTATAAGGGCGCATCTGCTTTGTTTCTGCCATCGCGTTAGCGAAATCACGTACAAGGAGTACGCTCATTCGCTCCCGCTCGGCGAGCCTCGCATCTGCAACCATTCTCCGCCCTCGACGGAGATTATAATCTTTAACGTGATCGTTTGAGTTTGTTCGTTTGCGGAGCGTTTGTCTTCACACCACTCTCCGCGCTCGACGAAAGGGGTTTATCTCGCATCTGCAACCCTTCTCCGCCCTCGACGGAAGGTTTTTTATCTCGCATCTGCAACCATTCTTCACCTTCGACGAAGTTTGTAAAAAAGATAATAACCGCTTTCGGGAGCGTTTGTCTTCACACCACTCTCCGCGCTCGACGAAAGGGGTTTATCTCGCATCTGCAACCCTTCTCTGCCCTCGACGGAGAATATATGAGGAGATCTTTAACGTGATCGTTTGAGTTTGTTCGTTCGCGGAGCGTTTGTCTCCGCACTTTTTGTCCTGTCGACGATGAGGCAGCATGATGGTTTTTTTAGGAGAAGCGAGGCGTCTCGGAGTGTTTTTCAGGTCGAGTCAGCTGAGCGCGTAGGGGGTATGACAACCGGATTTGACGAAATTCCCCTTCGCGTGATATAATAATAAAAACGCACGCACAAAGGATAAAAAATGAGAAAGATACTCTTGCTTTTGAAAACCACTATGGCGGTGCCTCAGCCGCTCGGCGCCTTTCATATCATTGCGTTTTTACTCATGCTTTTGCTGACGATCGGCATCTGCTTCTTTTTCCGCAATGCGGATGAAAAGACGTTTCGGATCATCTTGGTCACGATCTGGGCGATCATGTTCTCGATGGAGGCGATCAAACAGGTCGAGGAGTCCTTTACGGTCGCAGAAGACGGCTCCTTCCTATGGCGATATAGCTGGACGACTTTCCCGCTCCAACTGTGCGATTCTCCGCTATATCTGCTTTTGCCGATCGCTTTTATGAAAGAAGGGAAGATACGGGACGCGTTATGCGCCTTTATGTATACTTATATCCTGCTGGGCGGGCTTTCGACGTATATTTTGATCTCCACGACCTTCGGGTCCAACGTGTATTGCAATGTTCAGACCTTGTCGCATCACGGGTTACAGGTGGTTGCTTGCTCCTTTATCGCGGTGCATAATCGAAGCAAGATAAACTATAACACGTTCCAAGGCGGAGCGATCGTGTTCTTATGCTCCGTAGCGATCGCCACGCTTTTCAACGTCGTTATGCATAAGTTTGTCCCGGATCAGGTCATCAATATGTTTTTTATCAGTCCCTATTTCAAGAAGACCATGCCCATACTCAACGAAGCGTGGCATAATCTGCATTGGTTTAGCACCATCCTGCTTTACGTTGTCGGCGTGTCTGTCTTTGCTTTTCTTATCTTTTTACTGCAAAGACAGATCGTCTTTAAGGAAGAACCAATATCAGCGGAAGACTTTGAAAAGCAGCACTGATCGAGCAATGTGGCGATAAAAGATCCCGACAGTCATCGGGATCTTTTGCTATTATCTGATGAGCGTGGAGAGCGTTGCTTAGGCGAGCGCTCCGTACGCCCGAAAGTGCGAGATCAACCTCAGCGAACGCGGAGAAGGGTTACAGATGCGAGGCATATTCACCCCGAAAAATATGCTATTTCTTGGGGACCCCGATACAAAAAACCGCGCAGGCGCATGATGACTCACACACAAAGATGCTCGTAAAAAAGATCCCGTTGTCGGGGATCTTTCCTCTTGTTTTGATGAGGGTGGAGAGTGTTGCTTAGGCGAGCGCTCCGTACGCCCGAAAGTGCGAGATCAACCTCAGCGAACGCGGAGAAGGGTACAGCTGCGAGGCATATTCACCCCGAAAAATATGCTATTTCTCGGGGACCCCGATACAAAAAACCGCGCAGGCGCATGATGACTCACACACAAAGATGCTCGTAAAAAGGATCCCGTTGTCGGGGATCTTTTCTTTCACTTTGATGAGGGTGGAGAGTGGTGCAGAGACGATGCGCGACGATAAAACCCCGCAGGCGCGTACTTGTCGTACGTAACTGCGGGGTTTTTGAGTTGGAACAAAGTATATGTGCCGCTATACACCCTCATCACAAGGGGAGGGCGATGTAATACAGCGACAGCGCTATCAAGAACTGCGCCGCATAGTACAAGACGTGGTTCACGACGATGAGCACCCTTGCCTCATTCCCCTCGAAGTAGATCATGGAGAGCACGAGGTCGGAGAGGAGGAAGAGCGCCGCGCCGACGATGAGTAAGATGACGGGCAGGGTGAATGCCGTGAAGATTCCCGCAACGACGGTGCCCGCGAGGAAAAGGGTCAAGAGCAGGGCGTAGACGATAGAGGGTATCAGGAACTTGCCGAACTGCATCTTTAAGAGGAAGAGGCTGACGGTGAAGATCACAGCGGTCAGCGCCGCGGCGATCAAGATGGACCAGGCGGAGAAGCCGAAGTAGATGGCTACCGCTACGATGTACAAGACGTGCCCGATGCCGAATGCCGCCATGCCGAAGAAGGTAAAGAGGTCGTTGTGGCGAGGGTTGTTCTTGTAGACGATCTTGAGATCAAGAGTCAGGTCGCCGATGACGCCGCACGTGAGACCGAGCAGGACGAGCCCGTAAAAGGTCAGCTTGGTCACACCGAGGGTGCCCGTCACGATGTAGTTGTTGATGACGCCCGATACCGCCGTCGCCACGAAGAGCATGCTGGTCACGGTCTTGAGCGCGGTGGGCAGGAATCCGCCGTTCTTATCGCGGAAGAGCAGGAATAGGGTCAGAAACAAGCCGCCGAGAACTAACAGAACGTATGTTATCATAGTAAAGCCTCCTACTTTTTGGAAAATCAGTTCAACTTGACCTTAACTGCGGGTCTGACGCCGATCATATCGCTCTTGACGTTATAGGTCGCGAGGGTGCCGAGGGCGGTGGTCAGGGAAGAGAAGTGCTCCATATTGCCCGAGGAGCGGAGCCACCAGTGCGCCGCGTCGTACTCGTCGCCCTTGTTTGGGCTGGCGTATGCGCCCTTTGCCTTAGCATAGTCGGTGGCTTTGCCCACTTTGCGTGCGTCTTCGTCCTTGGCGCTCTTGCTCCAGCCGTAATCCTCGTTGCGCATATCTTGATAGCTGAGGAGGAAGACGGTGTCCTCGCAGCTCGTGCCGTTGGCGTAGTCAAAGTCGGGGTTCGCCGTGTCCTTGCTGTAGTCGATGGTGGTGGTCCGGAGGAAGTCCTTTTCGCCGCCCATGAATGCGTCCTCGAGGAACTCGCCGTTCAGGAAGGCGCGGACGTCGCTGTATTCCCAGTTGTTCTCATAGATGGCTATGCCGCCGAAGTCGCGGGTGGTGAGGTCGCTGCGGAAGCAGCCCGCGGTGAGCACGCTCTCCGCAAGGAGCAGCACCTCGGAATCGGGGTCGTACGGGTTGCCCGAAAGCACCTTCCATACGATGGGTTCCACGATAAAGAAGTACTCCTTCTCCGCCTCCACGTCCGAGCCGTCGCTGTACTTGCCGAAGTAGTTCTTCGCGTCGTTTTGATAGGGGGTCGCGGTCAGCTTGACGAAGAGGGTATTCTTGTAGCTGTACGTGCCGGTGCCGTCCCATCTGCCTTCGGATATCTCCTTATTGAGCTCCGCGATGGTGCGGGCGTCTTCGAGGACGTGCTGCGGATATCTGCCGAACTCCACGTAGGTGGCGCCGTTCTTCTCAAATACGGTATAATATACCGCCTTGCTCATGTCCCATGAGGCATAGAGGGTGACATCTTCCGTCCAAGTCTTGTCCAGTTTCGTCACGATATCGCCGCTCGGAGAATCTTTGTGCCAGCCGAGGAACTTATAGGTGCCGCCCGTCATTTTGCCGTCCTTCACCTCGTAATAGACGGGATGCTTGAGCTCCACGTCGGCGTGCTCGGTGTAGGTGTGAGGGTTGTCGGGGTTATTGGAAGCGCCCGCCTCCACGAGGTCGTATGTGACGTTGTAGGAATACGCCCAGCGAGCGTACAGCTCCACGGGGGCGTTAGTGCCCGACGGGATATAGTCCTCCGCCGCTTCCGTGCAGGCGGCGTCCTTATACCAACCGAGGAAGGTATAGCCCTCTTTGGTCGGGGCGTCGAGGAAGATGGTATCGCTCTTGATATTGAAAGTGGCGGGGTAGGCAGTGGTGTTGGTGTCGCTGTCCAAATGCAGGGTCAAGGGGAGCTCGATGAGCGTCCAATTCGCCGTCAGATGGATGGTGGACTTGGGCATCACGATATCGTGGTCTGCCTCCACGCTGGCGATGGTGTCGTCGGGGTTGGTCCAGTTGAGGAAGGCGTAGCCGTCGTTTGGCGCCGCGTGGATGGTCGTGGTCTTGCCTTTCGGGATAAGACCTCCGCCCGAGATCGATCCCGCGTCGGGGTTGGAGTTGGTGAGCACCAACCTACCGGAGTCCGATATGATGGCGGCTACCACCGCGCCCGTGATGACCACGATGGCGATCGCCACGTAGATCAAAATCTTTTTGCCTTTCTTGCTCTTAACGAATTCCAAGATCTTTTTTAACATCTGCCGGCTCCTTTGCTCGCGCGCGCATTTCAATAGATAATAATATAGCATACGCGCGCGCTTTTTGTCAACAGCCCGAAGCAAGGGAAAGAATGGGGAATTCACGTCGATTTTGACCCTCCGAACCCCCGAAAAGTGCATATTGTTTCTAAAATTACGAATTATTAAGAAAACTTATTTTAAAATATTTTGTTTGTATTTGACAAGGTTTTTCCCCTGCAATATAATAAACAAGCATTGCTTGGGAGAATGCTCCGCATACGGATGATGCGCAAGGTTACCCAATCCGGGGTTAATTTGCGCGGACCAGTCCGACGATCGGGCGCTAACTCGTAAAGGACGGCAGGGAGACCTGCCTTAAATTTACAGGGGGCAGGAAACACACGGCAGCGCGGTATAAAAAGAGTTAGAAAAAACAGGAGGAAACCAAAATGGCAGGACAGACAATCAGGATCAAACTGAAATCGTACGATCACGAGCTCGTTGACAGCGTGGCGAAGAATATCGTCGACGTTATCACCAAGAACGGCGCGAAGATCTCGGGGCCCATCCCCCTTCCCACCGAGCGTGAGATCGTGACCATCCTTCGTGCTACGCACAAGTATAAGGATTCGCGCGAACAGTTCGAGATGAGGACGCACAAGCGCCTCATCGATATCTACAACCCCACGGCGACCGTCGTCAGATGCTTGATGGACGTCAACGTTCCGGCGGGCGTGGATATCAAGATCAAACTTTAATTTCGAAAATAATTTGGAGGTGAACTTTATCAATGAATAAAGCAATCGTCGGAAAGA
>DFEQ01000072.1:0-17594 GCA_002368735.1 Christensenella sp. UBA3798
GTTAGCAGCTCCAAAAAATGCTCGGATTATTCCGAGCATTTTTTGTATCCAAACCGAAGCGAAGCGAGGTTTTGGTATATCATCAAAGGCATCGCCTTTGTATATCATCGGTGCATCGCGCCGTATATCATCACGGGCGTAGTCCGTGTATAATATTCGCTTCGGTTTGATGATATACAGCTCTTCCGAGCTGATGATATGCACGATTTCATCGTGATGACATGCACGCATTCGCGTGATAAAGCGGAATGAAGATACTATTTAGCGGTGCTTTTTTCTTAGTCCGAGTCCTTACCAAGGACGGTTGCTCGATAGATGGGGTCCCCGAAATAGCGGTAGATATTTTGGGGGAAAGGAGCATTTTAGGAGTCACCGATAGGGCGAAGCAAAGCGCCGCCCTATCCGACGGATAAAAAATGCGACGCGGACGAGGTCACCGGTTCAAGTCTGGTTAGCAGCTCTTAAAAAACGGCTTCTTCGGAAGCCATTTTTTATCCAAGCCGACGGGAGGAGGCTTGGTATGTGATCGCCATAGGCGTATGGCATCACGGCAGAGCCGTGTATGTAGTCAAGCGCTTGCGCTTGTATGCCTTGTTGGCTTGATTTCACGCAGTCGTTTCGACTGATCGCATATCGCGCGACGCGCGGATTGCGTGCGAGCATTCGCCTAACAGAGCGGAAGCGCCCCTCTTGAACGACCTAAAACTGCCCGAAACTACCCATTTGCCTAGACTTGGCTATAAAAATCGTGGCATTTTTCGCTCCGAAAACCACCCCCGCTGAAATACTATTTTAAGACTCTTTTTTTGTCGTCCGTGTTTATTCTCGTCGTCAGGGTCTTGACTTCGAACTCGTATTGCTCTTTTGTGAGGAGTTTTCGCTCGTAAAAGAGCTTGATCATCTCAAGTTGTCGTTCGAGGAGATATTTGTTGTCGTATTTCTTTTCGTTATCGTTTTCCATTTCGATTATCCTTAGTGATGCCTCATTTTATTATATCAAAGACTTCTCTCTTTCGCAATAACCGACCTTGTTGGATCCCGCTTATGGTCGCAGGAATAAAAAGACGCCCCTGGTTCTAGGGACGCCTCTTTGCCGTTTGTTTACCGATCAAATCGGTCCAATACTTCCTTTGCAAACTGCCGAATCTGCGTTTCGCTGTTCAAAATACGTCCGTCCACGATGGTCGCCGCGGTGCTACCCGCGAGGTCGAGCCTAGCCTTGCCGAGACCACTCCCGCCGCTCGTCGCCCAAAGAATGATCTTCTTGCCGCTGAAATCGTAGGACTCCAAAAAGGTATTGATGATGGTGGGCGCGGTGTACCACCATACGGGGTAGCCGAGGAGGATGGTGTCGTAGCCGGACACGTCCAACCCGTCTTTCACGATATCGGGGCGGGAGGACTTATCCTTCATCTCAAGAGAGCTCCGCGAACCATTGTCCATCCAATTCAAATCGGCGGCGGTGTAGGGTCGGGCAGGCTTGATTTCATAGGTATCGCATTTCAACTCGCTCGCGAGCTTTTGCGTCGCCCGCGCCGTCCTTCCCGTTGCGCTGAAATAGACAACCAACATTTTCATTTCGCTATCCTCTGCCGACGTTACGCCGGGTTGAACTTGCTCTTTGGCTGCTTGCAACGCGGGCACTTCCAGTCTTCCGGCAGGTCTTCAAACGCCACGCCGTCATGCTCGGCAGGGTCGTACACGTAGCCGCAGACCGAGCAAACGTATTTGCCCGTTGCTTCCTTCTTTGCAAAATCCACCTTCGGGAAGATGGTCTCCACCGGATGATCGAGGTCCATCACGCGCTTTGCCTCGAGGTTCTCGTACCCTTGCGGCGTGTGCGTGCCACAGTAAACGGTGGGATGATTGCGGATAAATTCGCGCACCCGATCGAAGGTGACTCTGTCGGCGGCGAGATCTTCAAATACGACGGAGAGTTTGTTTGCGTACAAGGCTTCGTCCACGTAGGTGATGTCGCCTTCGAACATATAGAAGAGTCCGCCGTCCTCTGCGATAACGAGGCTGTTGCCATTGGTGTGTCCTTTGGCTTTAATAAAGTAGACGCCGTCCGCGATCTTTTGGCTCTCGGGGAAGTTGTAGTACGCTCCGTCGGTGTAGGTGACGGGGATGATATTCGGAAGCCCTTGGAGCTCCGCAGCGGAGACTTCTTCCGCCCCCACGTATATCTTTGCGTTGGGGAAGGACTTCAGCTCGCCCGAATGGTCGGCGTGCCGATGGGTAAGAAGTATCTTCGTGACCTGTTCGGGCTTGTAGCCCAAAGCCTCGAATGCTTCCATATAGGAGCAAATATCCTTGCCGGTGTATATCAAACTGTTCTCGTCGGGGTTCTCCTCGGGGGTGCCCGCAGGTATGCCCGTATCGACGAGGATGACCTCCTTGCCTGTGTCTATCAAATAGTTCTGCAAGCTGCCGCGATAGCGCACGTTCTTGTCAAACTTGTCCATTCCCTCTTCGCCGCCGAAGACGAAAGGCTGGGTGTAGAAACCGTCTTTTCTGAATTTGACTGCTTTGATGATCATTCTTGTACTCTCCTAAAAATAATTCACAACCACAATGAAGTGATAAAACCATACAAAGTATATCACAGCCCTTTAACATTTTACAATATCCCTTGTGGGAAATGTCTGCTCGAAAACGCCTCCTGCGAAAAAGGGACTTGTTTTTTGCTAAAGCGTCTCTCGGACGCATATAGCGATACAGTTCTCCAACGTGCGATTTGGCGGCGGGGGTATCGAATTTTGATTTTGACAAATATATGATATTATTTTATAATGTTGATATTACGGAGGTGGAAGATGCAATTTACTTATGATGCACTTTGGAAAACCCTGAAAAACAAAGATATCACCCTTGAAACCCTTGCCAAAGAGTTGGAGATCCCGCAGGAGGAGGTCGACGCATTTAAGCAGAAAAAGCTCGTATCGATGAAGACCGTCGAAAAGATCCGCAAGCGTCTTTGTTGCGAGTTAAGCGACGTTTTGGACGAGACGTCTTTTACGGCGTGTATTCACTATCGAGAGCCAGTGTCGGAAGCGCTGGACTCGGCGATAGCCGCCGACGTGCGTGCAAAGATCTATCACAGCATTTCCGGTGAGGATAGATATATCTTGCTTAACGTGAATCCCGATATATGCGATTTCGCACTGCAGGGCAGATTCGTTACGGAAGATTTTATAGAGTATGCCGGATTTATCGAAGAAGCGATCGGTGAGCTCAAAGCAGATATCGATATGCGCTTCGTGCGGGTGGAGATAGAGCCGCGAGAAAAAGAGGATGAAGAGGACGAAGGGGATGAGGAGCAAAAGCGTCTTCTTGCCGAGCTCGAGAAAAAGAGACGGGAGCTGATGGAAAAATTGTCTCGGATCATAGAGGAGGACTCCTCCGAAAAAGATCAAGCAAAAGAGACTCCCGACGAGGCAGACTCCGCCCAAAAAGAGCAAGAAAAAGAAGACCCCGCCAAAGCAGCCTCTACGCCGAAGGAAACGCCTCCGAAGGCGGCGCCTGCGTCGGAAAACGTGGTCAAAGATATGATAGACCGCATCATATCGGGCGATACGGAGCAGAAGCCGTCTCCCTTGGACGAAGTGCGCAAAGACGTCAACGAGCTTGTAGGCGCCAAGGAATTCCGCACGTTGTGCAACGAAATCATCGCCGCCGCGCCGCAGTTCCAAAGCCCCGCCGCGCGTAAGGTGTTCCTGTCGCAGTGCTATCTGTTCTCCATCGGCACGGGCGGCGGTCTGACCACGGCGCTGAACCTGCTCGGCAGGGTCATCACGGAGACGGGCATCGTCGCCATCTCGGGAGAGTGCCGCGAGTTCGTCATCTCCTACGAGCCCAAGCCCGAGGCCATCACTTCGCACTTGAATGAACTGTACGAAAAGATCTTTGAGATGGGTCCCGTACGCATCCCGCGCATGGGCAGGGGCGGCTTGCAGATCCCCATGGTCTCGCTAGACATCTCGGAATGGATAGACCACATCGGAAACTTCCAGTTCCGCGAGTTCTTGCGCAAGATATCTACCTCGCAGGAAAACGTGATGGTCGTCTTCCGCATCCCCTTTGTGGAAAAGGACGTGCTCTTAAAGGTGCGCGAGGCGCTGAACGACGCGCTGTACGTCCGCATGGTATCCTTCCCTCCCTTTTCGGCGGAGGATTATCGCACCCTTACCAAGCTGGAGCTCTCCAAAAACGGCTTCAGCATGGAGAGCGCCGCCTGGAAGTATATCGAAAAGCGCCTGAACGAGGAAAAGAGCGACGGCACCTTCTACGGCATCAAGACGCTCCGAAAGGTGGTGAACGAACTACTCTACAAAAAGGCGGTCACCAACGCCACGATGAAAAACCCTTCGCATAGGATAACAGTCCGCGACACCCGCGCCCTCGCCGAATTTACCGCAGAGGATTCGCTGTGCGCCGAGGAGATGCTTAGCGCTCTCGTGGGAATGGACGAGGTCAAGAAACAGCTGAATGAAATATTGACGCAGATAGAGTTCTCCCGCGCGGCGAAGGGAATGGGCTCTCCGACCATCCATATGCGCTTCGTGGGCAATCCGGGCACGGGCAAGACCACCGTCGCCAGGATACTCGGCAAGATACTCAAGGAGAAAGGGATCCTCCGCATCGGCAACTTCTTTGAATACACGGGCAGAGATTTCTGCGGCAGATACATCGGAGAGACCACCCCCAAGACCCAAATGATGTGCCGCGACGCATACGGCTCGGTGCTCTTTATCGACGAGGCGTACACCCTCTATAAGGGGGATAACGACAAAAAAGACTACGGTAGGGAGGCGCTGGACACGCTGATATCCGAGATGGAAAACCACCGCGACGACCTCCTCGTCATCATGGCGGGATATCCCGACGATATGGAAAACCTGATGCAGGGCAACAGCGGTCTGCGCAGTAGGATGCCCTATCTCATCGACTTCCGCAACTTCACGCGCGACGAGCTGTACAAGATATTCGAGGCGCTGGTCAAGAAGAATTTCAAGTACGACGACGAGATATTGCCCGCCGCCAAGGAGTTCTTCGCAGGGCTGGAGGATAAACTCCTCGAGTCAAAGGAATTCAGCAACGGACGCTTCGTTCGCAATATCTTCGAGCGCACCTGGGCGAAGGCGGCGATGCGCCGCGACCTCGATAACGGGAAGCTCCGCTTGAGCAAGGAGGACTTCTTGCTCTCTGTCTCCGACCAGGAGTTCAAAAAGGACCTCAAGGACGGCAGAAAAACCAAACGCATCGGCTTCGGCAGCTCGATGATGTAATAAAAAAGAAGGAGCGCTGCGGCGCTCCTCTTTTTTTTCATCGCTTTATACTTTTTCGCGCAACTTTCGGTATACTTCCTCGGTCTCGGCGACGGTCTTTTGGTTAAAGACGGTGACCGAGCCGTCCTTGCGTTTGAGCAAAATAAAGTTGTGGTTGTTTTCCGAGAAGGTCAGGCGGAAGTGCTCGCCGTACGCTTCGTTCTCGTAGGTGCCGAACGCCTTGCTGATGCCGCCGAAGGAAGTGATGCGCTCGGAAGAGTAGGTCTCGTCTGTTAGGAGGGCGACTTCCATAAGGTCGTCGTAGGCGGCGCCTTCCTTGTGGAAGATAAAGAAGGTAAGGGTGTAGGAGTCCTCTTCCAAGGTAAGCTCCACCGGCGCAAACACGATGGCGAGGGCGGCGGCAAGTCCCACCGCCACGATCAAAAAGACCACGAAGAGGATGGCGCCTATCACGTTTTGCTTGTGCGGCTTTGCCATCTCACCACCAATCCTTTTCCTTAAACTTGATGTCGTCGTAATACTCGCCGTACTTCTCCTTGAAGGCTTTGGCGTCCTTCTCGTACGGCTTCAAGAGTTCGGAGAGGTCGAGGTCCTCGTAGTGGATCGCTTCTTCGTCCTGGTATTCGGCAAGTTTGGCTAATTCTCTTTCAGTCATTTTACCTCCGGTGGTCGCGGCTGCGCATAAAGCGGCATATCCCCCGCTATACGCCGTCACTTATGATACGCCGTCACTTATGGTAGGTTGTGCCGCTGAGGATAGTCTCCGCGCGGTAGAGCTGTTCGAGCAGGACGACGCGGAAGAGTTGGTGGGGCAGGGTGATATCTCCAAAGGAGATGATCTCGTCCGCTCTATCTTTGACGGCGGGGGATACCCCGTTGCTGCCGCCCACGACAAAGGTGAGCTCGCTGTCCCCTGCGAGGGCGCTGGTCTTTAGGAGGGCGGCGATGTCCTCGCTCTTGACCCTTTTCCCCTTGACGTCGGCAAGGATACACTTTCCCTTGACCTTCTTGAGGATCTCTTCGCCTTCCGCCCCTCTTTTTTTGTCGTCGTCGGTGACGTGAGAGGCTTCGGAGACCTCGACGATCTCCGTCTTCGCCCATCTGCCGAGGCGCTTGATATATTCGGCGATCGCTTCACGGTAGAAGCGCTCTTTGATGTCGCCCACGGCGACGACGCGCAGTTTCAGCATATTGATAGTATAGCCCCTTTTGGCTAAAAAGGCAAAGAGTTCTTATAGAATGCCCGTTCCGAGGAGTATCGCCGCCGCGACCCCTGCGGTCAGAGCGCCGCTCAGGAAGTTGACGAGGCTGTTGTCCACCGCACGAAAGCCCTTGATGAGGGTGGCGGGGGTGTCGCAATGCACTTTTTTCTCCGTCATTTCGCCGCACACGGAGCATTGAAAGAGCCCTTGCAGCGAGGAGCCGAGCACGCTGTCGATAAGTGTGCCGAGGAAGGCGACGCCCGCGACGATGACGTACAGAATGGGGTCACCGAAATAGAGGAGCACGAAGAGCCCCATAAGGAAGGTGGCGACGAGGGCAGCCGAGGTGCCGAGCAGGCTGACGCCGCCACTCGTACCCGCAGGCACCCGTTTGAATCTGAGGATATCCACGGGAGGATCCTTCGCGAGGCGACCGATGTCGGAGGACATAGAGTCCGCAAACTCCTCAAGGATCACGACGAAGGCAATGTAGAACAGCCACTCCGCCCTCAGGAAGAAATACAGAGCGAGGAAGATGACGGCAAGCGTGCTGTTCGCCAATATCTGTATCACCCCGCGGGTGTTTTTGCGCTTGGTGCCCGTCCTTTTCGCATACAATTCGGAGGTGACCTTGGTGACCACGGCGGCAATGGTGAATAGCGTCAGGGCAAACACAGCGAAGCGATAGCCGCCGAAGATGGCGAAGGCGAGCAAAACGAGGTAGGACACGGTGTGCGCCCACGGGGTCAGCGCCTTGAAAAGGATGGTGGTCAGGGTGAGGATGGGCACGAGAAGGATGACGATCTCGGTGCCCGTATCGAGATAGCCGTAATGCGCGAGGGCGAGATAACCGAAGGCGACGAAGACGATGGTCAGGTTGTCCGTTCCCTTGGCGCCGAAGAGTTCCGCCATCGCCACGACCGAGGCGAGGGAGAAGATGAGAAGGGGAGAAAGGTGCAGCGAGAATATCAGGCTGAAGACGAAGGCGATGAGCGCGGTCATCAAAAAGACCGTTACGGTGCCCACGAGGGTCTTGCCGTGCACGAGTTCCACATTATGCTTTTTGAAGGCTTTCGCCACGATGGGGGCAAATCCGTCCGCCAGCACCAAGGTATAATAGGCGATGCCGTAGTAGGGGAAAAGCGAGTCCTCCACGAAAACGAGGATGGTCACGATGACGAGGGTGCTGAGCCCGAAGTAGAAGACGCCGTAACTCTTGGCCGCGTCCTCGCGCTCGATGGACTTCATGAGCCCCCCGAAGGTGATGACGCCGAGCAGCACCACGCTGATGAGGTTGACGATAAAGATGTGGATGGTCCAGCCGAAAAAGAAGTAGCCGATGATCCAGCACACGCCCGTAAACATGTGCTCGACCTTGCGCGTCATCTCCTTATTGAGGTTAAACTTCTTTTGAAGCCCCTCTCCGACGAGGATCTCGAGCAGCATATAGCCGAAGAATACGATATATCCGAGGACGGTCCAAAGGGTAGGGCTCATTTCTTGTCCTCGAGGTCGCCTTTGATGGAGAAGCAGTCTATCCAGATGCTCTTCATCGTGGGGTTAAGGTCGGTCAGGGGGACTTTATCCTCAATGATTTTGTTGACCTTGTCGCGGATATGGGTAAAGATGGCTTTGAATGCGTAGCAGGAGAAGGCGGGCGCTTTGTCCAAGGAGCCCTCGATGATCGCCTGATCAGAGCAGTTGCCGCAGCAGTAGGGGAAGAGTTCGCAACTCTCCTTGCATTTTTCGCGGCGGGCTATCGCGCCGACTAAGAGATCGCGGAAGCCGTCGGAAGAGAGAAGGTCGTCCACACTCGTTATGTCGTCGATATTCCCGAAGGGATACTGCGTCATGGAAGCGCGACCGCAATTGTAGATATTGCCGTCGGGATAGATGGAGAAGAAGGTGCCGATACACGAGGCGTTGGAGCAGATGCGGCAACTCTTGCCGAGGATCATCGAAATGTAGGAGGAGAAGAGGCGCACCCCCACCCCCTCCTTGTCGTAGAGCCAGTAGTCGAAGAGGGCGATCATGTCGGATGCGAATTTCTCCGCGTCCAAGGCGGTCATACTCTTCGCGCCTCCTTCGGGGAAGACGGGGGAGAAGTCGGTCGCCACCTTCTTTGCCGCGAAGAACTTGTAGTTCTCGAGGATGTCGTAGTCCTTGTCCGCCACGACGGCGAGGGTGCCGAAACGCACCTTCTCTTTTTGCATCAGAGAAAAAGCGGAAAGCACCTTGGCAGTCCCTTGGCGGTGCTTGTCGTTTTCTATACCGTCAAAGGAGATGCCGGGCTTGACGGAGTACTTCTTGAAGAAGGCGACCCAAGATCTGTCTATCAGGGTGCCGTTGGTCTGCATCTTATTGGTTATCTTTACCCCCGTGGTCAAGCGGAGGCGCTCTTCTGCCTCCATCGCGCGGGTCATATACTCTATCCCTGCGAGGAGGGGCTCGCCGCCGTGCCATATCACTTCGATGGAATCGTACTTCGCGGTGAGCATGGTCAAAAATTTCTCCAAGCGTTCGAGGGGGAGCACGGCGCTCGCGTACTCGGTGTCTTGGTTATAGCAATACTTGCACCGGAGGTTGCAGGCATTGGTCACTTTTACGACGATGTTAACGTGTCTCATATTTCCTCTTTTTCTCGATATCTTTCTGTTCCTGCTCGATGCGCTTGCGGTTGCGCCTGAGCTCCTTGAAGTAGTGGAAGGTCACGTCCTTCCCCTTCAGAATATTCGGGACGACGGTCTCGAGGGCGTAGGTGATGACCTTGAAGAGGACGTCCCACTCGGGTCTGTCCTCGCGGCAAGCCATCAGAGCGGCGTGCACTTCGTGCGATATCTCGCGATTCTTCTGAAGAAGATCGTAGTAGTTGTGCGCGAAATACTCGTTCAAGGTGGGGTAGCCCGACTTGCAGAGGGGGTTATACTGCTTTTTCCTCGCGTCCTCGTCGTAGTCGCATAGAATATCCACAAAATAGGTCCAGCGCGCGAGCGCGCGGAATAAACGGAGGTGCTCTTCCTTGACGGGCGCGATCGCCGAAACGGTATCCGCCATCGCTAAAGCGTATCGGTCGAGCAAGGGGTCGAGGTCGGCATTCTCCTCTTGCAGGCGGTTGATGGCTTCCGTCCCTTCGTAGGCGATCTTCGCGAGGTCGGGGGCTTCGGCGCACGCCTTGCGCACTTTCTTGGCAAAAAGGATCTTTTTGATAAAGTTCTTGAGCCCGCCTTCATCCAGCATATCGTCGCGGAACTTCTCGCCGAAGGTGACGAGGGATAGGCGCGCCAGGGCAAGCCCGATGTCGTCATCCTTAAAGCGGTTGCGGTTGGATACGGCTATCCTCTCGCAGCCGTAGAAAGGGGGGACCTCCCGTCCGACGGACAGGTGGATGATCATGGAATAGAGTGTGAGGTCGAATGTGGTGAAATAGCGTACGGTCTGCCCGCCGTACAGCCACAAACAGTAGCAAAGCCTGCAATAATAGGACTGAAAGACCCGCTTGTGCTTATCGTTCAGGTCGGAATCGTAGGGTCGGAAATAGCCGTACATGATCAGCAACAGCAATTGGAGTCGCTGTAATCGTAGTATTCGTGGTGAAAAGTTTCGGAATAAGAGTGGACGCCGTCGTCAGCAACTTGCTTTTTATATTCTTCCAAAAGAACCGTCGTATCGGTGACAGCGGCGGGGGAAGAAGTATCTTTACGCTTGTTTTCTTCTTTCATTGCGGTGAGAAAAAACGAAGGTGATAAACACGCTTTCGCTATCTGCGTTCGCCCGAGATCAGCAGCAGCAGGCGCTGTCGCTGTAGTCGTTGTGGAAAGTCTCTGAATAGCTGTGGACGGTGCGGTCCTCCGCCTGTTCCTCGTACTTCTTGAGAAGCTCGTTAACGCTCTCTTCCTTTTGGGTAGCGGTGCTCTTACGGGTTTCTTTTTCCATCTTCCTTGCTCCTTTGTTTTGCTTGACGACCCAGGTGGGTCGATATTTTTTACGATAGTGACGCGGTGAAGGCGTCCTTTGCGCGGGTCAGCTTGCGCTCTTCCACGCCGACTTGCATCCTTATTCGCTTCGCGAGCCTCGTTTCGCCGAGGGTCTCCGCCGCCTCCTTCAGCAGTCTGACGGATAAGAGCGAGGCGAAGTACTCCGCGGGGGACAGACAGTTTGCCTGTGCGTCCTTGCCGCAACTTGCCCGAAAGGCTTTGTCGAGAGCGAGCAATTCCGCATATTCCGCCGACGCGGCGATATAGAGGTGCGCCGATTCGTGAAAGACGTATTTCACGAGGGGGTCGAAGCGCTTTAAGAGGGCGGGGAGGGGGAACCGAACGTTGCCCGAGTCGTCCATATGACAGCCGTACTTCGACCAAAGGGGGAAACTGACCTTCACGCCCGAGGGGAAGAGGCGGGGATTATCCCCGAACCACCTTTTGACCCACGCGACCTTGCCGAAAAGCGACCACTTGCATTTCGTTTCACGGAGGGAGGAAAACTCTATCTCCGTCGGCAGGGGGAAGGAGCTGTCAAGCGCGCCGCTCAATAGGTGAGTGACGTAGTCGCCGACGTTCTGCTCCCGCAAAACGCCATTTAGGAGATCGTTTGCGGTGAATGCGGTCATTGCTCCCTCACAAGGTCGATATAATATTCTATTATCAATTATAGTTTTTTGTCAATATCCCTGTCAAGAAATTATTTTTCCAAGCGGGTGGGAAATTTTGGAAAATGCGTGGTTTTTACTTCAAATAATTGCGTTTTATTTTGTCGATTTAATTTTACAAATGCGCGCGCGTTGATTTATAATATGTAGGTCAATTCATAAGTAAAAAGAGGTTTTGCAAATGATTGCTATCGATATTACCGTCATCGTTCTGTATTTGATCGGCATGATCGCCATCGCCATCTATACCCGCAACAAGGCAAAGACCGTCAAGGACTACCTCCTCGCGGGCAGCAAGGGGCTCAACGGCTGGATGAGCGCGTTCGCCTATGGTACGACTTATTTCTCCGCGGTCATCTTTATCGGCTATGCGGGTAAGTTCGGTTTCAGCTTCGGCCTCGCCGCCGTGTGGATCGGTATCGGTAACGCCGTGGTCGGCGCCCTCCTCGCCTGGAAGGTGCTCGCGCGTCGGACCAAGAATATGACTGTCAGGCTGGACGCAAAGACGATGCCCGACTTTTTCTACAAGAGATACGGAGACGAAAAGATGAAATTGGTCTCCGCGATCATCATCTTTATCTTCCTCATCCCCTATGCCGCTTCGGTGTATAACGGGCTGGGAAATCTATTCAGCATCGTATTCGATATCCCGGGCTGGGTCGTGATGATCGTGCTCGCGGCGGTCACCGCCTTCTACCTCTTCCTCGGCGGTTATATCGCCACTTCCTTGACCGACTTTATCCAAGGCATCATCATGTTCGTGGGGGTCGTCATTATGCTCTTCTTCTTCCTCGCGTCGCCCAAGGTCGGCTGGGGCGAAGGGCTGAAGACGCTGACCGAGAACGAAATGGGTCTCTTTATGGGAGGCGCCGCTTCGGATCACGTCCTCTACGGCAGAGAGATGTCTCTCGTCTTCCTGATCCTCTTGACCTCTTTCGGCGTGTGGGCTCTCCCGCAGACCATTCATAAGTACTATACCGTGCGTGATGCGAAGGCGATCCGTCAGGGCACCATCGTGAGCTCGATCTTTGCTCTCGTCATCGGCTTCGGCGCCTACTTTATCGGCGGTCTCGCCACTCTCTTCTATGACAAGGCACCGGGCGGCAATACCGACAACGTGATCCCCTATATGATCAAGGACGTCCTGCCCAACGGACTGCTCGGCCTCATCGCCGTCCTCGTCCTCGCGGCGTCGATGTCCACCTTGGCGTCGGTCTCCCTCGCCTCCTCCTCCGTCGTGACCATCGACATCTATAAGGGGAGCATCAAGAAGGACGCACCCGACAAGAAGGTCACGATGATGATGCGTATCCTCGCGCTCGTCTTTGTCGTGATCGCGACGGTCATCGCCTACTTGAACAGCAAGTTTGAGATCACAGCCATCGCCTATATGATGGGTCTCAGCTGGGGCACCCTCGCGGGCTGCTTTATCGGGCCGTACGTCCTCGGCGTTTTGTGGAAAAAGACGACGCGCACCGCGGCGTGGGTCTCCATCATCGGCTCTCTCGTCCTGACCTTCGTCCTGATCTTTGTGATCGGATACGACAAGGCGAATATCGCGGGAGAGGTCACCTTCGGCAAGATCCTGCAGCAGGGCGTCGGCGCCTCTCCGATGATCGGCGTGATCTGTATGGCGTTCTCTATGCTCTCCACCTTCGTGGTCAGCTTCTTTACGAAGCCGCTGCCCGAGGAGCTGATCAAGGAAGCCTTTGAGAAACCCATCGAAAATGAGATCCTCTCTGCCGCCGAGATAAAGAAAGCGGCGCAGGACAATAAGTAAAACCTTCGCCGTTTGCGCGGCGATATAAGATAGAAAAACGAACAAGGAGCGACAGTATGATTTGGTCAAAGAACGAAACTCTCGAAAGAAGCGAGATCGAAAAGATCCAGCTCGAGCGTCTGCAGGAGACGGTGCATCGCGTCTATGAGAAGGTGCCCGCCTACCGCAAGAAGATGGACGCCGCAGGCGTGAAGCCCGAGGACATCAAGACGCTTGCCGACCTCGCGAAACTCCCCTTCACCACGAAGGAAGATCTGCGTGACAATTACCCCTTTGGGCTCTTTGCGGTGCCTAAGAAGGATCTCGTGCGCGTGCACGCCTCTTCGGGTACGACGGGCAAGCCCACCGTGGTGGGCTATACGAGGAAAGACCTCGAAACTTGGACGGAATGCGTGACGCGTATCGCCGTGATGGGCGGAGCGACGCCCGAGGATATGGCGCAGATCTGCTTTGGCTACGGTATGTTTACGGGCGCTCTCGGCTTGCACTACGGACTCGAGAACCTCGGCGCGACCATCGTGCCTTCCTCGACGGGAAACAGCGAGAAGCAGATCATGTTTATGAAGGACTTCGAGACCACCCTCCTCGTGGCGACTCCCTCCTACGCTCTCCGCCTCGCCGAAGTGGCGAATGAGATGGGCGTGGATATCAAGAAGGATCTCAAGGTGCGTATCGCCCTCGTGGGTAGCGAACTTTTGACCGAAGCGATGCGCGAGGAGATGCATAAGGTGTGGGGCGACAACGTCCTCGTCACCAGCAATTACGGCATGAGCGAACTCATGGGTCCCGGCGTGTCGGGCGAGTGCGAATACCTAAACGGTATGCACATCAACGAGGACTTCTTTATCCCCGAGATCATCGACAGCAAGACGGGGGAGGTGCTCCCCGCAGGCTCCAAGGGCGAGCTCGTCGTGACCTGCATCTATAAGGAGGCATTGCCCCTCATCCGCTATCGCACCAAGGACGTGACCCGTTTGATGTACGAAAAGTGCAAGTGCGGCAGGACGACCTGCCGTATGGAGAACCTTGACGGCAGAACGGACGATATGCTGAAGATCCGCGGCGTGAACGTCTTCCCGGGACAGATCGAGGAGGTGCTCCTCCATACCGAGGGCATCGGACCGCACTACGAGATCGTCGTGACGCGCGAGGGTCACTCGGATAAACTGGAGATCCGCGTGGAGCTTTTAAAGGCGACCGACGACTATAAAGAACTCAAGGCTATCGAATCCGCCATCAAGGCGAAGCTGCGCGTGGTGCTGGGCTTGGACGCCAAGATCAGCTTGGTATCCCCCAATACCATCCAGCGCTTTGAAGGAAAGGCGAAGAGGATCAGAGACTTGCGCAACAAGGAGGGAGTATGAAGAAATTACTATTAGGCAACGAAGCCATCGCGCGCGGCGCATACGAAGCGGGCGTCAAGGTCTCTTCGGCATATCCCGGCACCCCCAGTACCGAGATCAGCGAGACGATAGCAAAGTATAACGAAGTTTACGCCGAATGGGCGCCCAACGAGAAGGTGGCGGCGGAGGTCGCCATCGGCGCGTCCATCAGCGGCGTGAGGAGTATGTGCTGTATGAAGCACGTCGGACTCAACGTGGCGGCGGACCCCCTGTTCACCTGTTCCTACACGGGTGTGGGCGGCGGACTCGTCGCGGTGGTCGCGGACGACCCCGGTCTCTATAGCTCGCAGAACGAGCAGGACACCCGCTTGATCGGCAGGGCGGCGATGATCCCCGTCATCGAGCCGTCGGACAGCGCCGAGGCGAAGGAATTCACGAAGCGCGCTTTTGAGCTCAGCGAAAAGTACGACACCCCCATCATCCTGCGCACCACCACGAGGCTCTCGCACTCGCAGGGCATCGTGGAGCTTGAATACCGCACCGAAGTGGAGGACAAGCCCTACGAGAAGCGCATCGACAAGTACGTGATGATGCCGGGCATGGCGAAGAAGCGTCACCTCTACGTCGAGGACCGCTTAAAGCGTATGGCGGCGGACCTCGCCAAGGACCCCATCAACCGCATCGAATACGGCGACAAGAAGGTGGGCTTCATCACGAGCGGCATCGCCTATCAGTACGTCAAGGAGGCTATGCCCGAGGCTTCGGTCTTGAAGCTCGGACTGTTGAACCCCCTCCCCGACGATATCATCCGCGAGTTTGCGGCAAACGTCGAGACCATCTACGTCTTTGAGGAATTAGAGCCCCTCATCGAGGAGCACGTCCGCGCGATGGGCATCAAGGTCATCGGCAAGGAGATCTTCACCCGTCAAGGGGAATACAGCGCCAACCTCCTTCGTAAAGCCGTGCTCGGCAAGGCGGACTACGAGGCGCCGATGGCGGGTCTTCCCGCTCGTCCTCCCGTGCTCTGCCCGGGCTGCCCGCATAGGAGCGTCTTCTCGGTCATGAAGAAGCTGAAACTCCACGTGATAGGCGACATTGGTTGCTACACCCTCGGCGCTGTCCCGCCCGTTTCGGTCATCGAGACCACCATCTGTATGGGCAGTAGCATCTCCACCCTGCACGGCGTAGAGAAGGCGAAGGGCAAGGACTACATCAAGAACTGGGTGTGCGTCATCGGCGACAGCACCTTCCTGCATACCGGCGTCAACAGCCTCATCAACTCGGCGTATAACGGCTCCACCGGCACCGTCGTGATCCTCGACAACAGGACGACGGGCATGACGGGACATCAGGAGCACGCCGCTACGGGCAAAAACCTGAAGGGCGAGCCCGCTCCCGCGATCGACCTCGTCGAGCTCTGCCACGCGATCGGCGTGAAGAGAGTGACCACGGTGAACGCCTTTGACCGCGAGGAGCTGACCGAAGTCTTAAAGAAGGAGACCCAGACCGAGGAGTTATCCGTCGTTATCTGCAAGGCCCCCTGTGCCCTTTTGAAGGGTCAGGTCTTCCCTTACAAGGTCTTCGTGGACAGTGAAAAATGCATCGGCTGCGGCGCCTGCATCACCTGCGGCTGCCCCGCGCTTTCCAAGGAGGGAAAGACGGCGAAGGTCAACCCCGAAATGTGTAACGGCTGCGGGCTGTGCGCGTCCTTCTGCAAGTTCGGCGCGCTTGAAAAGAGGGAGGTAGTGAAGAAATGAGTACGAATATAATGATCGTCGGCGTGGGCGGGCAGGGTACCCTCCTCACCAGCCGTATTTTGGGCGGCATCGCCATCGAAAAAGGCTACGACGTCAAGCTCTCCGAGGTGCACGGCATGGCGCAACGCGGCGGCAGCGTGGTCACCTTCGTGCGCTACGGCGACTGCGTGCGCGAGCCCATCGTGGAAGAGGGACAGGCGGACGTCCTCATCGCTTTCGAGCGCTTGGAAGCGGCGCGCTATCACCACTTTTTGAAGCCGGGCGGCGTGATGATCGTCAACGACGTCATGATCGAGCCAATCACGGTGATCGCGGGCGCGGCGACCTATCCGACCGACGTGTTGGATAGCCTCGAGGGAAAATATAAGATCGTCAAAGTGGACGCAAACAAGATCGCTGCAGAGGTCGGCAATCAGCGCGTTTTCAATACCGTGGTACTCGGCGTCGCGGCGCGTCATATGGACGTGGAGAAGGAGATTTGGCTCAAAGTGATCGAGAATACCGTCCCGCCGAAGACAGTGGAGATCAATAAAAAGGCATTCTTGACGGGACTCGGCGAATAAAAGGAGAAAAGTATGATTTGGAATGAAAAGATGGAGACGATGAGCCGCGAGGAAATGCGCGCGCTCCAGTCCGAACGCCTCGTCGCGACGGTCAAGAGGGTGTATGAAAACGTCCCCGCCTACCGCGCGAAGATGGACGCCATCGGGCTCAGCCCCGAGGATATCAAGAGCGTGGACGACCTCGTGAAGCTCCCCTTTACCACCAAGGCGGACCTTAGGGACAATTACCCCTTCGGGCTCTTTGCCGTTCCGCAGGACGACATCGTGCGCGTACACGCCTCCTCCGGCACCACCGGCAAGCCCACCGTTGTGGGCTATACCGCCAAGGATATCGAGATGTGGTCGGAGTGCGTCGCTCGCTGTATGACGATGGCGGGGATCACCAAGAAGGACATCATCCAGGTCGCTTACGGCTACGGACTCTTTACGGGCGGCCTCGGCGCGCACTACGGCGCGGAGTACATCGGCGCCACCACCGTCCCGATGAGCACCGGTAACACGCAGAAGCTCGTCACCCTGATGAAGGACTTCGGCGCAACGGCGATCGCTTGTACTCCCTCCTACCTCCTGCATATCTCGGAGGTCTTGAAGGAGAGCGGCGAGGTGGATGATATCAAGCTCAAAGCCGCGATCTGCGGTGCGGAGCCTTGGACGGAGGAGATGCGCCTCCAAATCGAAAAAAATCTCAATATCCACGCCCACGACATCTACGGCTTGTCCGAGGTCATGGGACCGGGCGTCGCCTGTGACTGCGAGTATCACGAAGGATTGCACGTCTGCGAGGACTATTTCATTCCCGAGATCATCTCGCCGACCACACTGGAGCCCCTTCCCGAAGGGGAAACGGGCGAACTGGTCTTCACCACCATCTCCAAGGAGGGTCTCCCCCTCATCCGCTACAGAACGCGCGACCTCACGTCCATCAACTACGGCAAGTGCAAGTGCGGCAGGACGACCTGCCGTATCAGCCGTTTCAAGGGACGCTCGGACGATATGCTGATCATCCGCGGCGTCAA
>DFEQ01000072.1:17651-17976 GCA_002368735.1 Christensenella sp. UBA3798
TCAACGTCTTCCCCTCGCAGGTGGAGGAGGCACTCCTGTCGATAGACGGCGTCAGCCCGCACTATCATATCATCGTGGATCGCGTCAACAACCTCGACACCCTTGAGATCATGGTGGAGGTGGACGGCAAGTTCTTCAGTGATGAGATCAAGGGGCTTGAGGCGCTCTCTGTCAAGATAGGCAAGGCGGTACAGCAGATGATCGGCCTCAACGCCAAGATCAAGCTCGTCGAACCCCGCACCATCGAACGCAGCATGGGCAAAGCCGTGCACGTCACCGACAAACGTAAACTCGTATAATAAAGGAGGAGAAACTATGCAAGCGA
>DFEQ01000084.1:0-1297 GCA_002368735.1 Christensenella sp. UBA3798
CGAACAAGATGTGACGAGGGGCTTTCCCGTATCGCTTCCACGTACTCCGGCACCCGCTCCTCGCGGATGGGCATAGGCTTGTGCCCATCAAAGAAGAGAACGAATGCCGGAGCGATATCCCCCCACCGCGCCACCTTTCTGAACTCCAAGAGTTTCCCTTCGCGTATCAACCTTTTCGCCACTCCGTGATAATTGTAATACATACAGATAGTATGCGGCGAAGGGCGCTTTTTTTATTTTTTCTCCGTTTTTCCGACATTTTTTCGCCGCCACATCTCCCCCGCGCCGAGGTACGCTTTCCGCGTTCCTATTTTCGTAAGAAAAATTTTTATTTATTTATCAAAAAAGTGTTTACAATTATATAAATTATCCATATAATAATGAAACAAAGCAAAAACGACCTGAAAAGGAGGTATGTTATGCCGTCTTATAAACTTTGTCCTCGTTGCTTGCTGAACTACATCTCTGAGAAAGAGGACTATTGCGAAGTATGCAAGGAAGAATTGCGCGGCGTGCGTTTTGACGAGGAGGAGGACGACCTCTACACCAAGACCTGCCCGAGATGCGGCGCCCCGATCCCCGACGACGCCGACTACTGTGAGAATTGCCGTCAGGACCTCGACGATAAACTCGACCCCGAGGACGAAGACTGGGAGAGCGAGGAGAACGAAGAAGAAAGCGAGGACCTTGACGCCGATACCGAAGACAATATGGACGACGACCTCCCCGAAGGCGAAGGCTTCGACGACGAAGGCTTCGGCGATGAGGAAGAAGAGGAAGAAGTGCCCGAAGATGAGTATCCCGACGAAGACGACATCTACGGCTTCGACAACAACGTGGACGACGATGACGACTACGACGAAGAAGATGACGACGATGACGGGGACGGAGATGATAAGTAATAAATAATGCGGTAGCGAATGCTACCGCTTTTTTATTTATTGCGGCAAAGCCGCGTAAAGTATACTCTGCGAGATGTGAAGTTCGCCTGTCGGCGAGTGAAGTTGTGCGCTCTCTGCGAGAAGTGAAGTTTGCCTTCGGCAAGTGAAGTTGACTTCGTCAGTGAAGTTGTGCGCCGATAGCGCACAGTGAAGTTGCTCACTTCGCTCGCAGTTAAGGATGTAGGGATATATTTTGCATTCTCTCCGCTCCCTGATTATGGATATACTATCGGAGCAACGCGCCCCTCGATTCCGCATTCCACTAGCGCGGCATTGCCCCTCGACATTGCCGTGCCCTATACAATACGCCACTAACGCAATGACTCGAGGGAGCTGCCTTGCTTCGCTCCGAAACT
>DFEQ01000084.1:1425-17500 GCA_002368735.1 Christensenella sp. UBA3798
AAGCGCTACTCGCTCCGGAGCCCATTTCCGCTCCCTAAATGGGGATATTTTCGAAGCAAGGCGACCCTTATTACGCATTACGCATTAGATTCGGACGAAGTGACCCATAATGCGAGCAACTTCATCCCCCCTTTTTTCCCACACAAAAAAACGCGCCCTGCCGAGCGCGTTTTTTGATATGCTTCTTTGCTGATTATTTGTCGGAATCGGACTTTTCCTCTTTTTCGTCCATCTTCGCCTGATCCTCCGCCGTGACCTTACGGACGGGGGTGACCGTGGCGTCCTTGCCCGAATAGATATCCACCTCGGAGAGCTTGATGCGCGCCATATAGTCGTAGTCGTCGTCCAAGATGAAATAGAAGTATCCGTCAAAGTACTCCGCGCCGGTGAAGGAAGTCATGAACTTCTCGCCCGTCGTATAGGCGTAGTGGACGTTGGACTCTTCATTCATCGGATAATACATCAGCACGCTGTCGCTATTCAGGAAGTAGAAGGTATCGTTCTCCACGCAAAGGAGGGTATCCAGGCTGAGTTCGCCGAAGGACTTCGCTGCCCTGCCGTCGGTGTAGTAAATGCGCGCGCCGGAGCCCGTCTTGACGACGCCCGCCGCGTAGCTGATGGGATAGATGCTCGAGAGGTCCTCGGTAGAGAGGCACTTCTCATTCTGCGCTTTGAAGGCAAAGGTCTTGTCCTGGAACTCGTAGGCATAGGTGCCTTCCACCGTGCCGCTGGACGAAGTGCCGATATAAGAGGTCTTGGTGTAGTAAATGGCAAGCTTCTCATCGGTAACGGAGGTAGACAGCACCTTGACGTTGTACTTGCCGCTCGCATAGGTATCTTCGCCTATCACCGCCTTCTTATTCTCGCCGCGCGCGTCGGTGATATAGAGCGTGTTGGAATACTCGTAGTCCTTGTCGGAATTCTTGGTATAAATGACGTAGTCGGCGACGGGAGCGGTCACCTTGGGATCGTAGGTCTCATTCTTGATGAAATAGACGGAAGCGACGTCCTCGTCGATGAGGTCGCCCGGCTCGTCCTCGTCAAACTTCTTGGCGGTGAGGTCCTTGCTGTACAGCTTGGTCTCCGCACTGTCGTAGATGACGAGAGCGTCCGCGGTGTACTTGTATTTCACAGACTTGTCGCTCCATTCCAAAATGAGCTGGGTGCCGGTGCCGTCGATCTTGGTGCGGAGGAACTGCAAGGTATCGGTCTGCACTGCGCCCGACCTATCTTCCTCTGCGCTGGGGCTGACGTAATAGATCCACTCGCCGAAGATAGAGATGCCCACGTTCTCGGAATCCGCCATCACGCTCTTGGGAACCACGACGGTATAGTCGTCGCCGATGGTGCCGTCGGCATTATATTTCACGCGAACGACAGCGCCCTTGGTGACGTTGCCGAACCAATTCTGTTTGCCTTTCTCGGTCAGATAGCCCGAATACCCGTTGATGAAATAAAGGTATCCGCCTTGCTCGACCACAAGCCCGCCGTTAGAACGCACGACGGCGTCCTTATTGCCGCCTTCGATGGGGTCGGCTTTGTAGCTTTCGCAAGCGAACGCCGTGCAAAGCAGAACGGCAAGCAATGCGACTGCAACTATCGTTAAAATAACTCTTTTACGCATGATATAGTCTCCCGATTTGTATCTATACAGAGGAATAGATTATCCCTCTGATAAATAATTATAGTATATAAAAGCAAATATTGCAATTATTTTGCAAAACAAAATAACGCGTCGTCCTCTTTTCAAGAAAGAAAGTCTTCCCCCTCGAAAAGTATGGACGAAGGAAGGAGGAAATAATGACATTGAAACGAATACTCTTGAAAAATCAAGCGGGAGAGCCGATAGCAAGCGCCCGTATCGGCGGCAATCCGCCCCGCGTAGACCTGCCGGAAGGCGTTACCCCTCTCCTATTCATGACGGAGGATAGCGTGCTCACCGCAGAAAGCGGCGTCTATCTCGGGGAGGGTGAGGAGATATCCATCCTACTGAGAGGGGATGGAGAGCTGCTCTTTGCCTCCACCCTGTCGGGGAGCCGCGCCACATACGCCAAGTGGCGCCTCTTGGAAGCTATGAAAGAGAGGGAAAGCGCCCCGTCCGCTTCGACCCTTGAAGCCCCTACCGAGTCCCTTGAAGCGGCTTCCGAAGATGCCGCCGCACCCGCCCGTCAGCCTGCGCCGCAAGAGGCATCCCCACCCGCGGAGGAAGAACTGCCGTCCGTCCCTGAAGAGGAGGAGATCATGCCCGTCTCCGAGCCCGAAAGATGGGAAGCTCTTCTCGAAAAAGGAGAACCCTTCCACCTATTTGACAGCGTGATGCCGGGGTCTCGATGGTCGATCATCAAGGAGGATGCGGCGGAATACCTCGTGGGCGTCACCGAGGACGAAAGCGGAAAACACGTCCTATTCGGCGTGCCCGGCGCACGCGACTTCCCGCCCGACGAGGATAGGCTGTGGAGCTTCTTCCCCACGGAGGAAAACGAGGAGATAGGGTGGTTCTTGTCAGAAGAGAGCGGAGGTGCGGCAGAGCCGCAGTGATATTATTCGCTTCGCGAATAGTGAAGTTCGCCTTCGGCAAGTGAAGTTGACTTCGTCAGTGAAGTTGTGCGCCGATAGCGCACAGTGAAGTTTCTCGCGATGCGAGAAGTTGCGGGTCGCGTTGCTCCGATAGTATATCCATAATCAGTGGAGCGGAAATGGGCTCCAAAGCGAATAGCTCTTGCAGAGAGGCAAGTGCGTCGCGCATGAGCCTATGAACGCTCCCTCCCGCGAACGAAACGTAGTTTCGGAGCGAAGCAAGGCAGCGCCATCGAGTCGTTGCGTTAGTGCCGTATCGTATATGGCACGGCAATATCGAGGGACAATGCCGCGCTAAAAAAGGAGGGCAAGCAGGATATCCTGCTTGCCCTTTTGAACCTTTTTGTTTAGTCTGCGTCAGATCAAGCCATGAACAGACCCATCGCGTCAAAGAGGATGGAGAGCGCGGTCTGGTTGTTGAGGAGCTTGACGATGCCGCTCGCGATCACGTTGCCGACGCTGTCGACGTCTTCCGCCGGGAAGATCTTCGCGCCGGTCTCGTAGTCGTAGGCGGGGATCAACTCACCCACACGCTCGGTGGTCGCATCGCCCCACGTGCCATGGAAAGCGGAGAGGGTAACCTCGGTGTGGTTGATGGGCTCCTCGTCGTCCTCGCCCTGAATGTCGAATACGACGGTGGCGCTCCAGGTGGTGCCGTCCTCGTTCTTCACAGCCTCGAAGCCGAAGGCATACGTACGGCCGGAAGCACGGGTCAGCCGGAAGTTGATCTTGAAGGTCTTCGCCACGCTGTCGTCAAAGGTGAGCTCGTAGACGTCGCCCTTCACCTTGACGGTGATGTAGGTCTTACCCACATAGTCGCCGGTGTTGGCGAAGATCTTGACGTACTCGGGATCGGTGATGTCGTCAAGTTTGATGCCCAGGTCGAGGGTGCTGTTGAGGGCGCCCGCAACTTCCTTGATCATGTCAAGCGAGACGTCCACGGAGAGCGCGAACTCGGGATCGGTCGTGATGTTGATCTTCTTCTCCTTGAGGTACTTTTCGTAAAGCTCCTTGAAGATGTCGAAGTATTCGGAGACATCGCCGAAATCTGCGGCTTCCGCATACACCTCGGACTCTTTGGGCTCTTCTTTACTGCTATTCATGAAGGCGAGGATCATGCTGACGATCTGCTTCACGGTGTCGTCGCCGAAGATGATCTGCGCGCTCTTGTAGGGCGTGGTCTTCACGTAGTAGGTGTCTGCGGGCACGTCGTCGCCGATAACGTAGTCTTCACCTGCGACGGCAAGCACGTACTCGTCTTCAACCAACTTGTAATAGTTCTTTTCCTCCACAAACTTTGCGGGAGTATATGCCGGCTGATAGTCGAGGATCACGATCATACCGGTCGCGTCGTCGATGGCAAGGCCGTTCCAGTTGCCGCTCTCGGTATCCATGCCGAGCCACAGCATGAGGTCGCCGAGGATGTTCTCACCCAGTCTGGCGCCGTAGATGGTGTTGCCGCCGTCTTCCAAACCAAACGCCGTGCCGCTCATGGTGAGGATCTTAGACGCCTGCTGATAGCTGACGGTCAGGAAGTTGGTCCAATCGTCCTTGTTCGCCTCGGTGTATGCCACCTTGCCGGCGTGCTGAACGATCCTGAGAACTGCGCCCGCAGTGCTCTCGTCAAGGTTCTCCACGATCTCAAAGGGGTTGACGTCCGTCACGAAATCGAAGTGGAAGGTCTTGTCGAGCTTATCTTCGCCATCCTCGGCGTGATTGATGTATACGTCGCCGCTGAGGTCCACGTTGGTCGGGCTGAAGTAAGTAGCTTGGGTCTTGGCATCCGCCGGGATGACGTTCTGCACTGCCTCGTCGGTGAAGAAGGACAGATCGTCAAGATAGATGGAGAAGCTGATAGCGGGGATCTCCAGGCAGAGCTCCTTGGGGTTCTTCTCGTTCTCGGTGCTCCTCTCGCCGTTCAGATAGAACTTACACTCGGGGATGTTGACCGCGAACTCGAAGTTGGTGAGGAGATTGTCCTCGATCTTGCCGCTGAGGGTGATGTGACCGAGAAGTCCGCTGAGATTGTAGATATCCACGTTGAGCTGCTCTTTGATGGCGTCCGCCTTATCAATCTCGAGCTCGTTGATGATGCTCGTCGCATTGGCGAGGAGCTCGCCGAGGTTGATATCCACGTAATAGGTATCGCCGTCCTTGTAGGGCTTGGCGATAAGGCCGACCACGAACGCGACGATGCCTTCGGCGTCGGTGAGGTCATTGGCGAGCAAGATGCTCTTCAAACCGTTGAGCTTGTAGGTGTGCTCCACGCCATTTTCGTCCTTGGTGGTGATGGAGGACAAAGCGCCCTCATTCGCCGCGGAGAAGGTGTCGGGGAGGAGGCTCTCGATGTAGCCGAGGATGTCGGCGTACTCGATGTACATATACTTGCTCACGACTTTATTATTCGCGTCGCGCACGAGCTTGCCGTCTTCGCCGGTGGTGGAATACTGGATGTAGATCCTGCTGTCCTTCGCCGTTGCAGCCGCGTCGTAGTAGATGCCGAAAATCTCGTCATCGTCGCCGTTGACGACTACGAGGCCCACCTCGTTATCCGCCTTGTGAGCGTATTCGTAGATGTCCTTCTCATTCTCGTCCTTACCGGTCACGACCTTGGTGATATCCACGTTGCCCTTGACCTTGAGGCCGTAACGATTGCCCGCGATGTCGATGCCGACCACGCCGTTCGCGCCGAACTTGCCCGTCACGGAGTTGCCGGTGACCTTGTTGATCATAGCAAGGCCTGCGCCGACGAGCTTATCGATGACGTCGTATGCGCCGGGATCGTTCTTGCCGGAGAGCAACCATTCGTCCTGCACCTTGGTGCCCGACCAAGGAGCGTACGTCACGGTCTCCGCGTCCTTTTTAAAGGAAAGCACGACCGCCTCGGACAGCTTGGTGCTGCCGTAAGTGATGGTAACGTCGTACTTGGCGGTAGACTTATCGAAAGTGACCTTGATATTCGTGGGCTCGATGGACGTCCTCTTGAAAATGAAGTTGAACTCCTTCGCCGTCAAAGCCGCCTTCAAGCCTTTGCTCTGATCGGTGATGTTGTCCTTTTCCTCGGCGTTCGCCTTGAGCCAGGTCTCGATATAATTGCCGATATCGAGTTCCATCTCGGCTTTTGCTTCCGCAGTCACCGTAAGCTTTTCTTCTACGGGCTTAGTCTCCTTGGGCTGCTCTTCTTCGCTCGGGGTATTATCGTTGTTACCGCAAGCTACGAGCGTAAAGACCAGCACTGCGCACAGAAGTATAGCCAGTATGATGCCTATCTTTTTCTTCATAAACAACCTCCAAAAAAAAGATTTTGTATTCCTATAATATCACACGTGCGCGCGCTTGTCAAGACGTAGAAACATTTCGCGGCGCCCAATTCTTGCCTGCCTTTTGTTGGAAAAAACCTTGCTTTTCGCTGCAAAAGGCGGCTTTTTATCCTTTTACGGGCAGAGAAAACGCGGGGGATCTGCCCACGAAACTTTTACATCGCGATAATTTATTTATCGGGAGCGCATACTACCCCAATGAAAGCCTCCGCAATGTCAAAAAGGATAAAAAGCGACCTCGGCGACAGCGCCGACCTCGTCATACGACCCGCCCTTGTCGCGGGCAAACAAGGATATTACATCGCCATCGAAGGGCTCGTGGACAAGGTGATGCTGGAAGAAAGGGTCATAAAACCGCTCTCCAAGGCGGACGCCGACCTATCCCATATCGATGAGGAAGTATACCTTTCCTCCCCCGTCAAACGGGCGAAAAGCGCTAAGTCTGCCGAGGACGCCATCGTCGAAGGGGAGACCGCTCTCGTCCTGGAAGGGGAAGGCGATATCTATCTCTTCTCCGCCAAGAAGTGGGAGCGCCGCTCGGTGGAGGAGCCGCCGACCTCCAGCGTCATCAAGGGTCCGCGCGAAGGATTCACCGAGGACGTGACGGTGAATGCCGCCCTCCTGCGCCGCAGGCTGAAGAGCCGCACCCTCGTCATTCGCGAGATGACCATCGGCAAATACACCTCTTCCAAGGTGCTCGTATGCTACTTGTCCGACGTTGCGGCGAAAAAGACGGTGGACCTAGTGACCGAACGGCTGTCGCACGTGGAGATAGACGGGGTCATCGACAGCAGTTATCTAACCAAATTCATAGAGGACGATCCCTCCTCGCTCTTTCCGCAGGTGGGCTCCTTTGAAAAGCCCGACGTCGTGGCGGCAAAACTCCTCGAAGGGCGGGTGGCGATACTGTCGGACGGCAGCCCCATCGTGCTGACCGTGCCCCACGTCCTCATCGAAAGTTTCCAGGACAGCCAGGACTACTTCAAGCGCAATTCCCGCGTGACGGTCACCCGCTTCCTCAGACTTTTCGGCGCCATCATCGCCCTCTTCTTGCCCGCGGCGTTCGTGGCGGTGCAGGAATTTCAATATCAAGTACTGCCGCTGAAATTCCTCATCACCATCATCAACAGCACCAACGGCACCCCCCTCTCCCCCACCCTCGAAATGGTGCTCGTCTTGCTCATATTCGACATCTTGAACGAGGCGAGCGTGCGAATGCCGAGATACGTCGGCATGGCGCTGTCCATCGTGGGGGCGATCGTGCTCGGTGAGACGGCAGTCAGCGCGGGACTACTGAGTTCCCCCGCCGTTCTCGTCACCGCGCTATCCTCCATCGGGCTGTATCTCGTGCCCGACGACGTGGGGACTTACAGCCTGCTCCGCCTGGCATTCGTCGCGACGGCAGCCCTCGTGGGGCTCATCGGCATCATCTTTGCAGTGATGATACTCACCCATCACCTGGTGACTTTGGAGAGTTTCGGCGCGAACTACACGAGCCCCTACGCGCCCCTAGTGAACAGCGACCTCAAAGACGGCTTCGTCAAGAGGGAACTACCCGATATGACCCAACGCCCCGAAACGATAGAAAACGTGAATCCGACTCGCATCAAAAAGGACGAATTTGTCAAAGCGCACCTCGGAGAGGATAGTGACGATGAAGAGTGACGTAGCCGCCGTGCAGCTCAACGAGCAAAGAAAGGTATCTTACACCGAAGCCGCCCTGATAGGCGTCATCCTCGTGATAGCGACGAAGTTTTGCACCCTTCCCTCCCTCCTCGCGGGCGCCGCGGAGAGTAAGGCGGTGTGGGCTATCGCGATACTCGCCGTCATCGAATTCATCACGGCGTTCTTCGCCGTCAAAGCGGCAAAAGCGGGCGGGCTACCCGCCCTTGACCTTCCGCGCGGCGCGAAACTCTGCTTATACCTCTTTTTCGCCGCCTTCTTCACCCTCAAACTGTCGGCGTTCACCCGAGAGTGCGCCACCTATTACGCCCTTTCGCTCTTTGAAAACGTGCCCGTTCTGCCGCTTTCCGTCTTGACCCTCATCGCCTGCGGCATCCTGGCGAGAAAGGGCTATATGGCGCTCGGCAGGATGCTGGAAATATTGATGTGGCTCTTTGTCTTCGTCTTTTTATTCATCGTAATATTCACCCGCACCGAAGGGGACGTCTTTAACGCCCTTGCGATGGTGAGCCCCGACGTGGATGGTCTCGGCAAAGGGATAGTAAAGGGAGCGGCATGGTTCGGCGACAGCGCCATCCTCGCCTTTCTCGATTTGAGGGGAGATACCCTTTCCTCCCCCCACGCAAAGGGCGCGATCCCCCCGATGGAACAAAGAAAAGCAAAGAGGAATATAGCCTTTGCCGCCGCCCTCTTTTGCTTTGTGGCGCTGCTTCTCTTCTACGCCGTATTCACCGCCGTCTACGGCAATGCGGCGAAGATGACCGACTACGCCTTTATCAAACTCAGCGCTTTTCGCGCCAATACCGACGAGCTGGGCTCTGCGGACTGGCCCGTCATCATCCTGTGGTCGGTGGTGACGACGGTGTACTTGACCCTCCTCTTTATCACGGGACGGGAATGTCTGTACGGCGTGGCGGATAGAGAGGACGCCGATAAAAAGTCCGTCCTCCCCCTCTTCCTCCTCGGGGGCGCGGCGGTAGCCTTTTCTCTCCTTTTCCTGGAGGAAGAAGGCGATTACGGGGAGTTTATGGGCGGCATCGCGAATATCTTTTCGTTTATCGCGATGGGGGTGACCGTGGGCCTCGGCGCCTACGTGCTTATAAAAAAGGAGAAACGGGATGAAAAGTAGGACGAAAAGGCTGATTGCCATCCTATTGATATGCATTGCATGCGCCCTTCTGTCGGGACTCGTGGTGTCGCAGCCCGTTTTAAACCGCGGCGTGGTCGTGGGCATGGGGGTGGACAAGACGGAGAAGGATACTATCGAGGTCACCATCCAGATCGCCGTCGCGGGGGAGAGCTCCGCACCCGGCGCCCCCAATCGTTACGCCGTCATCAGCGGGGAGGACGATACCTTGATAGGCGCGATGGAGAAGATATCGAGGATACTCGCCTACAAGCCCGCCTACTTCCACTGCCACATCCTCATACTGGGAGAACGGCTGATCACCGAAGGAGTTCGCGAGGTGGTGACGCAGCTCTTTGCCGAAGACTCTGTGATGGACGACGTAGCCATCCTTGCCTGCGCGGGGACGGCGAAAGAGACCTTGGAGCGCAGCGTGTCCGTGCAGGGGGCGGCGGCTATCTATCTGCAACAACTCAACAAGATAAACAGCACGACGGGCGGACATCCGACCACCACCTTGAAGAGCTTCGTGACCGAGTTCGAGACCGAGGGGTACACCCCCTTTCTGCCGTGGGTGGAAGCGCTGCCCGTTCCCCGCGCCATCGGGGGCGCGGACACGGGTGGCGACGAGCAAAACTACGCCTTCGACTGCTCCAAAACCGTTCTCTTTGACGACGCGGGGAAAGGGGTGGTGGAAAGAGAGGAAATGACCGTCGCGATAGGGCTCACGGGGGAGGCGGAGGGCATACACCTGCCCATCACCACATCGGAAGGCTTTATGGACGTATTCATCAAAAAGAGCCTGCATTGGTGGCATATCGAGAAGGAGGGAAAGGTGACCCTCCTCCCCCTCTACTTTGTCAAAGTCATCGCGACCGACATCGCGGAAAGCCCCAAAGACCTCCCCGACGAACAGGTGGAAAGCGAGGTCAAAAAATACGTTGAAAAGGTGGTGACCGAGTGTCACGAACGCGGCAAAAGTCAGGGGCTGGACCCCCTGTCGCTCAGAGGGAAATATCACAAGAAATACGGGGAAAAGAATGCGCCGGAGGATATCGAATTCGCGCTCTCCATCACAGTCAAGGTCAGCGACGCGTGACTATTCCAAACCGAGTTTTTTAAGGAGTTTAGGTTTGCCGCGCCGCGCAAGGCGCCTTTCCAAGAAGATAAAGAGGACAAAGATGACCGCGCCGCATCCGCTGAGTCCGAGCAAAATATAGAACATCTTCATCGTGACGTCGGTTATCTTCATCATATTGAAGGTCCGGGGGAAGAGGAGCCAACCGAGGAAATACAAGAGGAGCATCGAGAAGAAGATGGCGGCGTGCTTGACATCCATAGGCAGACAGGCGCGGAAGAGCACCATGAAGGTAGCGATGGCGACCATCAGGACGGATAGCATATCCGCTTCCTCCACCGTAAGAGAGAGGAGGGGTATCATGATCTGTATGGCGAGGATGCCCACGACGACGGTGAGCGCCCCCGGCACCGAACGTCTGAGCGCGTTGTATAAAAAGCTGCCCTGCACCCTTTCGCGGTTGGGCTCCAAGGCGAGGAGGAAGGAGGGGATGCCCGTTGCCGCCACACCCACCAGCGTCAGGTGCGAAGGCTCGAAGGGATAACTGCCGATAAAGAGGAAGATGACGGCGAGCAAGATGGCGTAGATGGTCTTGACGAGATACAAAGAGGCGGAGCGCTGCAGATTGTTGATGGAGCGCCGCCCTTCCGCCACCACGTAGGGCATGGAAGCGAAATTGGAGTCCAAGAGGACGAGGGAAGACACGCTCTTCGCCACGTCGCTGCCCGAAGCCATCGCGACGGAGCAATCCGCCTCTTTGAGGGCGAGGATGTCGTTGACGCCGTCCCCCGTCATCGCGACGGTGTGCCCTGCCTTTTTGAGCGATTTGATGAGCCCGAGTTTCTGCTCGGGGGTCACCCTGCCAAACACCTTATATTCCGCCGCGAGGGCGTCGTAATCGGGGGCTTCCCCCCAGGTGGCGGCGTCGATGTATTTGTCCGCGCCAACTAAGCCCACCTTGGCGGCAATGGCTGCGACGGTCACGGGGTTATCGCCCGATATCACGCGGATATCCACCCCCTCTTCCTTAAAGAAGCGGAGGGTATCCGCCGCCTCGTCGCGTATCTTATCCTCTATGAGGATAAAGCCGAGGACGACTTGCCCGTGAAGGGCTTTGTCCTCTCCGATAGTATCCGTCTTCACCACGCACAGAACGCGCTGTCCCGCGGCTTGATATGCCGCGCATTTTTCTTGATAAACAGGAGCAAGGTCGGGCGCCACGAACTCCAATGCGCCCATCACGTAGCCGCAGGTGTCCCCGCTGACGCCGCTCCACTTGCGCTCGGAAGAGAAGGGGATGGGTTCGCCCCAAGGCTCCATCTCGATATCCTTCACGTATTCCTTGGCGGCGAGGTAGGTGGGGTTATTATCCATGACGGTGGTGACGATATGCGCGATCGCCTGCCTGATATCCTCCTCCGTCCCTTCTTCCGTCACGACGCCCGCGCACACCATACTGCCCTCGGTGATGGTCCCCGTCTTATCTAAGCAGAGAACGTCCACGCGCGCGAGGGTCTCGATGCTGTATAGGTCCTGCGAGAGGGTCTTATGCTTAGAAAGTCGCACCACCCCGACGGCAAAGACGGTGGTGGAGAGGGCGATCAAGCCCTGCGGGATCATGGCGACCACGCTCCCCGCCATCTTGAGCACCGCTTCCTCGGGGGGATTCTTCGCCACGAGGATCTGCTTTAAAAGGATAGCCACGCCGAGGGGCACCACGATGATGCTCATCAGTCGAATGATGGCGCGCAGCCCCTTCAATATCTCGGAATTGGACTTCTTGATATAGCGTGCGCCCGCGGCTATCTTGCTGGCGTAATTATCCTTGCCCACGTTCACGACGCGCGCCGAGCACCTACCGCTTACCACGAAGCTGCCGCTCTTGAGTTCGTCCCCTTCGCGCTTGGTGACGGGGTCGGACTCCCCCGTTATCATACTTTCGTTGACTTCGACCATTCCGCCCACGATGACGGCGTCGGCGCATATCTGCCTGCCTGCTTCGAGGATCATCAGGTCGTCGATGACGAGCTCCTCAACGGGGATGACCTTCTCCTCCGCGTCGCGCAATACCGTCACCTTAGGCGCGGATATCAAGGAGAGATCCTCGATGGTCTTCTTCGCGCGGATCTCCTGAAATATTCCTACGAAAAGATTAAAAAAGACGATGCCCATAAATAGGACGTCGTTCCACCTTTTGCCTTCGCTCATCACGAGGATGAGGACGGCGAGAATGATATTGACGGCGTTAAAGAGGGTGCAGAGATTGTCGCGCACGATCTTGAAGACGCTCTTGGTCTGCAAGTCCTGTCTGCCGTTGACTTTGCCGGCGGCGACGCGCGCCTTGACCTCCTCCTCCGTCAGCCAGAGGGCGGTCTGTTCGGGCTGCTTGATCTCTCCTTCCATCGATCAACCTTTCCTTTGCCTCGTATACTCGTACATTCCTATCCCCGCCGCGACCGAAACGTTCATCGAGGATATCTCCCCCGTCATCGGGATGCGTACGCAGCCGTCGGATAGCTTCTTGGTGAGGGCGGACACCCCGCTCCCCTCCGCGCCGAGGACGAGCGCCACGTCGCCCGAAAGGTCGGCGGCGGCGATATCCTTTCCGTCCATATCCATCGCGTAGACTTTGAAGAAAAGCTCCTTGAGGTCGCGGATGACGTCGTTGATATTGGTGACGCGGGCTACCTTGACGTATTCCGACGCGCCGCAGGAAGTCTTGATGACGGTATCGTTGACGGGCACCGCCCTATGCTTGCCGATGATGACGCCCGCCGCGCCTAAGCACTCCGCGCTCCTTAAAATGCTGCCGAGGTTGTGCGGGTCTTCCACGCCGTCGAGGATGACGACGAGGCGGGTGCCTTCCGCCCCCGCGAGAATGTCGTCCACGTCACTGTACGTGAAATCGGTCGTGTAGGCGACCACCCCCTGATGCTTGCCGCTCGGCGAGAGCTTGTCGAGGTTCTCCTTGGTGCAAAAAACCGCTTTTGCCCCCTTCTCCTTGGCGGCGAAAGCCAGGGACTCCGCCATCTTGTCCCCTTTCTGCACGCATATCTTATCGATGGTGCGACCTGCTTTGATCAGTTCCTTTACCGCGTTCTTCCCTTCTACTATCATACCTTCTCCATCAGCTCAAAGAGCTCCTTTAATCTGTCCGTTTCCCCCGTCAGATACAAGTACCCTATGACGGCTTCCAGCCCGCTGGCGCGGCGATAATCGGTCACCGAAAAGTTCTTCGCGTGGTGACGGCTCTTGCTATTGCGCGCGCGATGGAAGATCTCCACCTCCTCCTCGGTGAGATAGGGGAGGATACGCTCCGCCTGCTGGGACTGGGCGTGGGCGTTGACCTCCGCCGAAGCCTTCCTGTGCAGCGCGTTTGCCTTTTCACCGCAGGAGAGCGCCACCTTTGCGCGCACGAAAAGCGTCTCCACCCCGTCGCCGACGAAGGCGAGCACGAGAGGATTCATCTGCTTGACTTTATTTTTATCTTGGGGTGAAACTATCATACATATTTCCTAATGATATTATAGTATATTCCCCGCCGAAAAGCAAAGCATTATCGGGAGGGTTTACTTCATAAAGCGCGTGAAGTTGTCCCTGTGGGACAGTGAAGTTTGCCTTCGGCAAGTGAAGTTGTGCGCCGATAGCGCACAGTGAAGTTGCTCGCAGCGCGAGCAGTTAAGGATGAAAGAGTGAATTGTGCCTTTGGCGCGTGAATTGGCGATATCCATCGCCGTGAATTGACCTATCGGTCGTGAATTACACGCTGTGCGTGCGTTGCGAGTCACTTCGTTCCGAACAATTCCGCATTCCGAATTCCGAATTCCGCATTCCGCATTCCGCATTGCGTAGCAATATATCGAGCACAAAGTGCATATCGAGTTGCAAAGCAACATATCGAGTGCGTCAGCACATATCGAATCGCAGTGCGATCCTTAATTCCGCATTCCGAATTGCTGCGCCCATTCCGAATTCCGAATTAAAGAATGCTTTCCAACCTCTTGGTTGCTTCAATGGTATTTTCCCTGCTGCCGAACGCCGTCAGACGGAAAAAGCCTTCGCCCGCTTCGCCAAAGCCTTCGCCCGGCGTGCCAACCACCTGCACTTTTTCCAGCAACAGATCAAAGAACTCCCAACTTGACATTCCGTTCGGGCATTTGAGCCAAATATACGGCGAAGAAACGCCGCCGGTGTGCCACACGCCCTTTTTGGTAAGCATCTCGCTGATGATCTTTGCGTTTTCCATATAGTAATCCACCAAAGCGGCGCACTGCTTTACTCCTTCTTGGGTAAGAGCCGCTTCCGCACCGCGTTGGACGGGATAAGAAACGCCGTTAAATTTGGTGGCTTGACGGCGCGCCCACATCTTTTTCAGGTTAAATCCTTCCTCGGTCGTAAGGGTCTCGGGCACCACGGTCCAAGCGCAACGCGTGCCGGTAAAGCCCGCCATTTTGGAGAAGGAACAAATCTCGATCGCGCACTTTTCCGCCCCTTCTATCTCATAAATGGAATGGGGATAATCTCCCTTGATAAAGGCTTCGTAAGCGCTGTCGAAAATGATCAAAGAGCCGCTGGTAAGCGCGTAATCCACCCAAGCTTTGAGCCCCGCCCTGTCGTACACCGCACCGGTGGGGTTGTTGGGAGAGCAAATGTAGATCACGTACGTTTCCCCGTCCAAAACGTCGGGCGTGCCGAGGAAGCCGTCCGCTTCTCCCGCTTCCAAAAGTTCAATGCGGTTGCCGCTCATCAAATTGCTATCCATATACACGGGATAAACGGGCGAAGGGATAAGCACGGTATTCCTGCCGAGGATATCCACAATATTGCCCACGTCGCTCTTGGCGCCGTCCGATACGAACACGTCATCCGCCGCCACCTTGATCCCCTTACGCGCATAATACGCCGCGATAGCTTCCCTCAAAAAGGTATGGCCGTACTCAGGGGGATAGCCGCGAAAAGTTTCTTTCACCCCCATCTCTTCCACCGCCTTTTTCATGGCGTCCACCACCACGGGCGCAAGCGGAAGGGTCACGTCCCCGATGCCCAAACGGATCACCGCTTTATCGGGATGCGCCGCCTGGTAAGCGCGCACCTTTTTCCCTATCTCGGAAAAAAGATAACTTTCTTTTACGCGACTGAAATTTTCGTTTACTTTAATTTTCATCATACCAATATTCTCCTTGATATACTTCGGTGGCGGGCCCCGTCATGGTGACGGCGTAATCTGCCCCCACCCGTATGGAAAGATCTCCTCCCAAAAGGCGCACCGTGATCTCATCTCCTGCCTTAACTCTGCCCGTTTTGACTGCCGCCGCAACCGTGGCGGAAGCGCCCGTACCGCAGGCATAGGTTTCCCCGCTGCCTCTTTCCCAAACGCGCATCAAAATGGTTTTATCGTCTATCATCTCCGCAAACTCGGTGTTCACCCTTTCCGGGAAAATGGAAAGCGTTTCAAAGGTGGGGCCGATCGCGGCAAGATCCATATCCTTTACCCCTTCGGTAAAGATCACGGCGTGCGGGTTGCCCATGCTGACGGCGGTTATTGCATACTGCTTGCCAAGAACGCTTACAGGCGCTTCTACCATCTCCGTTCCTTCAAACAAAACGGGAATGTCCTTGGGCGCAAACACAGCTTGTCCCATCTCCACCGAAACGCGCACCACCTTGCCCTGCTCCTTGAACAAACGAAGCGTTTTGATGCCGGATAACGTTTCCACCGTGATAACGTCCTTTTGGGTAAGGCCGTGATCGGAAAGATACTTTGCCACGCAGCGTATCGCGTTGCCGCACATTTTACCTTCGCTGCCGTCCAAATTAAACATGCGCATCTTGGCGTCCGCTTTTTCACTCGGCAGGATCAGCACCACGCCGTCACCGCCCACCGAAAAATGGCGAGGGGACATTTTTCTCGCAAGATCTTCGGGATCAAAGGAAAGAGGGAACGCAAAACAATCGATATAGATATAATCGTTTCCCGCGCCGTGCATTTTGGTAAAAGGGATCTTACGCATTGCATTCCTCCACGAGGGACTGCATGTTATAAAGTCCCGCCGGTTTGTTCACCAAATACTCCGCCGCGCGCACCGAACCCGATGCGAAAAGCGCTTTATCGTGCGCTTCGTGGGTGATGGTAATGGTTTCGGTTCCGTCACCGAAATACACTTCGTGTTTGCCCACAACGCTGCCGATGCGAACGGAACTGATGCCGATCTCCCCTTTTTCACGCTTGGAAAGACCGTTCCTGCCCTTCACGATAGGTCTGCCACCGAGGGTATCCGAGATCGCATCCGC
>DFEQ01000028.1 GCA_002368735.1 Christensenella sp. UBA3798
GCTCCGCGAACTTGGCGGCGTGCTCCGCCTCCTCCCAAGCTGCCTTCTCCCAGTAGGCGCCGATCTCGGCATAGCCCTCGCGATAGGCAACGCGCGCCATCGCGAGATACATACCGACCTCGCTGCACTCTCCCTCGAAGTTAGACTTCAAACCGTCGTAAATATCCTTCGGGCAGCCTTTCGCCACGCCGAGCACGTGCTCAGCCGCCCAGGTAAGGCTCTCAGCCTCCTGCTTAATAAACTTGCTACCGGGCACCTTGCAGACCGGGCAGAACTCGGGAGCGGTATCTCCCTCATGAACGTAACCGCATACGGGACAGATCCATTTTGCCATAGTAATATCTCCTTTATAATAATTTGCGCGCCATACGAGACAAGACGCCTCTATTCGTGACTTTACGCTTTTATAATTTTAACATAAAAAAGGCGTTTTCGTCAACAGGGAAAACGCCCTTCAAAGATACATTATTTGTTGGCACTTTTCTTTTGAAGAAAAGTACCCAAAAGAAAGTGGGGGTTGCGATTCCCCCAAACCCCACAAACGCCTTTTATTTGGTGCTCGCTACGCGAGGAATAGAAGAATGAGGGGGGAGTGCATCGTGACAATAACTGCACAACTAATAAAAACGAGGAGCGCAGCTCTGCGGGTCAATGGCTATAAAAGGGGGAAATGTGCAGAGGGTTCTTGAATAATGAAAAAAAAAGACCAATACGTGCGTTCTTCTTTTTCAAGCCGTTAAAAGTAATTACCGGCTTTCGCGTGGACTGTTGCTATTTTCGCCCAACAACAACGCATTTTTGTGAGATCAGAGCTTGACCTTCGCGTAGATGGGGTAATGATCGGAAGGATAGACGCCGTCAAAGATCGTCTTATCGATGCCGGTATCGACGAGGGTGCAATCCTTGGGCAGATAGATGAAATCGATCCACTCCTCGGGCTTTTCACCAAAGCCGTTGAAGGTGGCGCCGAAGACGTCGCCGCGGAAATCCTTGCTATCCTTCAGCATCTCCTCAAAAGGCTCCAGGCACTTCTCCCCTTTTACGGCGTTGAAGTCACCCGTGACGATGACCTTCCCCTCGTTATTACGCACTTTGTCCGCGAGCACAGCCAGCTGACGGATGCGCACCTCCTCGATGCGATAATCGGGATGGACGTTATACACCGTAAAGACGGTGCCGTCCTTGTCGCGGAGGGTCACGAAGGTAGAAATGCGGTAATGCCACGAATCCTCGAACTTGCTCTGCAGGTCGGGAGTGTCGGAAAGCCAAAAAGTCCCGCTGTCCAAGAGGGTGAAGCGCGCCGCGTTATAGAAGATGGGGCAAGCCTCGCTGTGCACCCCTCTATCCTCACGGTAGCCGATGACGGAAGAGTATCCGACGAGGTGCTTTTTCAAGAAGGAATACTGCGGCGGGTGCACTTCCTGCAGGCAGAGGACGTCGGGCTGTAGCCTCTCGATCATCTTCAAGACGTACTTCGCGCGGACGTACCAATGGCAGTTGCCGAAGTCGGCGTTATGATTGAAATAGCGAATATTGTAACTGACCACCGTGACGTCATCGCGGAGAGCGGGCGCCTCGACGCGCTTACGCAAAAAAGCGTACTTCAAGTAGGAAAGAAATCTCATAGGTCGCCTCTTATCAGAACTTCACCTTCGCCCAAATGGGGAAATGGTCGGAGGGATATACGCCGTCGTATATCTTATCCACCTTGCCCACGGCAAGCACGTTAGTCGTTTCGGGCAGGAAGATGTAGTCCAGTCCCATCGGAGCGTCGGGGTCGACGTCGTATCCATTGAAGGTCGCGCCGTAATCGGTCATTCCGGGGAAGGTCTTGCTGTCCTTCAAGAATGCCTCGATGGGAGCGAGGCCTTCGTTGCCGCCCTCTAATGACCTATCGGAATTGAGGTCGCCGAGGACGACGGTCTTATCCGCGTCGCTCTCCTTCGCCCTCTCGGCGATGACGGAGAGTTGCTTTATCCTTGCCTCCACACTGCCCCATTCGGGATGGGTATTATAAACGGCTATCACGGTGCCGGTGGACTTATCTCTCAACTTCACGAAAGAGGCGATGCGGTACTCGCCGCTCTCCTCATATTTGCTCATCACGTCGGGGGTGTCGGACAGCCAGAATGTGCCGCTGTCCAGGAGAGTGAAGCGCGCCTCGCTGTAAAAGATGGGGCAAGACTCCGAGCGAGAGCCCATTTCGTCGCGATACTCCACGACGCTACCGTAGCCGACGAGATGCTCGGTCAAAAATGCGTATTGGGCGGGCTGGACCTCCTGCGCGCCGAAGATATCGGGCTTGACCACCTCGATATTCTCGAGATAATATTTGGCTCTCTTGTACCAACGGTGATCACCCACGTCGAACTTCCAGAAAGAGGAGCTGTACCACAAAAGCCTCTCCTGACGACGGATATTCGCGCTCATGATCGTGATGGAATCATCCTCCGCGGGGGCGGGCGCGCTCACTGTCTCCGCAATAGCCGCATAGGAATAATAGCCTATCGCGCCGAAAAACGAGACGACTGCGACAACTGCCGCCAAGAGCACACAGAGCACTATGATAATGACTTTTTTCATCCGATTCCTCCTTTTTTGACCACTCCATTATATGCGCATCGCCCGCGCCTGTCAAACTATGAAAGCAACTTCTTGACGATACGATAATTGCGCTGTTTATTGAGCTCAAAGTCGCGGAAAGCGTGCAGTTCCTCATCCGAGAGGAAGAGGTCGAGGACGGCGATATTGGTGACGGTGTTTAAGATGGGTTCCCCGCCCTTGGTGACCGACAAGTCTTCATAATACAGGGGCGCCTTACCAACGTAGAAATAGCCGTATTCAAAGCCTTCCTCCGCGCTGTCGCCGAGGGAAGAGTCCATCAGCGCGGACTTTATCTCGGGGGTCAGAGGGAAGGAACAAAACTCGTGCAGTTGATTGGTATCGCCGAAGGTCACCACGGGGTGGAGAGACTCGTGGAACGCCATGTCCTCCTCCGTCACGTCCACGAAGTCCACCGAGATATAATACTCGCGGCGGAGCATTTTCTTGGCGTATTCTTCCTCCTTGATAAGCTCCGCGATATACTTGCCGAAGCGCTCGGGCGACACATCCCCACCGAAGTATTGACGTTGCTCGGGGGAGAGCTTCGCGGGGTCAAAGGTGCGCGTCTGCTCGATATAGGCGCGTTCACGCGCTTCGATCTTCCTCTCCCGCTCGCGAAAGGCATTTTCGAGCAAGTCCCCCGTCAAAGGACGAAGCAATACGCTCGTTCGGCAGGTGGCGGCGTCCCCCATCTCCAAGGCGAAACGGATGACGGTCTGTCTCTCTTCCGCGTCCAAAGACCCTGTGTATAACACTCTGCGTTCCATCTAATATCTCCTTTCGCGCCCGAAATAATGAGCGCGGATTTTTTCCATATCCATTATAGCGCAAAAGCGGCGTAAACACAACATTTAGTTCATTTTCAAGTATTGACACGCAAGATTTTGTATGGTATAATTCAGGTATCAATTTTTGTCAAAAGGGAGGTATAATCAAATGACAAAAACCGAATTAGTGAAAGCAATAGCCGCAAAAGCGGAACTCACCAACGCACAGTCCGCCAAGGCTTTGGACGCATTTGTAGAAGCAGTCACCGAAGCTCTCAAGGCAGGCGAGAAACTCTCTCTCGTCGGCTTCGGCACCTTTGAAGTGAAGGACGTTCCCGCGAAGGAAGGCATCAACCCCGCTACCGGCGAGAAGATCAAGATCGCTGCGAGCAAGAAGCCGGTCCTCAAGTTCGGCAAGGCGTACAAGGACGCCATCAACGGCTAATAGCCGATCACAACTAAATCAAGAAAAGTCGGCGAGGAGCCGACTTTTTTCTTATATTCTTTCCTTTTCGTCGAGCGCGCTCGACACTTCACGCTTCAAAAGGAAGTCCTTCACGCCTCGCGTCCCGCGAGGACACTCACGTTTGCGCAGGCAAACACCTCACGCGGCGCCGCCGCACTATTCCGACAGGAATACACCCGTTTCCCCGTCCATCTCTTCAAATACGACGTCTATCATCTCTTTCATAGAGGTGGGAACGTTCTTGCCCACGTAGTCGGCGCGGATGGGTAGCTCGCGATGGCCGCGATCCACTAAAACGGCAAGCTGAATGGTGCGGGGTCTCCCTTTATCGAGGATGGCCTCGATCGCCGCGCGCACGGTGCGCCCCGTAAACAGCACGTCGTCCACAAGGATAACGTTCTTATTGACGATGTCGCAGGGGAAGTCAGAACTCACCACGCTGGCGTCGGGTGAAAGCTCGGTCAGGTCGTCCCTATAAAGGGTGATATCTAGGGAGCCGCAAGGGACTTGTGCCCCTTCTATCCCACGGATATTTTCACGGATACGCTCCGCCATCGGGACGCCTCGGCGTTTGATGCCGAGCAGGACGAGGTCCTCCGTCCCCTTGTTCTTTTCGAGTATTTCGTGCGATATGCGCACGAGCACGCGAAGCACAGCGGCTTCGTCCATCAAGACGGACTTACGCTTCATAGCTTTTCCACCTCGGCAACAAGCGCCTCCAAGAGGTTCTCTTCCACGAGCTCTATCTTGCCGTGGTCGGCAAGCGAAGCGATGGTGGGATCGATGGGGAGTTCCTCCGTGACCTTGCCCGTGTCCTTGCGGATGGCATCCGCTTTGCTCGAGCCGAAGATGCGATGCTTTTCGCCGCAGTTCGGACACTTGAAATAGGACATATTCTCCACAAAGCCGATGACGGG
>DFEQ01000098.1 GCA_002368735.1 Christensenella sp. UBA3798
TGTCATACGATATTATGGAAGTTTTAGAGATCTTGGATACATACGAGACCGCCCTCAAAAAGGCTGTGGATTCCTACAAGGCGCACATCCTCACCATTCGCGCAGGTCGCGCCAATCCGCACATCCTCGACAAGGTGATGGTGGATTATTATGGCACTCCCACCCCTCTCAATCAGATGGGTAGCATCACGGTGCCCGAGGCGAAGATGATCGTCGTGTCCATATGGGACGGCAGTGCGTTAAAGGCAGCGGAAAAGGCCATCGTGGACGCAAATATCGGCATCACCCCCAATAACGACGGCAAGGTGCTTCGCTTGGTTTTCCCCGACCTTACGGAGGAGCGTCGTCAGGCTCTCGTCAAGGAGCTCAAGCAGGTGACCGAAAACGCAAAGGTCGCGTTGCGTAACCATAGGCGTGACGCCAACGAGGGCATAAAGAAGCTCAAGAAGGACGGACTCATCACGGAGGACGATACCAAGTCGCTTGAAAAGGACGTGGATAAGATACTCAACGACCAGGTCGCTATCGTCGACAAAGCGTTCAAAGAGAAGGAAAACGAGATCTTGACCGTATAAGGAGGTCGAATGACGCCTTCGCATATAGCGTTTATTATGGATGGCAACGGCAGGTGGGCGGAACGCCGCCACTTGCCGAGAAAGTACGGGCATAAAATGGGAACGAAGACCCTCGAACGTGTGGTGGACTTAGCCGCAAAGTACGGGGTGAAAACGGTCACGTTTTATGCTTTTTCTACGGAGAATTGGTCTCGGCCGCAGGCGGAGATAGACTATTTATTCACAATTTTCCGCATTTTTCTTGACGAGATAGATAAGTATAAGGATAAAGACGTACGCATCCGCTTTATCGGTAATTTGACCAAATTGCCAGACGATATCGTGGCGGCATGCGATAAAATGGTCGCGGAAACTATGTCTAACGACGCTCTTACCGTCGTCATTGCCCTCAATTACGGCAGCTGGGAGGAGATAGCGTCCGCCGTCAATACCCTCATCGAGAGCGGCAAGAAAGACGTGGATAAACAGGATATCGTCGACGCGCTCTATACTCGCGAGATCCCCTTTCCCGACCTTGTGGTGCGGACGGGGGGAGAAGTGCGCCTCAGTAATTTCTTACTACTGCAATCGGCGTATTCCGAACTCATCTTTACAGATATATTATGGCCCGACTTTGACGAAAAAGCCTTCTGCTCCGTCTTGGAAGAGTATTCGTCCCGCGAAAGGAAATACGGAGGTTTGAAATAGACGATGTTAAAGCGCAATATCACGGCAGCCGTACTTATCCTTATCGCACTCCTGTTTATAGGATATCTTCGCACTCTTTTTATCGAGCTTACCGATATCCTTTTCTTTGCGTTTATGGTCGTCGGCGCTGTGGAAATGTGGCAAGTGGGGAAGGAGGCAGGGCGCTTTGCCTTTATCACGCCGCTTATCCTTTTTGCCGTCATCATTTATCCGCTCTTCTGCTTTTTCGGTGGGAGCGGGGTGCTTTTCAGCGCAATGATAGCGCTTCTATGCGCGGCGACGTTATTCTTGTTTAAAAGGAAGACGCGCTCCTTTGACGACCTTATCTATACCGTCTTTATCCTCTTTTACCCGATGATCCTCTCCACCTCTTTCTTTGTGATAAATCACGGCGCGGGGTCTCTCCTCGGAATACTCTTCGTGCTACTCGTGACCTTGCTTTCCGACGCGTTTGCGCTCTTTGCGGGGATGCTTTTCGGTAAGAAGAAGCTGATGGAGGACGTCAGTCCCAAAAAGACCGTTGCGGGTGCCGTCGGCGCCTATGTCGGCGGGCTGCTCGGAGCGACAGTCGTCTTCCTGCTGTTTGATGTTTTCGGCGTATTCAAAATTTTCGGAAACGTCGGAATTATCCGTCTATTCGAGCAATACTATATTTCTATTCCCGTCTATTTTGCGCTCTCTGTTCTATGCACTACGCTCGCCATTATAGGCGACCTCGTTGCTTCACTCATCAAGCGCAGGATGATGGTCAAGGATTTCGGAAAGATATTCCCGGGGCACGGTGGCGTGATGGACAGGCTGGATAGCCTTCTCTTCGTAGCGCCCGTCGTCGCGCTCTTCTTTACGATCTACGGGGTGGCGGTATGAAAAAGATAGCGATCATCGGCGCAACGGGTTCCATCGGCAGACAAGCCATCGACGTTATCGAAAGATATCCCGATGCTTTTTGTGTAACGATGATATCCGCACATAGCGATAAGGATGGGCTTATCTCCCTTGCGAATCGCTTGAAAGTCCCTACCGTGTGCTATACTGGGGAGTCGTCCCTCGATATAACCGATTTTAACTATCCGTGCACCCTCCTTTGCGGTGAAAACGCCCTTGTGGATGGCGCCGAAAGCGCCGATTACGACATTTTCTTAAACGCCGTCGTGGGGCTACCCGCCCTTCGTCCCACAATGGTCGCGATAAAAAAGGGCGCAAGGATAGCTCTCTCCAATAAGGAAATGTTGGTTTCCGCGGGCGAATACGTGATGGCTGTTGCAAGAAAGCTAAAGAGCGAGATCATTCCCGTGGACAGCGAGCATTCCGCTATCTTCCAGTGTCTTTCCGCAGGGAAGAGAGAGGACGTAGACAAACTTATCATCACTTCGAGCGGTGGGGCATTCCGCGATATTCCCCTCGCGATGCTCGATGACCTTTCGCCCGAGCGCGCGCTTAATCATCCCAATTGGAATATGGGGAAGAAGATAACCATCGATTGTGCTACGATGGTCAACAAAGGCTTTGAAGTTATCGAGGCGAGCCGTTTATTCGATATCGACATCCAATCTATCGAAACGGTCATCCATCGAGAGAGTATCGTTCACTCGATGGTTCGCTTTAAGGACGGAGCGGTCGTCGCGCAACTCTCCGAGCCCGATATGCGCCTGCCCATTCAATACGCATTTACCTATCCCGAGCGCTTGCCTTCTCCCGTGAAGCCCTTGACCGTGCCTTGCGACTTATCTTTTCGCGCGGTCGACTTTGAGCGCTATCCTTGCTTCAAGATCATGCTCGAAGCAGGGGCTCTGGGCGGCTTATATCCCGCGGCGATGCTTGCGGCGGACAGCGTGCTGGTGCCCGCCTATCTTTCGGGGCAGATAAAGTATTCTCAGATGCCTATCGTTATGTCGGAAGTTTTGGCTTCCTTTTCCTTAAAGGGCATGTACGATATCGACGACGTGCTTCGCATAAACGCCGAGGTGGAGAAATATACTCATAGGGTGGTGAAGAATTTATGTCGTATTTGATATCCTCCGCAGGTACCATCGCTCTATCCATCGTCATTGCCATCATCGCCTTGATGGTGATGATACTGGTGCACGAATCCGGTCATTATCTTCTCGGCAAAGCGCTCAAATTCAAGATAAACGAATTCTCGATAGGCTTCGGACCAAAACTCTTCTCGCACAAAAGCGAGAAAACGGGGGAACTATTCAGCATCCGCGCCATTCCTCTCGGTGGTTTTTGTGCGTTTGAAGGTGAGGATGAGGATAGCGCCGTAGAAGGTTCTTTCAATAGTCAAAAGCCATGGAAGAGGATAATCGTTCTTCTCGCCGGCGTGACCTTCAATTTTATCTCTGCGGTCATCATCTTGACTATCCTTTTCGCTACTTACGGTTATACCCTGCCCAAGGTAGTCGGGCTGAATGAGTCCGAAAGCGCTTTTACGCAAAACTTTGAAGTGGGCGATTTGATATATCAGGTCAATGGACAAAACGTCTATTCCGTCATCGAAACCAATATCGGCGCCCTCCTCGGGGAAAGCTCGGATTCGGCGGAGGTTACCGTGATACGGCAGGGCGAAAAGGTGAATATCACCGTCTCGCGCGGCAATTTTCGTTCCGAAAGTGTGGACGAAGAGGGGAATACCGTCTTTTCCACATATCGCGGCTTTGGCATCAACATCGGATACGATTACTATCGTATGGGCTTCTTTGAGGCGCTCGGTAGGAGCTTTATCTTTATATGGCAACTCGTCATCTTGACATTTAAGACCATCGGCGGGCTGTTTACCGGTGCGGTAGGGCTCAAAGGTTCCGTGGGCGGCACGGTCACCAGCGTTGCCGCAATGGGCAAGATAACTATGACCCTTGGCTTCCGCGGCGTGCTGTTGATGTTCGGCATTATGAGCGCCAGCGTGGCTCTTATGAATATCCTGCCGTTCCCCGCGCTCGACGGATGCCGCGTAATATTCTGCTTGATAGAGATAATATTCCGAAAACCCGTCAATCGAAAGGTGGAGGGTATCATTCACACCGTGGGTATCGTGATCCTCTTTGCTTTTGCCATTCTTTGTGATATACTGAATTTGGGCACGATAGCAAGCCTATTCTGACTTACCTATGACTAAGAGCATACGGCTGAAAAATCTGGTCATCGGCGGAGGCGCCGATATCACCGTACAATCAATGACAAACACGAGGACGGAGGACGTCCTCGCGACCGTCGCGCAGATAAAACGCTTGGAGAGGGCCGGGTGCGATATCGTTCGCATGAGCGTGAATACGCCCTTAGCCGCCGATGCTGTTGCCGCCATCAAGCGCGAAGTTGAGGTCCCCCTCGTTGCCGACATCCACTTTGACCACCTCCTTGCTCTCCGTGCAATTGAGAACGGCATTGATAAAATACGTATCAATCCCTCGAATATCGGAGGGGAAAAGGCGCTTGCTGAGGTGGCGTCAGCGGCAAAAGACCACGGCATCCCCATCCGTGTGGGCGTGAACGGCGGCTCGCTGGATAAGAGCTCTTTGGATAAATACGGATACTCGGCTGAAGCTCTCGCCGACAGCGCGCTCAAGAGCGTGTCTTTGCTTGAAAAATGCGGATTCTACGACATTGTTATCTCCGCGAAGTGCAGTGAAGTGGCGATGAACGCCAAGGCGTATCGCATCCTCTCTAAAAGCACAGATTATCCTCTCCATATCGGCGTTACCGAGGCTGGAGGCGGCGATTTGGCTCTAGCCAAATCCTATATCGGTATAGGGTCTCTTCTATTAGACGGCATCGGCGACACGATTCGCGTCTCGGTCACAGGGGATCCCGTGCAGGAAGTGTATGCGGCGGATACTATGTTGCGCGCGCTTGGCAAGCGTAAGGACTTTGTGGAAGTCATTTCCTGCCCGACCTGCGCTCGTACCGAGATCAACGTGGAAGCGCTCTCTGCCGAAGTTAGGCGCGCGACGGCGCATATCCGAAAGAAATATACCGTTGCCATCATGGGCTGTGTGGTCAACGGCATCGGCGAAGGTAGTCACGCCGATATCGGCATTGCGGGCGGCAGGGAAAAGTCCGCGCTTATCAAACACGGAAAGGTGATACGCACTGTGTCAAACGATAAGATATTGGACGAACTTTTACGCGAGATGAAGGAGGCGGGCATTGACTGACATATTGTCCATCATCAGAGATAATTATCCGGGCAAATACGATTATTTGCGTCTCGGACAAGTTAGGTTGGCGGATAAAAAGATCGACGTTGTTTTTCTCGTGCCCGAGGACGTCTATAATTTTCGGTTGACCAATGCCGATATCGCAAATATTCAGGCGGCTACCGCCTCCGCCATCGGTGAGGGGTACAAGGTCAATTGCCATTTTGAAAAGATAGTTTTGACGGAGGAAAGTATCCGTTCTGCACTCGCGGAATACCTGACCAAGTATTTCCCTCTCGTTGCCGCGAATATCGATTTTTCTCGCGCAAAGGTGGACCTTGAAGAGGGTGTGATCGACTTTACCGTGCAGGAGAATATCCGCGATTATATGCAAAAGAACGACTTTGACCGTCAGCTGAGCGGCTATTTCGACCGAAAATACGCGCTATCTATCTCCTGCTCGTATACCGTCGTTGAGGATGGCGATATTTCGCTTACGAGCACTTCGCCGAGCGCCTCCGGACGATACGGAAAGTCGGTCACCGTCACGGATAAGGTGCTTCTTGCGGGCAAAATGGGGGATCTTGCCGACCCTGCAGTACATATCGCCACCCTGAAGGGCGAGGGCGAAAACGTCGTTTGCTGCGGGAGGATCACTCGCATTTCCTTTAAGGAGCGCGATGAAAGTAAGAGAATTGAAGGCAGAAGGTTTTATAAGCGCTACTACTATTTCGGTTTGAGCGATACGACCGGGCAAGTATACGTCTTATTTAATACCGACGACGAATACGGCTCTCTCGTGCAGGGTGCGGAGGTCGTGTGTAAAGGTAGGGTCAACCTGCGTGAAGACGGCACCCTCGGGATGTTCGTTAAGTCCATTGCGCTCTGTAAAGTTCCCTTTGATACCATTGCGGAGCAGACGCGTCCTCTGGACGCGCCGGAGAACTACGCCGTACTTTTTCCTAAGGAATACATCGACGTCAGCTATGACCAAGTCGGATTCGATTTCTTAGAAGATACACACAAAAAACGCGTGAATACCACAGCGGCAGGCGTAACTATCGTCGTCAGAGCCTTAAAAGCCGAGCGCGTTACCGTTCCTTATGAGGTCGCGCTCTGCAGCATCGAAAAGGGGAAAATCACCGAATATATCCATACCTATTTGAAAGTAGCCTTCTCGGAGGACTCCGAAATTGCCGAGTTTGCCAACCGTATGGGGTATTCCTCGCCTCGTTTGTCGACTGTCATTCCCGATTTGATCAAATTCACGTCGGGAAAGCTCTTGATAGGTAGCAATCCCGCGGGCGCTTTGGAGATGCTGAACGCCGTGGCGAAACCTCTTCGTTATCTCTTCGCCAATGACCTCCACGTACTGCAGATCTCCTCGGCAAAGGCGGGCAGTACCGCCCTCGATGAGGCGATAGAGCTCGCTAACGCATTCATTTCGGAATAAAATCTAAAAATAATATAATTATTTAGTTGTATTATAGTTTCGGGTGTGGTATAATCCAATCATAAAGGTGCTTCTCGGAAGTGGGCTTGTTCGGCTCACTTTTTAATTTAATAAGCACGTTAGGGAGGCGTATGTCTGTCAAGGAAAAAGTCGAAGAACTGATACTTCCCATCCTCGAGCGCTTGGGATATGAACTCGTGGAAGTGACTTATCAAAAGCAACACGACGCCATGCAGCTCACCATCTATATCGATTGCGATAAGCCGGGCGGCGTGAGCCTCGACGACACAGAGATTGTCGCTAATGCGATAGACGCCCCCCTCGACGCATTGGACCCCACGGGAGGGGAAGCCTTCGTTTTGAACGTTTCATCCCCGGGGCTCGACCGTCCTCTCAAGACCGAGCGGGATTATTTGAAGAAGATAGGCACGGATATCGAGGTATCGCTCTATGCACCCATCGCAGGGAGCAAAAAGCACATAGGCAAACTTGCCAAGTATGAAAACGGCATCCTTTCGCTTGAGACCAAATCTGGCGAATTGCAAATAGAAACCAAGAGTATTGCGGTTGCGAAACCGTACATTACATTTTAGGAGGAAGTATGATCAATAAGGACTTTTTTGCGGCACTTGACGAGCTTGAAAAGCAGAGACGGATAGACAAGAGCGAGTTTATCGCATCTCTTGAAGCGGGGCTTGCATCCGCCTATAAGAAAGAGAACGCCACCAGCGCGGCGATAGAAGTAAAGCTTTATCCCGATCAGGCAAAGATAAGGGTCTTTGCCTACAAGACCATCGTGGATGAGGTCGTCGACGAAGAGAAGGAGATCTCCCTTGAGGAAGCGCGCAAGCTGAAGCCAAGCTACAAAGTGGGCGATACCATCTCGCAGGAGATAACCCCCAAGAACCTCTCCCGCATTGCCGTGCAGACGGCAAGGCAGGTCATCATGCAGCGCTTGACCGACATCAAGAAGGATCAGATCTACGCCGAGATGAACGAGAAGTCCGGCGAGATCGTGAGCGCCATCGTCCGCAAAGTGGAGCCCAACAGCGTCTACGTTGAGATCCTTCCCACGCAGATGGAGGGTATCATGCCCATCTCGGAGCAGATCCGCAACGAAAAGTACAATATCGGCGATATGATAAAGGTGCTCGTCAGACGCATCACGACCAACAATCGTTCGCCGCAGGTCATCGTTTCCCGCGCTCATCCCGATTTCGTGCGTCGTCTCTTTGAGCTTGACGTTCCCGAGGTCAAGAGCGGCTTGGTAACCATCAAAAAGATCGTGCGCGAAGCGGGCTTCCGTACTAAGATCGCCGTGGCGTCAGATGACCCCAACGTGGATCCCGTCGGCGCGTGCATCGGGCCGAGAGGCAGCCGTATCAACGTCATCGTTCAGGAGCTTAACGGCGAGAGGATCGACGTCATCAGTTGGTGTGCCGATCCCTTGGAGTTTATCGCTCG
>DFEQ01000059.1 GCA_002368735.1 Christensenella sp. UBA3798
GACGAGTGCGGCAGGGAGAGCTATCGCGATAAATGATGTCAATGCTCCCGCCGCAATGCGCATACCCGTCACGGGGAGAGACGCCTGGACGAGTTGTTTGGTTCCCGTCGGCTTGGCGAGGCGCCCACCCTTTATAAAGTATAAGGTCAAGAGTATCGCCATTACGGCGTAATCGGTCACGGTAAAGGCGATGGTGAGGGCTACGTCATCCGACAGAGTGACAAAGGCGCTCGAAAGCAGGGTCAGACACGCGACGACCTTGATGACCTCTTCTAAGAGTTCCGTTACGCTGTAATCAAAGTATCGCCCTTTGCCCATAAAGTAGCCGCGCAATAGTTGATAGAGCATCGTGCTGACGAGTGCGGGCAGAATGATGTAAAACAGCCTTACGCACCTGCCGTCCGAGAAAACGAGGGTCAGTTTGTCACGGAATAGAACGGCGCCGCCGATGAGAAAGAGTGTGAGCCCGAGGGTTAGCGCCAAAGCCCCCGTCATCACGCCGTCAAGCTCCTTTTCTCGCCCTTGGGCGGTCAGAGCCGCCGTCTTGCGTGAGAGCATCAGGGGGACGCCCGAGCCCGCTATCGTACAAAACAGGGCAAAGACGGACGCCGCCATCTGAAACAAGCCGAGTACTTCGGCGCCCACTCGCCGTGACAGGTATATTTTGAAGAAAAAAGACGTGAGCCTCGTCACGATAGAGAATATCATGATGAGCAATGTGCTTCTCTTAAACGACTTCATACTTCCTCTCGAAAAACAGAATAGTATAGTATATTTTGTCGAGCGCACTTTTATAAGCTTGATGAAAAGAAAAAGCACACCGACCGAGGCCGATGTGCTTTACTCGTTTTGTTGTCGTCCGAAAGGTTAGTCTTTGAACTCGTCGCGGGCGCTGCCTGTCTTCGTAGCGGTATCGTTGGCGCTTTCCGACTTTTTGTTGTTTCTGTCGTAATCGGCTTTCTTCTGCTCGCTCGAAGCTGCCTTGGGACGGCGATACTTCTTGATGAGCCACACCACGATGACCGCGATCAGGACAACTGCGATGGCGATAGAGGTGATGTAGGTCCACAAGAGAGTGGTGTTGAGGCTGCTGCCGGGCTCTTCTTCGTCCTTATCCTTCTCTTCGTCGTCCTTGTCGTCGGTGCTTTCCGCATCCTTTTCAAGGACGGTGACCTTGTTGTTCGCGCGGTAGGCGAGGCTCTCTGCGGTCAGGATCTTCTCGCCGTTTGCGTCAAGGACATATTCGTCGTTCTCATCCTTCTCGTAGGTCTCGCTGAGCTCCTTTGCGTCGTTGTATTCGTTCTCGGTGATCTTGGAAAGGCTCACGTTGTCGATGAAGAGATAGCCCTTCATCTTGCCGGCGTCGGTATTCTCGCCGAGCTGGAAGTAGAGGCTTGCGGAAACGGAGGAATCCTTCTCGTTCTTGTAATAGAAGGTCAACTTCTGCCACTTGTTTTCGATGCTGTTGCCGTCCTTGTCGTACTCGGTATTCACCTCAAAGGTCATTGGTTCATCCGAGATGGAGACGTAGACCTTAGCATAGGAATCCTTGGCGATTTTGGCGGTACGCACGTATACCGAGAACTTATAGCAGGAGTCGGAAGACAAGGAGAGCGACTTGTAGTAGCTCTGATAGGTATCCTTGCGGTTGTTGATAAGGAGCAGGTAGTCGCCCACTTCCGCGCCGTCCGTCATGCCCGTCGAATCAAAGATGTAGGAAGCGGAAAGGGAGCTGTCTTCGTCAAGGACAACCTCGGTGGTGCCGTCCTCTTTGGTGACGGTGTTATAGATGCCGAGATTGTTCTTGCCCGCAGAGGTGGTGTATGCGTAGCGGTCTTTGGCAATGATACCCGAGACCAATTCGTCGCTGTTCTTGCTGTTGCTGTTGGTGCCGGTGAAGCCGTTGGGGCTCACTGCCGTCTCACCTGCGCTGTCATTGTCGAAGGTGACGGTGGTGAAGGTCGCACGATCCTCCTCTGCGGTGGCGAGGTACTCGTCCTCTTCGATGGATACGTAGGAGAAGCTGTCGAAGAGCAGGGTGCCGCTGTACTCAGTGTCACCGTCGCCTTTCACGCCGTAATAGAGCTCGAAGTAGGCGGAAACCGAGGACATGCCCGTCTCGACGTAGAAGTTATATTCGACCCAACCGTCGGCGAGGTTGACTTCCTTCTTGGTGATTTTGGTATCGGTAGATGTGGTCGTGACGTACACCTGACCGATCGCGCCGCCGATCGCCTTTGCGTAACACTTGAAGTGATAGAAGGAGTTTGCGGAGAGCGATATGTCGCTGCTCTTGACTGCGGGCTTATCGGTCACGTCATTGGTGGTCTTGCCATTCACGACGGTGTTCTTCAGCTTGATGCCCGTTACGCCCGCGCGGGTGGTGATCATAAGGAGGTTGGGCGCGCCGAAACCAACGTTCTTCGCGGCGGTCTTGTCAGAAACGGATGCGGACCACTGATCGTAGATCGCGTCCTTTGTCAAGCCGAACTGCGCGAGGTAGGCGTCGGAAGCGTTAATGTTGATGATACCCGCGATGAGGTCGTTGAGCTCCTTCTCATCCACCTTGATCTTGACGGTATATTCGGTCGCGGGAAGGGTGTTGGAGCTCTTCCATTTGACCCTGCCGGTGATAGCGTTGATGTCAAACACGTTGCTCCACTCCGTCTCGCTGTTGTAGGTCTTGTCAATCGTGCCGGTGACCTTTATCTCGGTGATGGTCTTGCCCACGATGTCGGCGGTAAAGTCGGCGTTATCGTTGTCGCCGCTCTCCACCTTGGTGATGTGGTAGGTGTCTTCGAGCCAGCCCTCCGTCACCTTGATCTTGACGTCGAAGGTGCCTACGGCAAAGGTGTTACCGCTCTTCCAGGCGACTTTGCCCGTCTCGGCGTTGATGTCAAAGACAGCGTTCCAATCGGTCGCGTTTTCAAAGGTCTTTTCGTAGTTGCCGGTGATGGTGATGGTGGTGATGGTCTTGCCTTGGATGGCGGCGTCGAAGTGATCATTCTCATTTTCGCCGCTCTCCACCTTGGTGATGTGATAGGTGTCATCCAGCCATTCGCCTTCCACCTTGGTGGTGCCGTATTTCTTGTCAACGTTGTTGGTCCAGCTTTCAATGGCGCCGGTAAGGTTGCCGTTGCCGTCCTTGTCGGTCATCGCCACGAAACCGGTCTCGTCGTCAAAGGTGGTGTCCTTCCTCTTGTAAATGTTGAAGTTACCGTTGGAAACGGTAGAATCGTATGGATCGTAATCGGGATTGTAATCGGGATCACTTGAAGTCCGCTTTGTCGCATAGTCCTTGGAAGCAGAGTAGGTGGAAGAAGAGGAAGTGTTCGACTCATAGTCCGTGTAGGTGATCTGCTCCATATTGATGTTCGCGATGAGGAAGGCGCCCTTCTGGTAAGAGGAGGGATCGTACTGAGTGCCGGAACCGTTGCTGATCACGATGCGAACTTCGTGCGACTGGTCGGAGTTGTCGACCGAAGTGGGCATTTCGCCCGTCAAATAGAAGCAGTACTCAACATAGTTGTTGGTCGCTTCGTTCTCGTATTTTGCGGTATTGACGGTGAAAGAGGAGATCTCCTTGTCCTCGTCGGTCACCAGCTTCAGCGTGACGTTCTTGTCCTCGGCGATGCCGATAGTCTTGATCCAAACGGAGATGCGGTAGGAGAGAGATTTCTCTATCTTGTAGGTATTTTTGGTCTTGACCTCGTAGGCGCTGGGGATAACGTTGTTGACGATGAGCACGCGGTCAAAAGTGTAGGGGTAGGAAGGATTCTCGTCGATGCCGAACTTCTCCTTCCAATCGGTGTTTTCGTTGGCGAAGTCCTCGGCAGTGATGACATCGGCGATCACGTCCACGCCCATCTTGACTTTGACGTCCTTCACCGCGCCCATCTCAAGGGCGGTGGGAAGACCTGTTTCTTCATCGAGAGCAGTGAAGCTTTCGTTAACGATGAGCTTATCGTTCTCGGTCTTGAGGTCGACGAACTCAACGTAGGAGACGTATTCCGTCTCAAAGGAACCCGCCTTGGCTTCGTACTCGCCGGTGACGGTGGCGCGATTTGCGTCGCTGACCGACTGCAAGGGGGTGATGGTCAGGTCGTCAAAGTACACTCTGCCTTGCGTCAAGGTGTCGTTTGCCTTGTCGTTGCCGATCCAAAGCTGAATATTGAACTCCTCCGCGCGGAACTGGTTGCCGAGCACGTAGAAAGTGACTTTCGCCCAACCGTTGTTGGTTTCGTTGCCCGTCATATTGACGACGGCGGACTCGTACTTATCGGTGCCTTTCAGTACTACGCGCGCGCCTTTTTTGGCGTCGGACTCTGCGGTAACGATCGCTTTGACCCAAACGGAGATCTCATAAAGGGTCGAGCGATCGATGGATATCTTGTTGTTGGAATTGAAGTAGCCGGCGGTCGGGGAGTAGGCTGCGGAAGTCTCGTTCTTGATGATCGCCATCACGTAACTGTCGGTCGCGCCTGCGGGAACGCCGGGGTTGGAGCCGTAGTTCTCTTCTACGGTCTTCCAGCTCTCCTCGTCGGTGGAGATAACGCCGGTAAAGCGGTCGCTGGTCGGCACTGCCTTGCCCGCAACGTTGTCACCGTCTTTCCATGTCCAAGCGACGGGAGTTTTCAGGGCGGTGTCGGTGGAGCTGAAGGTGTAATAATTGAATTCACCGTCGGGGTAGAGCATGGACGCCTTCTTGACGGTAGCGCTCTCGGTAGCGTCGGTGTAATCTTTCTTGGTGATCTTCTTCGCAACGACGTCGTCAAAGAAGGCATAGCCTTTGACCTTCTGGTCGTCGTAGCCGAGCGAAAGTCTGACGGTGATCGTGGAATCGATGCAGGGGGACTGCACGTAGAACGTGTAGGTCGTAAATGCGTCGGTCGCGTTGATCTTGTCAAACATCGCAAACTCGTTATTGTTGGAGATGCGAATGGAAGCGCCGTGATCCGCGTCCACGTTGACGACTTTGACCTTGACGGAAACGGAGTAGTACGCGTATGCCGTGGTGGAGAAGCTGTTGGTGTAGCCGTAGACGTTCTCCTCCTTATTGTAGATCATCAGCACCTTGTTAGCCGTTACCGTGCCGTACGGATTGGCGAGGTCGCCCCAAGTGGCGCGATTGGCGTCATAGTCCGCGCCGGTGTCGATGATGCCCGCCACCTTGTTGTCGCTGTTAGTCTCGCTGGAAGTGTAGCTGGACCAACTCGAATGGGAGTAGGGCTGAGCGCTGCCACTCGTAAATTCTGAAAAGTCGCCGTTGCTAACCAAGGATTCAAAATCGGTCTTGGTCTCCTCGGCGGCTTCCACGGGCTCTTCATCGGTATTGTTGCAGGCAAAAGCCGTCAACGCGACCGCAATGCAGAGCAGGAACACAAGAAGCAAAATCAGATAGGTCTTAAAAGTTGATTTTTTCATTTAAACATCTCCGTTTAAAATTTATTTACCTAAACATTTTAATATATAACTATTAAATAAGCAAACGATTTTTCCTATTATATAAAATATAATTTCACGTCTTTCCCATTCTAAAGAATAGGTCGTAAACGAGGGAGAACAGTGGTGAAGAAAGGGGAGGTCGTGAAAAAAGTTGCGAAAAAGGCTGCGACGGTATTGCTCGGCGTGCTTGCCGGTGCGGCAAATATTCTTTTCGGAGGGGGAGGGGGGATGCTCGCCGTTCCCGCTTTGCAATACGGTGCGGAGGTGGATGAGAAAAGGGCGCATGCAAGCGCGATCGAGGTGATGCTCCCTCTTTCCGTTGCTTCCGCCGTTGCTTACACGGTGCGCGGCGTTTGGGACGTCACGCTCGGACTGACGGTTTCCGCAGGGGCTGTAGTCGGCGGGGCAATCGGGGCGCTTCTTTTGAAGAAAGTTCCCAAAGGCGGATTGTCGCTCATCTTTTACGCCGTGATGGTGTACGCGGGGATAAGGTTTCTCGTATGAGGATAGTTTGGTTACTATTGGCGGGGGTGGTCGGAGGCGTCCTCGGGGGAATGGGGCTCGGCGGAGGCACGCTTCTCATTCCTATCTTGATATTTCTCCTCGACGTTCCCTATCCTCTTGCCGCGTGGGTGAACTTGGTCGCCTTCTTGCCCACGGCGCTCGTAGCGGGAGTGCTTCACGCCAAGAATAAGATGGTGGAATGGAGGCGTGTAGGCGTTCTCCTTGCGTTCGCCGCCGTCGGGGTTTTGATCGGCTTTTTCCTCGCTCCCGCCTTGTCCGAAACGGTGATTCGCCGCGCTTTCGGCATCTTCTTGATAGTTTTCGGTTCTTGTTCGCTTTTCTTTGTTTTTGTCGGATATTTCAAGAAAAAGCACGACAAACGAAACATATTACACTAATAGAATATTCTACAATGCACAATTCGTCGTTTCAGTGCGTTGATTTGACGATTTTTTTAAAATATATCTGTAAAACCAACTATTATTTTTATTTTTTCTATTTACTTGTATGCACGTGTGTGTTAATATTTTAGATATAAAACGATATTGGGAGTTTCTCTTGAAATTTACGTTTCGACGCGGTATCCATCCCGCAGGCAACAAGAATATCACACAAGCCCTTCCTCTTACGGATTTCCCGACGCCCTCGGTCGTGTCGATACCTTTGTCACAACATATCGGTGCACCGGCGGTCAGCGTCGTTGCAGTGGGAGATGCTGTCAAGGTCGGCACTCTGATTGGCAAGGCAGGGGGCTTTGTTTCCGCAAACGTGTATTCCTCGGTCAGCGGTAAGGTCACGGATATCGTCACCACTCGCACCGCTATCGGGGCGCGCGTTCCGCACGTCGTTATTGAAAACGACGGTCTGTATGAGGAGAGCTTTTTACCCCCTCTCGTTTCGCCCGACGCATCCGCTATCAAGGCGCGCGTTGCCGATGCGGGCATCGTGGGTATGGGCGGCGCTACTTTCCCCACGCACGTCAAGTTATCGCCCAAGACGCCCGTTGACGTCTTGATAATCAACGCCGCAGAGTGTGAGCCTTACATCACGTGCGACTATCGCCTTTGTCTGGAGAAGACCGCCGAGATATTCAAGGGCGTCGAATATATGATGACGGCGCTCGGCGTATCAGAGGCATATATCGGCATCGAGGATAATAAGCCCGAGGCGATCAAGGCGCTTTCCGATCTCGCGGATGAACGCATCAAGGTCGTCCCTCTCGTGACCAAATATCCGCAGGGCGCCGAGAAACAATTGATATATTCCATCACCGGCAGGGTCGTGCCCGAAGGAGTGCTTCCTTCCGACGTCGGCGCGGTGGTGGATAACGTACATACCGCTTTCGCCATTTACGAAGCGGTGGAGCTGGGCAAGCCTTCCTTTATGCGGGCGATGACGGTGTCGGGTAAAGCGTGCACGCGCCCCGGCAATTATTGGGTACGTAACGGCGTGGGCTATAAGGATGTCGCCGACTACTGCGGCGAAACGCAAGAGGCAAAGAAGGTCATCAGCGGCGGCCCTATGATGGGCTTTGCGCAGACCGACCTTGCCCCCTCGACGGGTAAGGGTACTTCGTCGCTCCTCTTTTTGACGGAGGAAGAAGTCGCCTCGGGGGATAAACCCATCTCCGCCTGTATCAACTGCGCTTCCTGTGCCTCGCATTGTCCGATGCGTTTGATGCCGATGTTTATCGAGCGCGCCGTGGACGCGGAAGACGCCGCTTTGGCGAAGAAGTATCACGCGCTCAGCTGTCTGGAATGCGGCTGTTGCGCTTACGTATGTCCTGCGCGCCGTCCCCTTGTGACGGCGATGCGCCGCGCTAAGAAACTTATTAAGGAAAAGGGGGTATGACGAAATGAGTAAATACGTTGTTTCCTCCTCTCCTCATATCGGCAACGACCGCACCGTCGCAACCATTATGCTCGACGTGCTCATCGCATTGATGCCTGCGGTGCTTGGCTCGGTATATTTCTTTGGCTTTTATGCATTGTTTATCGAGATACTTGCCGTTGGGTCCGCCGTCGGGGCGGAAGCCTTGTTCAACGTTATCACCAAGAGGGAGCAGACCATCGGGGATTGCTCTGCGGCGGTCACGGGGCTACTCCTTGCGCTCAACCTGCCCGTCAGCGTTCCCTTCTACGTTCCCATCATCGGCAGTGCTTTTGCCATTATCTTTGTAAAGATGCTCTTCGGCGGTATCGGTAAGAACTTTGCAAATCCCGCCATTGCGGGGAGGATATTCCTCCTGCTCGCTTGGGCGTCTGCGATGACCTCTTTCGTGAAGCCGATCACCTGGATAAACGGCGATGCTTTCGTGTATTTCCGTTGCATTCTGCGAGGGAGAGAAGGGCTACTTGACGTGGCGGCACTTTCGACCGCGACGCCTTTGGCGTCGCTTCGCACAGACCCTGCGGGGCTCGGCGTCTTTGATATGTTCTTCGGCGCGATAGGCGGTTCGCTGGGCGAGACCAGCGCTTTGCTCCTCTTGATAGGGGGCGTATATCTTATCGTTCGCCGCGTTATCGACTGGCGCGTCCCCGTCACCTTTATCGGCACCGTCGCGCTCTTTGCGCTCATCTACGGCGCCGCGAAGGGTCATGCGCTTGACTACATTCTGCCTTCTCTCTTCGGTGGCGGCTTGTTCCTCGGCGCATTCTTTATGGCAACCGACTATTCCACGACGCCCAATACCAAACTCGGGCTCGTTGTATTTGCCTTGGGATGCGGGATCATTACCTCCCTCATCCGCTTCTTCGGCAGTTATCCCGAGGGCGTTTCCTTTGCGATACTCCTGATGAATATCGTAACGCCCTATATCGATAAAGCCTTCATTCCCCGTCCCTTCGGTTACCGACCGAAGAAAGGAGCCAAAGCATGAGAAAGAGTCTCGGATACGAAATACTGATGACTGCTCTCGTGCTGGTCATCATTGCGGGAATAGCGGGCGCGCTCCTCGGTCTGGTCAATCATTTTACCGCCGTGGATGAGGACGAACTCATCGCTCGCAAAGCAACCGCCGTCTATGACGGCGCTTTGGAGAAGTTCATCGGTGAGGAAGGTATGACCGCACCCATGAAAGAGGATTCCGGCGAGGTGCTCGGCGTGTACGTGCCCAAGGCGGAAGGGAAGGACGTCTACGTCATCGTGGCGCGCGGTTTCGGTGCCTACAAGGGCTCTTTGGACCTCCTCGTGAATATCACGAACGGGAAGATCGTCAAGATAGCCGCCTACGAAGCCAACGAGACGCCCGGCTTAGGCAGTAAGGCGCTTCAGGAGGGCTATTTCGAGCGTTATTACGATCAACCCATCACGCCCCAATTCAAGGGATTTGCTCTCGTGAAACGTCCTGCGGAGATGCCTGATGAAGTCAGTGCTGTGACGGGCGCGTCTAAGAGCAGCACCGCTGTGACAAACGCGGTCAACGCCGCCGTGAAATGGTATCAAATGAGAGTATTGAAGGGGGTGAACGCATGAAAAACGAACGATTGAACACCCTGACCAACGGTATCGTCAAGAGCAATCCTACGTTTAGGCTGGTCTTGGGCACCTGTCCCACCCTTGCCGTGACGACGCAGGCGATAAACGGCTTGGCGATGGGCGCGGCGGTCACCTTCGTACTTCTTTGCTCCAACGTGATGATTTCACTTTTGAAAAAAGTGATACCCGATCGCGTGCGTATCCCCGCTTTCGTCGTCATCATAGCCACCTTCGTTACCGTGGTGCAGATGGTGATGAAAAAGTTCCTGCCCTCTTTATACGATGCGCTCGGTGTATTCCTGCCGCTTATCGTGGTCAACTGTATCATTTTGGCGCGTGCGGAGGCTTTTGCTTCCTGTAATCCCGTCTTGGACAGCGCCCTTGACGGTTTGGGTATGGGCTTCGGCTTTACCCTGAGTTTGACCTTTATCGGCATCGTGCGTGAGCTTCTCGGTGCGGGCTCCTTCTTCGGACTGCCCATCGGTTCGCTCGGCAATGTGTCCATGACCATCTTTGTCCTGCCTGCGGGCGGCTTCCTCGTTTACGGCACCTTGATGGCGCTCGTCAACTATCTGACTGCGCTTGCGGAGAATAGGAAGTACGATTCTTCTAAGAAGAAGGGCAAGAAGGAGGCGAAAGCATGAATCTCTATTTCGTGATCATCATCGGCTCCGTTTTCGTCAATAACTTCGTCCTTAGCCAGTTCCTCGGTATATGCCCCTTCCTCGGTGTGTCCAAGAAGACAAATACCGCGCTCGGCATGGGCTTTGCCGTCATCTTCGTTATGTCTATCGCGTCGGTCTTTACCTATCTCGTCAACGAGTACGTGTTGGTACCCCTTGAGCTGGAATACATGAAGACCATCGCCTTTATCTTGATAATAGCCGCCCTCGTGCAGTCGGTGGAAATAGTTATCAAGAAATTCAGCCCCTCGCTGTACAGTGCTCTCGGCGTATATCTGCCACTCATTACGACGAACTGTGCGGTCTTGGGCGTGGCTCTACTCAATATCGAAAAGGCGTACAACCTCTTTCAATCCTTCTTGAACGGCGTGTTTGCGGGCGTTGGCTTCACCCTTGCCATCGTACTGCTCGCCGGCGTTCGCGAAAGGATAGTCACTAAGAGCGTCCCCGAGCCCTTCCGCGGTTTCCCCATCACGTTGATAGCCGCGGCGCTCCTCAGTATGGCGTTCAGCGCATTCTCCGGAATGTTCGGTATCGTATAAGGAGGCCGGAATATGTTGCTTGGTGTTAAGTTATACGTAGCGATCCTCGTTCCGGCGGCGATACTTATCGCGGTCGCGGCGGTCTTTGCCGTGATACTCGCCTTCCTCGGCAGAAAGCTCGAGGTCAAGCGCGACGAGAAAGTCGTGGAGATAGAAGGGCTTCTTTCGGGAGCCAACTGCGGCGGGTGCGGTTATGCGGGGTGTAGCGCCTTTGCGGAGGCGCTTGCCAACGGCAAAGCAGATCTGTCCTCTTGTAATGCGACGAGCAAGGTCAATAAGGACAAAATTGCCGAGATACTCGGCACCGTCAACGATGGGGAGGAGATGGCTTTCGTCGTGTGTTGCAACGGCGGTAGTGCCTGTGAAGATAAGTACGACTATCACGGATACGGCGATTGCGCTTCTATGGAGCTATTAGCAGGCGGACGCAAGGCCTGTCCCGTCGGCTGTATGGGAACGGGCACTTGTATGAAGCATTGCGACCACCACGCGTGTAGTTTGTCCGATAACGGCTATGCCGAGATACGCGACGACAGATGCACCCTTTGCGGCAAGTGCGCAAAGTCGTGTCCGAAGGGGCTGATACGCAAGGTGCCTGCGCGCGCTAAGGTGTACGTAGCTTGTTCCAATCACGCAAAAGGCAAGGAGGTGCGCTCCTACTGCAAGGCAGGGTGCATCGGGTGCGGGATGTGCGTGCGCACCTGTCCGAACGGCGCCATCGAGCTCCAAGATAACCTTGCCGTCATTGATTACGCAAAATGTACGGGTTGCGGCGCTTGCGCCATGAAATGCCCGTCGAAATGTATTAAAACCAGAGATTGACCACTATTAAAACGGAGGAGTGAGGCTTATATGGAAAAAATAGCGATTATTGACTTAGGCTCAAATACGGCGCGCCTTGTGCTCGTGGACATTTTGGAAGGAGGATATTTCTTCGTCTTTGACGAGCTGAAAGAGAACGTCAGGCTCGGACAAGATATGGAGATGGACGGATTCTTGCGTCCCGCAAGGATAGAGCAGACCAAGAAGACCTTGCAGATGTTCCGTCGCTTCTGCGATTCCAACGGTGTGGAGAAGATATTTGCTTTTGCCACCGCAGCCGTCAGAAGGGCAAAGAATCAAAAGAGCTTCCTGGAAGAGGTCGCGGTCACTTGCGGTATCAAACTGCGCGTTTTAAGCGCCGTGGAGGAAGGACAATATATCTATACCGGCGTCATCAATGCGATGGATATCCCCAAGGGACTTATCGTGGATATGGGCGGCGGCAGTACCAAGATAGTCTACTATAATCGTAAGACCATCTTGGAGCAGGCGACCCTCCCCTTTGGCGCGGTGACCTTGACCGATATGTTCAAGGGGCAGGATCTTTTGCCCGAAGAGCGCGCGGAAAAGATAGAGGAGCACGTCAATCAGGAGCTTGAAAAGCTCGAATGGCTCAAAGAGCTCGACCCCGACACCCAGCTCATCGGCGTGGGCGGCTCCTTCCGTAACCTCGGCAAGATAAGCCGTAGGATCAAGAAGTATCCCCTGAACGTGGCGCACGGCTACAATATCGAAACGGGCGAATTCAACGCGATCTACGATACCATCAAGACGCTTCCTCTCGATAGGACCATGAAGATCAAGGGGCTTTCCAGCACTCGCGCGGATATCTTCCCCAGTGCGCTTGCTTGCATCAGCCGTATCGTGACGGTGTGCGGCTTTAAAAACATCGTCATCAGCGGCAGCGGCATGAGAGAGGGCGCAATGTTCAAGTATGCCGTCCCCACCGTGTCGGAGAAGCCTATCTCGGATATCCTCGGATATAGCCTAAATACCCTTGTTAAGCACTTTGAGCTCAACGAGGACCACCTCCGCCACATCATGGACCTCTCGATGCAGATCTTCAAGCAGCTCAAAGTATTGCACAAACTCCCGCGTATGTACGTAAAGGTGCTTCGCGCCGCGGCGATGCTGCACGACGCCGGCTCCAAGATAAAGTTCTACGACCACCACAAGCATTCCGCTTACATCATCCTGAATAGTCGTATCTTCGGCCTTACCCACAAGGAGATAGTCATGGCGGCGTTCGTCGCCTCCGCGCATAAGGACGGCGTCCCCGTGACGGAGGATATGCAGAAGTATCTCTCGATGCTCACCGAGGAGGATATCGACGCGGTCAAGAAGCTCGGATTGGTCTTAAAGATCGCCGAGAGCTTCGATAGGAGCATGAGCGGTATCATCACGGGTATCACCTGCGATATCCTCGGCGATAGCGTCATCATGAAGACCATCACCGAAAACCACGCCGATTGCTCGCTCGAAGTCAACGACGCATTGAGCTGCAAGGCAGAGTTCAAGGCTTCCTACGGCAAGAATCTCGAGATACTCTAAAATATCATCATAACGTTAAAATGCACGGCAAGCGCCGTGCATTTTTTTTATAAAAAAACTCGGCATAGTGAAGTGCACTCCATAACGCCGAGCTTTTTATTGTGTTGTTATTTCTTAAAGAACTCTGACTTTGAGAGCGTTTGCCGCGAGGGCGTCGATGACCTCTTTTGCGGGGACTTTGTCAAGGTCGGCTATCACGTAGGTCACGTCGCCCCTCTTTGCAAGGGAGAGAGCCACAGCGCCGCCGAGCGCCTTTTTGATATCCTCTTCGGTGACTGCCTCTTTGGTCAGGATGGTGACACGCACGGTGCCCTTGCGTGCAAGGGAGAGCGCAGGGCAGTTGACGCTGTTTTTGATGTTGCCGTTTTCAATATAATCTTTGAGCTCGGCTGATGCCATCACGGCACAGTTATCTTCCGCTTCGGGGGTGGAAGCGCCGAGGTGGGGGATGGTGATGATCTTATCCGATACGCCGATCACAGCGGGCATCGGGAAGTCGGTCACGTATTTCTTGACCTTACCGCTCTCGAGTGCGGCGATGATCGCGTCGTTATCGACGAGCTCGCCTCTCGCGCAGTTTACGATACGCACGCCGTCCTTCATCTTGGCGATGGAGGATGCGTTTATCATACCCTTCGTGGAGTCATTGAAGGGCACGTGCAGGGTGATGAAATCGGCGCCCGTATAGATATCGTCGAGGTTGGTCGTGAAGGTGAGGTCCTCGCTGATGGTCTTTGCTTTTTCTTCGGTAAAGAAGGGATCGTATCCGATGACCTTCATTCCGAGCGCGAGAGCTGCTTTTGTGACGAGAGCGCCGATCGCGCCGAGTCCCACGACGCCGAGCGTCTTACCGAAGATCTCGGGTCCGATAAATGCCTTCTTGCCGCTTTCCACCTGTTTTGCGGCGTCTTCCTTGCCTTTGAGCGAGCCTGCGAAAGCCACGCCGCCGAGTACGTCACGGCAAGAGAGGAGCAGGGCGCAAATGACAAGTTCCTTAACGGCGTTAGCATTGGCACCGGGAGTATTAAAGACCACAACGCCCGCATCCGTCATCTTGGGCAGGGGGATGTTGTTAACGCCTGCGCCTGCGCGAGCCACCGCCACGAGCGAAGGATTGATCTCGTACTCGTGCATTGCCGCGCTTCTGACTAGGATACCGACGGGATCGACAGCGTCGTCGGAGACGTGATAGGCTTTTTTGTCCAGATTCGTATAAATAAGATCGCTGATGGCGTTTAACTTCTTTATCTCGTACATAATCGCTCCTTATTTGTTTTCAAGCTCGAATTTCTTCATGAATTCGATGAGTTTCTTGACGCCTTCTACCGGCATCGCGTTATAGATGGAGGCGCGCATACCGCCCACGAGTCTGTGTCCCTTGATGGAGACGAGACCTTCTGCCGCGGCTTCCTTGACGAACTTCGCGTCCAGTTCCTCCGAGCCTGTCACGAAGGGCACGTTCATGATAGAGCGGTCCTCCTTATTAACGTAGTTCTTGTAAAGGTCGCTGTTGTCGATAAAGTCGTAGAGCATCGCCGCCTTGCTCTCGTTTATCTCATTGATAACCTTGATGCCGCCCATCTTCTTGAGGTGACGAAGGGTGAGCATAGCGATATAGATGCTGAATGCGGGCGGGGTGTTGTAAAGGCTGTTCTTGTCCGCCTGCGTCTTGTATGCGAGCATCGTGGGGCAGATGGGGAGCTCCTTGCCGATGAGGTCTTTTCTGACGATCACGACAGTCAGACCTGCGGCGCTGATATTCTTCTGCGCGCCGGCGTAGAGAAGTCCGAACTTGGATACGTCGATATCACGGCTGAGGATCTCGCTGCTTACGTCCGCAACGAGGGGGCAGGGGGTCTCGGGGAACTCCTTCCATCTCGTGCCGAAAATGGTGTTGTTGCTGGTGATATGTACGTAGCTGGCGTCCTTGCGGAAGCTATCCACGGTGACCTTGGGGATATAGGTGTAGGTCTTATCCTCAGAGGAAGCGGCAAGGGCGATGTCACCGTATTTCTTCGCTTGCTTATAGGCAAGGTTCGCAAAGTTACCGGTGACCACGTAGTCCGCTTTGCCCGTTGCGGAGATCAGGTTCAGCGGGATCGCGTCGAACTGCTGACTGGCGCCGCCTTGAAGAAGAAGGACCTGATAGTCGTCGGGCACCTTCATGAGCTCGGTGAAGAGGGCGAGGCACTCGTTGTGGATGCCGTCGTAGACCTTGGAGCGGTGGCTCATTTCGGTCACGCTCATTCCGCTGTTTTCATAGTCGAGGAAAGATGCTTGCGCTTCTTTCAGAACGTCTTCGAAGAGCATGGAGGGACCTGCGGAAAAATTGTAAACTCTCATAATAGTCTCCTTTGGAGTGTTTTTATCGCTTATATTTTATATCATTTATTGTATAAACGCAAGCGAACGGAGGTATATAGATTTTACGATTTCGATTATTCTCGTATACGCGCATTTATAGCGAGAAAAAAGCTCTCAAAAGGATGCCGAGGGAGAAAAACGAGAAAAAAGCGCCGAACCTTATGTTTCGGCGCGTATTCGCTTATTTACACTTTGATAGACGGGCTTTTATTTCGTTGAGAGAGTTAGGGACTTTTCCGCAACGTGATAATTGGTGCTGTAATAGGAGAGCAGGGTGCCGATATCCGACCAATAGCCCGACATAACCTTTGCATAGATTTGACCCGGGATCGTGGGGAAGATGTTGCGGGCGAAGTCCTGAAATCCCGAAGGGATCTTTTTCAATATCTCCTTTTTGAAGACGTAGATCCCCGTGGAGACGATATTGCCGACGGGCTCTTTTGGCTTCTCTATAAAGGAACGCACTTTGCCTGCGCCGTTTAGGAGCATCACGCCGTACTCGGAAGGATCCTCTACCTTGGTCGCCGCGATGGTGGCGAGCTTGCCGTGGCTTTTATGAAAGGAAACGAGGGCGCCGAGATCGAAATCTGTATAGGCGTCGCCCGAGATAACGAGGAAATCTTCATCGAATTTCTCTGCTGCGACCTTGACGCTTCCCGCCGTCCCGAGAGGCTCTTGCTCGATAAAATAACGGAGGTGCACACCCATCTCGCGTCCGTCTCCGAACGCCTCGACGATGCTATTCGCCATATAGCCCAAAGTAACGGATATATCGGTAAAATCGTGCTTTTTTAAAAGGGCGATGATATAGTGCAAAATAGGCTTGTCGAGTATGGGCATCATGGGCTTGGGCGCGTGGTCGGTCAAGGGGGCGAGTCGCGTCCCTTTTCCTCCTGCCATTATTACAGCTTTCATAGAGTCTCTCCTTCAGTCGTAGTATGGCGCTTCTTTCCTTCGATTATTCGCTTTTGCCTTTGCGGGACGATACTTCCTCCGCTCATTCGCCTTTTTTCGCGGCGAATACCGCGCCCGAAAACTTGACGGGGGTAATAAACTAGTCTATAATTATAAAAAAACAAAACTAATCGCGCATAAAGCGTTATATATTCGGAGAATTATGGCTATAGAAAACAATAAAGACGGCTTGAAGGGAAACAAGCCAAATAAAAACGATTTGAACAAACCCCGTTTGAATAAAAACGACACGACCCATAAGAGTGGCGTCAAGGTAGCTTCCGTCAAGGATAAGATGCAGAAAAAGGCGTTTTCTCAAAGGACGATGCAAAGGGGAAAGAAGGTATCCTCTGCCGAAAACGTCGACACGAAGAGAAGCGGAGGGAAGAAGCTCAAGATAGGTTTCCTCGGCGGCGTGGGCGAGATAGGCAAGAATATGACTGTCATCGAGTACGGCGACAGCATCATCGTCATCGACGCGGGACTGACTTTTCCTTCGGAAGAGATGCTCGGCGTGGACGTCGTTATCCCCGATTTCAGCTATCTTGTGGAGAACAAGGAGAAGGTCAAAGCCATCCTTTGCACCCACGGACACGAAGACCACATCGGCGCCATCCCCTATCTCATGCAGGTTTTGGACGCTCCCACCATCTACGGCAGCACCTTGACTCTCGGCTTGATACGAGGAAAACTGGAAGAATTCGGCCTCCAAGCGAAGATGAAGACCGTCGCTTCGGGCAGCGAGATACACGTCGATTGCTTTAAAGTGAAGTTCTACAAGGTTTGCCACTCCATTGCGGGCGCTCTTGCTATCGCCATCGACACCCCGCAGGGCGTCATCTTCCATACCGGCGACTTCAAGATAGACCATACCCCCATTGACAACGAAAAGATGGACTTCGCTTCGTTCGCCGAACTTGGCAGGCGCGGCGTCTTGTTGATGCTTTCCGACTCCACCAATGCGGAGCGTCCCGGTCATACCATCAGCGAAAGGAAGGTGGGGGAGAGCATCTCCCGTATCTTTGCGGCGCACGCGAATCGTCGCATCATCGTGGCGACTTTTGCCTCCAATTTGCACCGTATCCAGCAGATACTCGATATCGCCGCGGCGAATAATCGCAAGGTGGTCTTGAGCGGCAGGAGCGTCATCAACGTGGTGGAACTGGGCAAGACTTTAAAGCTTCTACACTACGACGACAGCTTGATCGTGAACGAATCTATGATGAAAAAGATACCGCCCGAGCGCTTGTGCATCATTTGTACGGGGTCGCAGGGCGAGAGGGTCAGCGCACTTACGCGTATGGCGACGGGCGAGCATCCCTCCATCACTGTCGGTATCAAAGATACCGTCATCATATCGGCAAGCGCCATTCCCGGCAACGAAAAGAGCATCTATAACGTCATCAACAGCCTCTATCGCCTCGGCGCGGAGGTCATCTATTCCGCCATTGAGGACGTGCACACTTCGGGACACGCCCATCAGGAGGAGCTCAAGATGATGCTCTCTTTGATAAACCCCAAGTATTTCATCCCCGTGCACGGTGAATTCCGTCACTTGAAGATACACGCCGGCATCGCGCAGTCCATGGGTGTGCCTAAGGAAAACATCCTTCTCCCCGAACTCGGGTGGAGCGTGGAAGTCGCGCGCGACGGCTTGAAAAAGCTCGACAATATCAAGGCGGGCAATTCCTACGTGGACGGCGACGCGGTCGGCGACCTCGAACCCGTCATCAAAGATAGGCGTCAGTTGTCGGCAGACGGCTTTATCATCGTGCTATTGAACCTCAGCGTAGAGGACGGCAAGACTTCCGCTTTGGAGATTATTACCCGCGGAATGGCGGCTCTCTCGGAGGATGACCTATCCGAAATGAAGAAACAGGTGCTCGCCGCGGTCAAAAATATCAAATATATCAATCGCGACAACCGCGACGCAGTGAAAAACGCCATTCGTCGCACCGTCAGAAGAATGATTTATACGAGCACGCAGTCCAGCCCGATGATCGTGCCCATCGTCGTTGAGAAATAATGAAGACAGAGCTTCTTTCACCCGCCGGGAATATGGAAAAGCTGACCGTCGCCTGCCATTTCGGTGCCGACGCGGTGTATTTTGCCGGCAAGAGTTTCGGTCTGCGCGCTTACGCGGGCAATTTTACCGAAAATGAGATGAAAGAGGCGATGGAATACTTGCACGCAAGGGGGAAGAAAGGGTACGTCACAGTCAACGTCTTTCCCTACGACGAAGATTTCCCCGCGCTGATACGTCACCTCGAGTATCTTTGTAGCATCAATGCGGACGGCGCCATCGTGTCCGACCCCGGCGTGATATCTGTCGCAAGGAAGGTAGCGCCTTCGCTTGAACTGCATTTATCCACGCAGGCAAATACCCTGAACTCCTACGCCGCCTCCTTTTGGGCGGATATAGGGGTCAAACGCGTTGTTCTTGCGCGCGAATTATCCCTCGATAGGATAAAGGCGATACGCGACGCCCTTGACCCCAAGGTGGAATTGGAGTGTTTTGCGCACGGCGCCATGTGCATCAGTTACAGCGGCAGGTGCCTACTTAGCAATTACCTGTCGGGCAGGGATAACTATAAGGGGGAATGCGTTCAGGCGTGCAGGTGGAATTACGTCTTGCACGAGAAGAGCCGCGATAATCGCGAGTTTCCCATCGAGGAGGACGAGCGCGGCGCCTATATCATGAACAGCCACGACCTAAAGACCATCGGCTTCCTCGATGAACTTATCAAAGCGGGTGTCACTTCTTTTAAGATAGAGGGCAGGATGAAGACGGCGTATTACGTCGCGTCGGTGACGGACGCCTATCGCCGTGCCTTGGACGCCGCAATGCGAGAAGGGGAGAAGTACGTATGCCTTCCCGAATGGGATGAAGAACTTTCGCTGTGCTCCAACCGCGGCTTTACCACGGGCTTTATGAAGGGCGCTAAAGGGGGCGCCGACACCATCGCATACGAAGACGCACGTTCGGACGGCGGTGCGGAATTCATAGCCAAAGTTTTGGGCTATGATTTCGACAAAAGGTGTGTTATAATAGAACAAAGGAACCGCTTTTGCGTGGGAGACGTGTTGGAACTCATGTCTCCGAACAGCGAAGTGCGGCGCATCCCCGTCGAGCGTATTCAAAACGCGGCGGGGGAGAGCGTGACAGACGCGTTGCGCGTGCAAGAAATATTACTTATCCCGACGGACGTAGTTGCGACCGAGGGAGATATTTTAAGAAGGAGAAAAGCGTGAGTATCCGTTGGAACAAACATCTCGTCATACTCTACGATAAGCAGCACGGCAAGCTTATCTGCAATGCGCTCGAAAAGGCTATCGGCGCCGCTTTTCCCGAGTGTGATATCATCACGGTGGACGATATCGGCTATACCAATCCCATCTATCGCTTTTGGAAGGCGAAAATATCGCATTTTTACGCCAAAAACGCGCGTTTTATCGTGAGTTGGCTCAGCAAGATAAAAGAGAAAAAAGAGCTCGCGAGGATAAAGGAAGAGAGGGAGAAAGCCGCCTCCGGCAAGGACGACAAGTTGACCTTTTCCGAGAGGAATTCCGCTATGGGAAGGATAGTGCATATCCTCAATAGATTCCGCCCCGTAGTCATCGTGGTGACCAATCGTTACGCCCTCAAGATGACCCTCCTCGCAAAGAAAGTAACGGGGAGCAACGTCAAGGTCGTTGCGGTGATATCGGATTTTGCTCTGTCGAGCGAATACGTGCGCTCCGAAGTGGACCTGTATTTGGTTGAAAACGATATGCTCAAGGACGGCTTGATGCGCTACGGCGTTGACCGTGACAAAATCCTTATTTCGGGTATGCCTTTCTCGGAAGATCAACGTCCCACCCATTCTAAGCTCGAAGCGAGGAACCTATTGGGACTTTCGGGCGAGTTGCCTTTGGTCGTGATAAACGGCGGGGAATACTGCACCGCCACCATCAAGGAGAACGTCAAAAAGCTACTTTCGATAAAGGAAAAGTATTCTTTACTCATCTTGACTTACGACAATCGCTCCATCAAACGTTATTATAAAAAGATAGCGGATGAAAGCGGGGTGGAAGTGATCTTCAAAGAGTCCCTTGATTATCCCTTGATATTTGCGGCTGCGGACGTCATCGTCACATTGCCCGAAACGCATTTTATCTATTCCGCATTCGTGAATAAGATCCCCGTCGTCTTGATAGACGGCATCACGGTATTGGAACACGACGTGTATCGCTATCTCGTCAGCGGCGCCCTCGTCACGCCCGCCAAGACGCCTGAGGAGACCTACGCCGCGGTGGAGGAGCTCCTCGTCGATACCGACCGCAGAAACGAGATGATAGAAAGAGAAGAGGTCTATTACCTCAAGGAGCGCAACTTAACGCCCGAACGTTTGATGTACGATATCTTGATGATAGAGGCGCCTACCGACCCTGCCGATTGATTTCTTCCTTCCCCTTGTCGTCTTCATTCTCCATCAGTTCCCCCGCCTCGAAGTAACTGTCGGCGCGGGGGTTTTTCGTTGCGCGCATCATAATGGACAATAGGTACTGTATGGTCAATCCGAATATCGCGCTCAGCCACATCGTGGAAAAAGCGTAACTTCCGCCTATATTTCCGCTCTTTTGAAAGAAAACGAGATAGACGGTCGTACCGAGAAAACCTCCCGTCACGGCGGCATATAGGCAGGAGGCGAAGGTGCGTCTTGCCGCAAGAGCGCACCACAGTCCGGAAAGGACGGATAATAGGGCGGAGAGAGCCATGGGCGCGATGGTCGTTTCGTTAAAGAAGTGCAAGGTATATACGAAGACGATACCCGCGTTTCCCATCATCGACATGGTGGCAAAAATAAAGTCGCTTGTCTTTTCGCTCCTTGCTATTGCCATGTATAGGCTGATAATGACCGATAATACCCCGCCGAGTGACAGCGTGAATCCTTGGGTGAGAGAGACCCCGCCGCGTACGTTCAAGAGAACGATGACGAAAATGATAAAGCTCGCCGCAAAATCGTTGACGCCGAGTCGTTGCGTTATTCCTCGCGTAAGCCCTATAAGGACGAGGGCAGACGCGGCAAGTAATGCCATTTCGCCGAGAAACATAAGGCTAGCGTGTGTAAAAAGCCCCTTTTTCATTCCGCCGTAAAGCGGGAAAGGGCGATATCTTTTATTTGACTTTTCTTTTTTTTTATATTATTTTTATGTGTATGGACAGAGAGGCGCGCATCGTAAAGAAAGTTTTGCGAGGAAGTATCGCAAAGAAAGCGGGCATTATGCCCGGCGACGAGATCGTTATGATAGGAGGATATCCTTTCGTAGACGACGCCGATCTTGCCTTCTACGAAGGGGATGAAAGCGTTCATCTCGTCATCAAACGTGGGGAGGAGGAGATATCTCTTGTCATCGAGAAAGAGGAGGGCGAGCCTCTCGGCATCGAGATGAGCCAATCCGACTATATCATTCCTTGCAAGAACGATTGTCTGTTCTGTTTCGTCAGGCAGCTCCCCAAGGGGATGCGTAAGACTCTCTACGTCAAGGATGACGACTATCGCATGAGCTTCGCCATGGGAAGCTATGTGACCCTCTCCAACCTGACCGACGATGACCTCGCACGTATCAAGCGCCTGTCGCTCTCGCCCCTCTATATATCGGTGCATTGCTTTACGCCCGAACTGAAACGCAAGATATGCAAGAATCCGCGAAGCGCCGAGCTCTTTTCTATACTGAAGGAACTAGCGGCGGCGAATATCACCATGCACACGCAGATAGTGATGATGGAGGGTATCAACGACGGCGACGAGCTGATGCTGACCATCTCGGAACTTGCCAAACTCTATCCCGCCGTCAAGACGGTCGCCGTGGTCCCCGTAGGGCTCACCAAGCACAGAGAAGGGCTGCCGCAACTATCGCCGATATCCCCCGAGAACGCGCGTCGCACCATTGAGCGAGTGGAAGAGTTCAATCGCGTAATGAAAGAGAAAAATGGCGAACCTTTTGCTTTCTGTTCGGACGAAATGTATCTTATCGGCGACGTGCCGCTTCCTTCGTATGAGACGTACGGCGAATTCGAGCAGATAGAGAACGGCGTGGGGCTGATCGCGGATTTCTTCGATTGCGCCGAGTACGCCTTATCGGACGGGGTAGTCCCCAAAGGGGAATACAGCGCCATCACGGGGACGTCCTTTGCTCCTCTGCTTGAAAAATTCTGCAAGGAGCTCGAATCGAAATACGACGTCAAAATAGACGTTTGTCCCGTTCGCAACGACTTTTTCGGCGAAACGGTGACGGTGTCGGGGCTTGTGACGGGCGGTGACATAATCAAACAATACAAGGGCAAGCTTCGCAAGGATATCATCATCCCTCGTACGATGCTGCGCGAGTTCAGCGGCGTATTCTTGGACGAAGTGACCCTCTGTGAACTGGAAAAGACCCTCGGCGTCCGCGCCCATATCGCAGACGGCGGCGACGGTTTTGTCCGTATATTAGGTGGTGAAGAATGAGTAAGCCTTTATTAGCGATAGTGGGTAGACCCAACGTGGGCAAATCCACCCTGTTCAACAAGATAGTGGGCAAGCGTATCAGCATTGCGCACAACACGCCGGGCGTCACGCGCGACCGTATCTATGCCGACGCTTCTTGGCTCGACTACCATTTTACCGTCATCGACACGGGCGGTATAGAGTATAAGAGCGAAGACGAGATGTGGCGTCATATCCGCACTCAGGCGGAAACGGCGATCGAGATAGCCGACTGCATCATCTTCGTTGTGGACGGTAAGGGGGGGCTCCTTCCCGACGACTACGCAATAGCGGATATGCTTCGCCAATGCCGCAAGCCCGTCGTTCTCGCGGTGAACAAGCTTGATAATCCCTTTGAGACCGCTTACGAATTTTACGAGCTGGGGCTCGGTGATCCTTACGTACTTTCCGCAGAGCACAATATCGGCATCGGGGATATCCTTGAAGAAGCGTGCAAGCACCTGAAGAAGGTGGAGGAAGAAGAGGAAGACGACTCGATAAAGATAGCCGTCGTGGGCAAACCCAACGCGGGCAAGAGCTCTCTCGTCAATAAGATACTGGGCACCAAGAGGACCATCGTCAGCGACGTGGCGGGCACAACGCGCGACGCGATAGACTCAATCTTTGAACACAACGGCGAGAAGTTCGTCTTGATAGATACCGCGGGTATACGCCGCAAACGCAGCGTGGATGAGGACGTGGAGTATTACAGCGTATTGCGCGCCTTTGGCGCCATCAAGAGGGCGGACGTCGTCTTTATCGTGGTGGACGCGGAGGAAGGCATGACCGAGCAGGACGTTCGCATCGCGGGCAAGGTGCACGAGGAAGGCAAGGCGAGCATCGTGGTGATGAACAAGTGGGATAAAATAGAGAAGGATACCCACACTGTCGAAAAGTTTAATAAAGACCTTGCGGAGAAGCTGAAGTTTATGGACTACTTCGTCCCCGCCTACGTTTCCGCGCTGACAGGGAAGAGGGTGGATAAGCTCCTTGACGAAGCCAAAAGGGTAGCGGCTAACGCAAAGCGCCGCATTACGACGGGCACGGTCAACGACGTGGTGATGAACCTCGTGGCGATGAATGAGCCCCCCACAAAGAACGGACAACGTTTGAAGATACGTTTCGCAACGCAGGCGAGCGTTTGTCCGCCAACCTTCGTGGTATTTACCAACGACGCGTCCCTCATGCATTTCTCCTACTTGCGCTATTTGGAGAATGGGATACGAGACGCTTTTGACTTCTCCGGCACTCCCATTCGCATAATTGTGCGTGACAAGTCGGAAGAAAACGATTATAATGACTAATCGGAGGACCTCATGAAATACGAATCACTGACCAAAGAAGAATTAAAAAGCGTCCTGGCGAAGGAGAAAAAGACCTTTAACGCTATCATGAAAGAGAAGCTTTCTCTCGATATGTCCAGAGGAAAGCCGGCGGCGGCTCAGCTGGATATCGCCGCTCCTCTCCTCTCCGCGCTGAACAAGGACACGTCTTTCCCCAAGGGCGTTGATTACAGGAACTACGGTCTTTTGGACGGCATTCCCGAGATGAAGAAGCTCTTTGCCGAGCTCTTTGATATTCCCGAGGAGTACGTATTCGTAGGGGGCAACAGCTCTTTGAATCTGATGTACGACATGATCTCCGACTCCCTTTTGACGGGTGTTTTGGGCTCCACGCCTTGGGTGCGCCTTCCGCAAAAAGTCAAATTCATCTGTCCCGTTCCCGGATACGACAGGCATTTCAATATCTGTGAGAAACTGGGGATCGAGATGATCTCGGTGCCCATGAACGACGAGGGCCCCGATATGGATATCGTGGAGAGTTTGGTCGCTTCCGATCCCTACATCAAGGGAATATGGTGCGTGCCGCGCTTCTCCAATCCCGGCGGCATCGTCTATTCCGAAGAGGTCGTGCGCCGTCTTGCCACGATGAAGGTCGCCGCGCCCGATTTCAGGATCTATTACGACAATTCCTATTTCGTCCACGCGCTTACCGAGGACGCGCCTAAGCTTGTCAATATCTTCCGCATCGCCAAGGAATTCGGCACGGAAGATCGCATCTATATGTTCTCCTCCACCTCCAAGATAACCTTTGCGGGAAGCGGCGTTTCCATGCTCGCGGCGTCACCAAAGAACCTTGTTTCCATCAAGGAAAAGATGGGCTGGAAGACCATCGGTTTCAACAAGGTGTGGCAGTACGCGCACTATCTTTACTTGCAGTCCGCCGAGCACGTTCTCGCCATCATGCGAGAACAGGCTAAGCTCATCCGCCCCAAGTTCGACATCGTTTTGAATGCCTTTACCGAGGCGTTCGGCGACAGTGACACCGTTACCTGGAATACCCCCAAGGGCGGATATTTTATCTGCTTGAAGTGTATGAACGGCACGGCGAAAGCGATATGGTCCATGTGCAAAAAAGCAGGGCTAACCATCACCCCCGCAGGCGCTTCGCACCCCATGCATTTCGACGACTCGGATTCTTACCTTCGCATCGCGCCGACTTATCCCTCCGTTGATGACCTCAAAAAGGCTACCGAGGTGCTCGTCACCGTCGTGAAAATAGTGACCATCGAAAGCTTGCTTCAAAAAGAATGATCGACCGCGTCGATGATCCGGTCGCCTGCGGATGACATTCATTCGAGGCGACTTTTTTTATTCCTTTCACCGAGAATTAGTTATTTTCGTTAATTTTTCAAAAGTTTTAAAAAAAATATTTTGACAATTATTTTTTTATACTGTTATATTAAAGTTGAAGATTATCACGGGAGGTGGGATATGTTGCGTTTGATTGATGTTACTAAGGTTTATTCTTCCGGCGATTCCGAAGTTCATGCCCTCAAGGGCATCAGTATTTCTTTCCGCAAGAACGAGTTCGTTTCTATCCTCGGTCATTCGGGTTGCGGCAAGACCACCCTCCTTAATATCGTCGGCGGCTTGGATAAGTATACGAGCGGCGATTTGATCGTCGAAGGAGTCTCCACGAAGGAGTACAAAGATCGCGATTGGGATAATTATCGCAATCATTCCATCGGCTTCGTTTTTCAGTCCTATAACCTCATTCCCCATCAAACGGTGCTCGGCAACGTAGAGCTTGCCTTAACGCTTTCGGGCGTCAACCGTTCCGACCGTCGTATGCTTGCGCAGGCGGCTCTTGTTAAGGTGGGATTAGCGGATCAGTTGCACAAACTCCCCAACCAACTTTCGGGCGGACAGATGCAGCGTGTCGCCATCGCTCGCGCTCTCGTCAACGACCCCGATATCATTCTTGCGGACGAACCCACGGGCGCTTTGGATACCGAGACCAGCTTGCAGATAATGGAGATTTTGAAAGAAGTGGCCAAAGAGAAGCTCGTCATCATGGTCACCCATAACCCCGAGCTTGCGGAGAAGTATTCCACAAGGATCGTTCGGTTGAAGGATGGCGAAGTCGTGGACGACACCATGCCGTACGACGAAAGCGCCGAAATGGAGGCGCCCGCCGAGGAGCCCTCCATGGACGAGGCGGCTCCCGCATCGTCTGAAGAAGTGCCTGACGAAGCGATGGAGGAGCTCATTAAGGAGAAGGACAAGGCGGACGAGGTCACTCGTAAGGTAGCTCGCTCCAAGAAAAAGCCGAGCATGTCGCTCTTTACGGCGTTTGCTCTGTCTATCCGCAATCTTTTCACCAAGAAGGGCAGGACCTTCCTTACCGCTTTTGCGGGCAGTATCGGTATCATCGGTATCGCCCTCATCCTTTCGCTCTCCAACGGATTCCGCAATTATATCGCGCAGGTGGAGGAGGATACCCTTGCCGGTTATCCCATCGTCATTCGTACCGAGAGCAATAACGTCGGTTTCGAGGATCTGATGGAGGCGTTTATGCCTACGACGGATTCCGACGGCGAGGAAAAGGATCCCGACACCGTGCGCTCCTATCCTCTCGCCTCCAACCTTTTGAAAAAGATGCGTGAAAACGCATATCGCAACGATCTTCGTTCTTTCCGCACTTGGCTGATGACCGAGAAGAAGGACGTTTTGGATAAGATAACCAATTCGGTATCGTACACCTACGACACCGACTTTAACGTTTACAAGTGCAACGAACTGTCCGACGGCACCTTAAAAGTGCAGCACCTGTATCCCTTTACTTCGGATAATCTCCCCTCCGAGTACAGCAGCATGAAGGGCATGATGGATAATCTCGGTATTTGGGCGGAGCTGGTTACCAATCAAAAGTATCTCGACCAACAATACGAAGTTATCGCAGGCGCTTGGCCCAAACAGTACGAAAGCACCGATAACGAAGTCTTTGAGGTCGTGTTAACTGTAGATAAAAACAACGCCATCTATGACTATCTCCTGTGGGCGATAGGTTATATGACGCTGGACGAGATTTTCAACAATAAGGAAGCTGTGGCAAAGAGCTATAAATTTGATGAATTTATCGGCGCGGAGTATAAAATCGTCTTGCCTGCGGAACAGTACGTTCAGGCAGAGGATAAGTGGGTCAAGCAGGTGGACGGCGATGATTACAAGAATTTCATCGCGAACCAAGCCATCACCATCAGGATATCGGGTATCATACGTCCCCGCGACGGAGTGACGACGGGCAGTATGCAGGGCGTCATCGGGTATACCGAAGACCTGACGAAATATATGATAGAGCGGATAAAGACCCTTCCCGTCGTGCAGGCACAGATGGCTTCTACCGATAAGAACGTTCTGAGCGGCGCGGGTTTTGAGAGCGAAAGAGATTATATCAGCGCATTGTCCTCGCTCGGTGTGGCGGATATCGAAGACCCTTCGAGCATCAAGTTCTTCGTCAAGGGCTTTGATGAGAAGGATAAAGTCATCGCATTGATAAACGAATACAACGACCTCGTCAGGGAGACGGACCCCGACCTCGTGATACGATATAACGACTCGATCGGCTCCTTGATGTCATCTATCAACACCATCATCGACGCTATCTCGTACGTGCTCATCGCCTTCGTTTCCATCTCCTTGATCGTTTCCTCCATCATGATAGGGATCATCACCTATATCTCGGTGCTGGAACGCACGAAGGAGATAGGCGTGCTGCGCTCTATCGGCGCCAGCAAACGGGACATCTCGCGCCTCTTCAACGCCGAGACTTTGACCATCGGCTTTATGTCGGGCGTCATCGGCATCATCGTCACGTTGCTGCTCATCATTCCCATCAATTTGATAATATCCTCCCTGACCGGTATCGCTACTTTGGGCGCGTCGCTCCCGGTGCTGGGAGGCGTTGCCCTTGTCATCATCAGTATGTTCCTATCCTTTATCGCGGGCTTTATCCCCTCTAAGATAGCGGCAAAGAAGGACCCGGTCATCGCCCTCAGAACGGAGTAAGTAAAGATGGAGCTCGTTATCGCCAGCAATAACGCCCATAAAGCGCATGAGATAAAAAAGATACTAGCGGGGAAGTTTGATGCCATCTACACTCTTGCCGACATAAACATCCACGTCGAGCCCGAGGAAACGGCGGACGACTTTCTCGGCAATGCGCTTATCAAGGCGACAACCGTCGCCGCATATACCGACAAGGCGGTCATCGCGGACGACAGCGGACTGATGGTGGATGCGCTTTCGGGTGCGCCGGGCGTGCATTCCGCTCGATACGGCGGCGAACCCGTCTCGGATGAGAAGAATAACGAAAAGCTTCTCCGCGAGATGGCGGGCGTTACCGCGCGCGGGGCGAAGTTCGTCACCACGATGGTGCTCTTATTCCCCGACGGACGAAAAATCGTAGGCGTAGGGGAGGTCAAGGGAGAGATCCTGACCGAGAGAAGGGGGGATAACGGCTTTGGATACGATCCGCTCTTTTACAGTTTTGAACTGGAAAAGACCTTCGGCGAAGCCTCCGAGGATGAAAAGAACAGCGTCAGCCACAGGAGCCGCGCTTTGAAGGAGATTTTGAGACAGCTATGAGGATCGCGGTTTTTTCCGACCTCCACGGAAGTTCGGAGACGCCTATCGAACAAGCGCTTCAACAGTACGACTATGTCATCTTTCTCGGTGACGGACTATTGAAAATACGTCATTTCGAATACGAATACCCCGAAAAGTTCCTATGCGTTCGCGGCAATTGCGACGGTTACGACGATACGATGCCTTGTAGGCGTATATTAGACTTCGACGGGGTACGTGTGATGCTTACCCACGGGCACGAAGAGCGGGTAAAGTACGGACTGATGAGTCTCCTCGGCGTGGCAAAAGCCGAGAAAGTGCATATCGTGTTGTTCGGACATACGCATCGCCCGGAAGTCACCGAGATCGACGGCATTTTGTTTGTCAATCCGGGCAGCGCGGCGACGACGTACGGCATGGGCGCCACCTTTGCGGAACTTCAGATATCGAGGGGAAAATATTCCGCAGGAATCGTAAAAATTGATTGAATATTGTTGACACGCCGTTTTACGGTATTGTAATATAAATACCGCTGCTACTGATCGTGTGCGGGTGTAGTTCAACGGTAGAATCCCAGCCTTCCAAGCTGGTCGTGTGGGTTCGATTCCCATCACTCGCTCCATTCGTGCTTGGCGTAGAATATGGGCCAGTAGCTCAGCAGGATAGAGCAACGGCCTTCTAAGCCGTAGGTCGGGGGTTCGAATCCCTCCTGGCTCGCCAGCACATAAAAAAGTGAATAGTGGTGGGTATAGCTCAGCTGGTTAGAGCGCCAGGTTGTGGCCCTGGAGGCCGAGGGTTCGAATCCCTCTACTCACCCCATTTTTTATTTATAGCGTTGGGGTGTCGCCAAGTGGTAAGGCACGGGACTTTGACTCCCGCACTCGTAGGTTCAAATCCTGCCACCCCAGCCATGCAAAAAGCGCCTTTTTCGAGGCGCTTTTTGCAATGATATCCGTTCCTGGCGGAACGGGTGATATATGCCTTTGGCATATGATATACCCTGTGGGTATGATATACGTTTGCGGCGCATGATGGAACGGATATTATATCATGCAGACGCGAAGCGACTGTATATCATAAGGCGGCAGCCGTATATCATATCGCAAACGCGATATATCATTAATAAATGTCGCTATCATTACTTTTTCGCTTTAATTGAAAAAACCTAATTCTATTTATGCTGCCCTATCGGAACGGGTGATATATGCCTTTGGCATATGATATACCCTGTGGGTATGATATACGTTTGCGGCGCATGATGGAACGGATATTATATCATGCAGACGCGAAGCGACTGTATATCATACGGCGGCAGCCGTATATCATATCGCTTTTGCGATATATCTTTTTGTTATTCACCTCATAACCATTGCCATTTACCTGCCTTTCATTTATTATAGAATCGTTCAAACACCTCGGAGAAAACTATGAAACTGCTTTTTTCAATAGATAAAAAAGATTACGATGCATGCGATCACGTCCTCGTCAGGAATTCCGCACGAAGCGTTATTATACGCGAAGAAAAAGTCGCTTTGATCCACAGTTTGAAGTACGATTATTATAAGTTCCCGGGCGGTGGGGCGGAAGAGGGCGAGAGCATCGTCGACGCGCTCATTCGCGAAACGAAAGAAGAAGCGGGGCTCACCGTGATATCGAATAGCGTCAAGGAGTACGGATACGTCAGCCGCGTGCAGAAAAGCGCCTACGATCCCACCGAAAAGTTCGTCCAAGACAACTACTATTTCCTTTGTCGGACGGAGGACGCCGTCGCGGCGCAATCACTCGTCGGATATGAGTCGGAGGAGCGCTTTACTCTCGAATACGTCGATCCTCATAAAGCGATCTTCGTTAATCGAAACGTCCATCACGGACCGAAAGATCCCACGATGATCGAGCGCGATACCCGCGTTCTCGAACTCTTGATGTCGGAAGGGTATTTCAAAAGCTGACACGCAGTGGAGGTCGAAAGGGAAAAACAAGAAAATGCCTGTCGATGTGATGAATTCGTTTACAGCGGATGTTGAATATGCTATAGTATTGGCGAATAAGGATTAAAGTGAGGCTTCACTATGTGGGATAAATGGACGAAAGTGATCATCGGTATTCTGATACCTTTGCTCGGCACCTGTTTAGGGTCGGCGTGCGTCTTCTTCCTACGGAGCAAGAAGGGGGATGGTAGTGACGCTGCTACCGATATGAATCCCAAACTGAAGAAAGGCTTGACGGCGTTTGCCGCCGGCATCATGGTTTCGGCATCCTTTTTCAGCTTGATACTTCCCGCGCTCGAAGAGTCCAAGGAGTCTATGGGTCGTTTGGCTTTCATTCCCGCCGTCATTGGGTTCTTGATAGGTATGCTCTTTTTGCTCGCGCTCGATATCCTTATTCCGCACATCCACAACGATAAGAGCGAGGAAGGGGTGAAGAGCGGGTTGAAGAATACGACCAAGATGTTCCTCGCTGTCGCTCTCCATAATCTGCCCGAAGGCATGACGGTCGGCGTTATCTTTGCGGGGTGGCTGTACGGCAACCAAAGTATCACCCTGATGGGCGCCGTCGTGATGTCCATCGGTATCGCGCTCCAAAACTTCCCCGAAGGGGCTATCGTTTCCATGCCCCTCCACGCGGAAGGGATGAGCAAAGGAAAGACTTTCCTTTACGGTGTTCTCTCGGGTGTGATAGAGCCCATCGGGGCAGTGCTCACGATATTCTTTGCTGGGATATTCCTCCCTATCCTTCCTTACCTTTTGGCTTTTGCGGCGGGCGCGATGTTTTACGTCGTCGTGGAGGAGCTCATTCCCGAAACGGCGAAAGGAGAGCACACGAACGTATCCACGGTATGCTTTGCCGTTGGGTTTGTCGTGATGATGGCGCTCGACGTCGGTCTCGGCTGATAATTCTCTTACAAACTACGTTTGATAATGGCATACCCGGGCGATACTACTATCGGCGAAGTCCCTTGAAGCTACGGCTCGTCAAGGGATTTTTTTATGATAGCGGGGGGCAAGGGGATGAGCAAACGTTCGGATAAACTGGTCGATATATTCTTCGACGACGTCCCATACGGTGAAGAGACCATGCGCGCAAAGGCGAGGGTGCGTGCCCGCCTTGCCGAAATGGCGGAGAAACTCCCTTTCTCCTCCCTTGCGGAGAACTATCATTCCCTTGAAAAACTCGCCGTGCTGGCGGGCTATACCCCCGAAGACGCGCATAGATGGGAGAGCACTGAGGATGTCCTTGACGCTAAGGCAACGGTCGCCGCTTTTCGATCCTGCAGATGGGTGGCGTATCTGACCGCCGCGCTATGTTGTCTTACCTTCACTGCGCTCCTGTGGGCGATACTCTACGGCGTGGCTCGTGAAAACTACTTCTTTGCTGTGCTCACGCTTTTTCTCTTGGGGAGCGGCTGTGTGACTCTCCTCGTTATCGCCTTTTCAAAGAAGGTCAAAAAGCGGTCGGGCGCAAAAATTGCCGCGGAGGGTTATATCTATCTTCGTACAGCTTCGGATAAATACGTCAAGCGGCTTTTAAACGCCTGCGCGCTCTTTACTGCGGCGGTCTTCGTCTTTGAAATGACGGAACTCGATTTCTATATCTTCGGCAATTCCAAGGTGGCGGAACTCATCGAATCCATGCTCACCAATTATCTCCTCGTAGCGATCCCGCTCTTCTTTCTCATCAAGAACGCAATGTTGCTTTGGGCGGTGCGCAAATGGACGAACATTCCGGACGGAAGGCGCTTTCGCACGCATCTCTTCGGCGTGATCATCTTTTCGGTGGCGTACTGGTCCGTTTCCATGCTCGCAATGGTTTTCTTTCGGCAGGGCATCGCCTATCCGGCGGATTACGTTTTGTACGCCTCTATCGTCTTCGTTTTTTGTATCCTACTCTACGACGTTACTTTCAGGAAGACGCTTTGCTATCGCAATTTTGTGCTCAATAAAGTGCGCCTTTCCGCCGTGCTCGTCGCCGTCTTGTTATGCTTGGCTTTTCTCGGTATGAATCGTGATACCTGGTATACCCAACCCTATATCAACGCGCTTGCTCGCGTCGCACACACTCCTTCCTCCATCGTCTATAACGAAGAAACGGGGGTGTATACCATCACCCCCGCTGCTGAGAGCTTCAAGATATTGCACCTTACGGATATCCACCTCGGCGGCAGTCTGTTTTCGCGCAAAAAGGACCTCCTGGCCCTTCAAGCCTGCTATCGCGAGATAGCTTACAGCAAGCCCGACCTCGTGATAGTGACGGGGGACTTGTGCTTCCCGATGGGGGTGATGTCACTCTCTTTCAATAATTCCGCCCCCGTACAACAGTTCGCCGCCTTTATGCGGAACGTCGGCATTCCTTGGGCGTTCACCTTTGGGAATCATGATACGGAGAGCCTCGCGTCTATGAAGAAGGACGACCTCGTCGAGGTGTATAAGTCGCTCTCCTTCAAGACCTCAGGAAACCTGCTTTTTCCCTACGTTCAGCCTAATATCACGGGGCGAAATAATCAACTTATCGAGGTAAGAAACCGCGATGACAGTTTGCTTACGGCGCTTTTCCTTATAGACTCCAACGCCTATCTCGGGGGCGGGCTCTCCTCATACGACTATATCCGCGACGATCAGGTGGAGTGGTATGCAGGCGAGGTGCGTCGTTTGCAGGCGGAGGAGGGGCGGCAGATATCTTCGCTCGCCTTTTTTCATATCCCGTTGCAACAGTATCGCACCGCCTATGAACTGTATCTCGCGGGTAGTGAAGAGGTGACGTATCATTTCGGGGAGAACAACGAATCGTTCAGAGAGCAATTCTCCTGTTCCGAGTACGACAGCGCCATCTTTGAGACGATGGTCTCGCTGGGGAGCACCACGGGGACCTTTTGCGGACACGACCATTATAACAATGCCTCCATCACCTATCGCGGGATACGTTTGACCTACGGTATGAGCATCGATTACCTGGCGATGCCGGGTATAGCCAAGGATACCGCCCAACGAGGCGCGGAGCTCGTCACCATCTACCAAGACGCATCGTGGGACGTCGTGCAAATACCCCTCGTATCTATCACGGAGTAGGGAGTCGCGTTCTCTTGATCGCACCCAACGAGCCCCGCGATTACATTTGATGGATTTTTTATTACTTTTCTCAATAAAAAAGGAAGAAAACGTTTGCCCGCTGCTTATATCTTTGATATACTGATATGCGGGAAAATGTTTGGCGGCAGAGCCGCCGTTCATATAGGAGGAAGTATGAAAGTTCAGTTTACCGAGACAGTCTTACGCGACGCAAACCAGTCTCTTATAGCCACGAGGCTTCCTATCGAGAAGTTCGAGGGTATCCTCGGCACGATGGATAAAGCCGGTTATTATTCGGTCGAGTGCTGGGGCGGCGCGACGTTCGACAGCTGTTTGCGCTTCTTGAACGAGGATCCGTGGGAGAGGCTTCGCCGCATCAGATCCGCGATGCCTAATACCAAGCTTCAGATGCTTTTAAGAGGGCAGAACCTGCTTGGTTATAAGCACTATCCCGACGACGTGGTCAGGAAGTTTGTGGAGCGTTCGGTCGCGAACGGCATCGATATCATCAGGATATTCGACGCGTTGAACGATATGCGCAATATCAAGGTCGCCGTTGAGGAGACCATCAAGCAGGGCGCTATCGCTTCGGGCGCCATCAGCTATACGACCAGCCCCGTGCACACCCTCAAAAACTTTGTCGAAGTTGGCAAAGAGATGAAGGCGATGGGCTGCTCGACCATCTGCATCAAGGATATGGCGGGCGTTATGGGTCCGCAGGAGGCGTACGATTTGGTCTCCGCATTGAAGACCGAAGTGGGGCTCCCCGTTGTCCTTCACACCCATTGCACGACGGGTCTTGCCTATATGACCGCACTCAAAGCGGTGGAGGCGGGCGTTGACGTATTGGATACCGCCACCAGCACCTTCTCGGGCGGTACTTCTCAGCCCGCTACCGAGACCTTGGCATACGCTTTAAGACAGCTCGGCTACGAGGTCGATCTCGACGCCGACGTGTTGAAGAAGGTCAACGATTTCTTCAAGCCCGTTTTTGCCGATTTCGTAAAGAACGGCACTTTAAAGTCAAAATCCCTCTCCACCGATACCAATGCGTTGAGCTACAAGGTGCCGGGCGGTATGCTCAGCAACCTCCTCTCGCAGCTTGAACAGCAAAACGCCCTCGACAGGTTGGAAGAAGTGCTTACCGAGACCCCCAAGGTCAGGAAGGACCTCGGCTATCCGCCCCTTGTGACTCCCATGAGCCAGATGGTGGGTGTGCAGGCGACCAGCAACGTGCTGTACGGCCGCTACGTCAACGTGGGAAAAGAGGTCAAGGCCTATCTCCGCGGTGAATACGGCAGGGCGCCCGGCAAAGTGGATGAGGAATTGATGAAGAAGGTCTTGGGTGACGAGAAGCCCATCACTTGCCGTTTTGCGGATACTCTCGAGCCGCAGTTTGAGAAGACGAAGGCGGAGCTCGCGGGCATCGCGAAGAACGATGAGGACGTGCTCTCCTACATCGCCTTCCCGCAGGTTGCGGAGCGTTTCTTCGAGGCACGCAAGGAGCGTGAGGAGAGGAAGGTCTCCTACACCATCGAAAAGGTGGAGGACTGATATATGACGTTTTTGATGGCAAAGACGGTAGAGACCAAGGACTTCACGATCTCGGAAGGGCTCTTGTACGCCCTCATTGGGTTCGTGCTCGTCTTGGTCGTTCTCATTGTCTTGATGGGTTTTATTTACCTGTTATCCTATATTATCCGCAAGTTTGCGGACAGGAAAAAGTCTGCTTCCGCGACGGAGGAGCCCGCTGCTGCGGTTTCTCCCGAGCTTGCACCCGGTTCGAGCGGAAGTGTCAAGCTGTATAACGTGGACGAGCGCACCGCCGCTATGGTGATGGCTATCGTTGCGGACGAACTCAAAACGCCTTTGAACGAACTGAAATTTATCTCGATCAAAGAGATCGACGAGGAGGAGAAGTGATCCTTATGAAATACAAAATCAAGTTGAACGGTAAAATTTACGAAGTTGAAGTAGAGAAGGGCAATGCAGAGCTCCTCTCCGAATATGACGCCATCTCCGCTCCCGCAGCCGCTCCCGTTGCTGCTCCTGCGGCAGCACCCGCTCCTGCGACGACCGCCGCACCCGCTCCCGCCGCGACGGGCAACGCCACTCCCTCTCCGCTTCCGGGAATGGTCGTCGCCGTGAAGAAAAACGTCGGTGATAAGGTCAAGGCGGGCGAAGTCGTGATGCTTATCGAAGCGATGAAGATGGAAAACGAGATAACCGCGACCAAGGACGGCACCATTGTTGCCATCCTCGCTCCCAAGGGCACGCAAGTGCAGGTAGGCACGGGACTCTTTGAGATTGCGTGAGGGTGATATGAGCGCGGTAAACATAGTTGATATTTTAAGAAATCTGGGGGAAAGCTCGGGCTTCGCGGACGTGCATTGGCAACAGATCGTGATGATCGTCGTCGCCTGCGTGCTCCTTTTCCTCGGCATAGCGAAGAAATTCGAGCCCTTGCTCCTCGTGGGCATCGCGTTCGGAATGCTCATCACCAATCTGCCCGGACTGACGGGGGATAACGCTCTCTTTCATTCCGAGATGTGGTTCTCCAACGGCGGACAGATAGATTACGGCGAAGTGCTTCGTCACGGCGGTCTTCTCGACGTATTGTACATAGGCGTCAAGACGGGTCTGTATCCTTGCTTGATATTTATCGGCGTGGGTGCGATGACCGATTTCGGACCTATGCTTGCTAACCCGAAGTCTTTGATACTCGGTGCGGCGGCGCAGCTCGGCATCTACATGGCGCTCATCCTTGCCATCGTCTTCGGATTCAACGGCAATATTGCGGCGTCCGTGGCTATCATCGGCGGCGCGGATGGTCCTACTGCTATTTTCGTTACCAAGACCCTCGCTCCCGATAAACTCGGTGCCATCGCCATTGCGGCTTATTCCTATATGGCGCTCATCCCGCTCATTCAGCCGCCTATCATGCGCGCGC
>DFEQ01000054.1 GCA_002368735.1 Christensenella sp. UBA3798
TCATGGAGCCGCCGTACTGGATCCTGACCTTCTCCTCCGCGCACTTGGGGCAGTACAATTTGCCAATGGTATCGCGGATGATCTTGATGGTGTCGTTCGCCACTTCGGCGGTCGCGGTCTTGCCGGTGCCGATCGCCCACACGGGCTCGTAAGCGACGACGATATTCTCAAGTTCTTCCTTGGCGATATCCTTGAAAGCCGCGGTGGTCTGACGCACCAAAACTTCCTCCACCTTGCCGCCTTCGCGCTCTTCCAAGGTCTCACCCACGCAGATGATGGGCTTGAGGCCCTTGGCAAGGGCTGCCTTGACGCGGGCGTTGACGGTCTCGTCGGTCTCGCCGAAATACTGTCTGCGCTCGCTGTGTCCGATGATGACGTAGGTCACGCCGAGCTCGACCAGCATATCCGCGCTGATCTCGCCGGTGAAGGCGCCTTTCTCAGCCCAGTGCACGTTCTCCGCGCCCACCTTGATGTTGGTGCCTTTGGTCAGTTCGACCGCGGTGGCAAGGTCGGTGTAGGGGGTGCAGATCACGACTTCCGCCTTAGCGTCCTTGACCAAAGGAATGAGCTCGGTGACGAGCGCCTTGGTCGCCGCGATCGTATTGTTCATTTTCCAGTTTCCCGCAATGATAGGTGTTCTCATTTTCAATACCTCTCTTATATTTTTTCGATTTATGGTAAATTACTTATTGTTCAAGCAAGCGATGCCCGGGAGCACTTTGCCCTCGAAGAGCTCGAGGCTCGCGCCGCCGCCCGTGGAGATGTGCGTCATCTTATCCGCAAAGCCGAGCTGCGTCACAGCCGCCGCGCTGTCGCCGCCGCCGATGATGGTGATGGCGTCCTTCGCGTCCGCGAGCGCCTTGGCAACGCTCATGGTGCCCGCCGCAAGGGTGGGATTCTCAAATACGCCCATAGGTCCGTTCCAAATGACCGACTTTGCCGAAGCGACAGCCGCCGCATAGAGCTCGCGGGTCTTGGGACCGATATCCATACCCATCCTGTCCGCGGGGATCTTATCCGCGTCGTAGACGATGGTCTCGATGGGTGCGTCGATGGGATCGGGGAATTCCGCCGTGGTCACGACGTCGATGGGGAGGAGGAACTTCTTGCCCAGCTTCTCCGCCTTTGCCATCATTTCCTTGCAGTAGTCGATCTTGGTCTCGTCGAGGAGAGAGGTGCCCACTTCGTAGCCCATCGCCTTGAGGAAGGTATAGCTCATGCCGCCGCCGATGATCAAGGTGTCGCACTTATTGAGGAGGTTGTCAATGACGCTCAGTTTATCCGCCACCTTCGCCCCGCCGAGGATCGCCACGAAGGGACGAGCGGGATGCTCCAAGGTATCCGCCATCACGGAGAGCTCCTTCTCGATGAGGAAGCCGCAGACCGCGGTCTTCACAAAGCCGTACTCCACGATCGCCGCGGTGGTGGCGTGCGAGCGGTGCGCGGTGCCGAATGCGTCGTTCACGTAGACGTCGCAGTAAGAGGCGAGCTTCTTGCACAGAGCTTCGTCCCTCTTCTCCTCGCCCTTATCGAAACGGGTGTTCTCAAGGAGGATGACCTCGCCGTCCTTGATCTCGCTGACGAGCTTATCCGAGGAGGGTCCGACGAAATCCTCGCTCATCTTGACCTCTTGACCGAGCTTCTTGGAAAGAGCCACGGCAACGGGCTTCAAAGAGAACTTGGTGCGGTCCTTCGCCGCCTTTGCCATCATCTCGGCCTCGGCAGCGGCGCGCTCCGATTCGGGAAGAGCCTCGAGCTTCGCCTTCTCCTTCTTATTCAGCCCCCAGCCCTCGGAGAGGACGTTGTGCGGCTTGCCCATATGCGAGCAAAGGATGACCTTCGCGCCCTGCTCCACCAAATACTTGATGGTGGGAAGAGCGCCGTTGATACGGTTCTCGTCGGTGATCACGCCGTCCTTCATCGGGACGTTGAAGTCCACGCGAACGAGGCACCTTTTGCCTTTTACGTCAATGTCTTTTACGGTAAGTTTATCCATAGAAACACCTCATAAAGATTTATTTTCCTTTATTATACGCCGTCGCGCGCGCGCTTGTAAAATGAATTCGGGCATTTTGTCCCCGCAAGGGGGAGGTTGGATATAAAAAAAAGCGGCGATATCTCGCCGCCCCACCCCGCTAAGGCACATTATTCAGGAAAAGTATTCATCCACGATGGCAAATAGCTCTATGTAGTTCGTCGCGTGGTGGACGCGGTCGCGGATCTCCTTGGCGACGCCCGCCTTGCCCGACGCATACGCCGAGACGTGGTGTTTCATCAGGTTCACGACGATCCTCTCGGGGTATTCGCGCTTCAAAAAGTCGATTTGCAGAAGGATGTCTTCCCGCTCGGTGCGACGGACGCTTTTGCCGAGAATATCCGCAAAGATCTTGTAGTTTCCGAGGGCGCCTCTGCCGATCATCACGCCGTCCGCCTCGGTCTCCGTGAGCATTCTTTCATAGTCGCGAAGAGTGCGCACGTCGCCGTTGGCGATCAAGGGGATATCCACGGCGTCCCTGACCTTGCGAATAGCGTTTCTGTCCACCTCGCCCGCGTACATCTGCTCGCGATATCTGCCGTGCACGGTGACCATGGCAGCGCCCGCCTTCTCGACCTCTCTCGCGACCTTATCCGCCACGAAGTCTCCCATCTCAAAGCCGAGGCGCATCTTGACGGTGACGGGGCGTTTAGAGCCCGAAACCGCCGCCGCGACGAGCTCCCCCGCGAGGACGGGGTCCTTCAAAAGGGCGCTCCCCTCTCCGTTCTTCACGATCTTCGGAGCGGGACAACCCATGTTGATATCCACGATGTCGATCCCCTCGGGCAGCAGTCCCACCGCGCGGCACAATATCTCGGGTTCGTGCGCAAACAGTTGCGCCGCGAAAGGCGTTTCGATCTCGGTCTTATCGAGGAGCTTTTGCGTCTCCTTATTCTCAAAGATGAGCCCTTTCGCGCTGACCATCTCGGAGACGGTGAGCCCCGCGCCGTACAGCCGCGCCAGATAGCGCGCGCCGAGGTCGGAGTAGCCCGCCATCGGGGCGAAAAGAGCGCGAGAACAAAGCTCGATATCGCCGATCTTCAAGGGACTATTCCTCACGTTTTACCTCTTGATAGATGCTCTCTAAAACGTCCAAGCCCGCCGTTTTGATGTCTATGCCGCGCTCGGCGGCTATTCTCTCCACCGCCGTGAAGCGACGGATAAACTTTTCGTTCGCGCGCATCAAAGCCATTTCGGGCTCCACCTTGCGCTTTCTGAGGGTATTGATCGCGGCGAAGAGGAGGTCGCCCCCTTCTTCTTCCGCGTGCTCGGGGGTTGCGTCGAGGAATTCTCTCAGCTCTTCGTCCACCTTGACGGACGCTTCCTCCGCGGTAGCGAAATCAAAGCCCACCCCTGCGGCGTACTTCTGCACCTTATAGGCGCGCATCGACTGCGGGAGCGCCATAGCCACGTGCGTCATCTTTTCGGTGACGGTCTTTTGCTTTTTCTCCGCCATCTTTGCCTTTTCCCAAGCGGCGAGCGCCTCTTCCGCATTATTCGCCTTGACCGAGCCGAAGACGTGCGGGTGACGGAATATCAGCTTCTTGCACAGCTCGCTGATGACGTCGTGGACGTCGTATTCTCCCGCGCCCTCCGCCATGACCGCATGGAAGGCTCCCTGCAAGAGGACGTCTCCCGTCTCTTCGCGCATATTGTCGAGGTCGTGATTGTTGATCGCCTCGACGAGTTCGTAGGCTTCCTCCACGGCGTTAGAGCGAATGCTCTCGTGGGTCTGCGCCTTATCCCATTCGCAGCCGTCCTCGTCGCGCAGGCGAAGGATGATATAGATGAGATCATAGAAGCCGAAGCGCTTTTTGTCAAGAAAGTCCTCGGCGGGGAAAAGAAGAGTGCCCTCCGCGTTCTCCAATTCGGAGAGGGGACGGGAGGCGCCACCCGACAGACAAAACACGTCGCCGAGGATATGTAAGACCTTCGCCTTGACGGCGCCGAAGTTTGCGGAGGTGACCCCCGTGACTTCGAGCGCCGCGCCGTCCGGGACGGAGAAGGCTCTCCTTGCAAGCAGCGACTCTGCCGATACAGAATATTTATCCATACTTATCTCCCTATTCTCGTAGTAAGCGACGATAAGGGCATCGCCTCAAGCTCCCCAAGCGAAAATACTTTCAGGCGGAGCACCGCGACGAAATACACCGTCACGCCGATCACCGCCGACAGGATCACGCTGAGAAGCGCGTTCCCCACCAGCATCACCGGCGCCAAGATCGCCACCACCATTATACCACCCGAAGCGGTAATGAGCGCAAGGGTTTTGACGGCGTTTGCGCTTTTGCCGGTGTATTGCCACCATTTGAGCATGGTCAGGAGGGTGGAGAGAGCATACGCGACGAGGGTAGCCACGGCGAGCCCCACTATCCCCATCACCCGCACGAGGGTGACCACGAGGATCAAGCGTACGAGCATCGCGGTGGCGAGGGCTTCCGCCGCGATATCCGCCCTATCTATCGCCTGCAAAAGCGACGAATATATCTGCGTCAGCGAGAGGAAGACGACGCTCCCCGCCCCTACGCGCAGAAGTGTGACCGCCGTCCCCATCTCCTCCGCCGAAAAGACGGGATAGATGATGGCGACCACCTTGGGCGCGAGCAGAATGAGAGCAAGCGAGGCAGGGAGCGCTATCACGAGGGCGAGTTTCAAGGTCAATGAGGCTTTCCCCTTGATAGAGGCGATATCCCGATTGGACTTTCCGCGCGATATCAGGGGTATCACCGCCACCGCGAGCGACAGGACCACCACGACAGGGAAGTTGACCACGCTGTTCACCGCTCCCGCATAGATGCCGTAGGCGGCAACGCCATCTCCGCGCGTGAGCCCATACAGCCTGAGGAGGCGCACGATGATGAGTCCGTCCACGAATACCGATATCGGGAGGATGAGCCCGTTGAGTCTGAGGGCGAGCCCCTCCCGGAGAACTTGGCGGAAGGAGACCTTCGTCACCCCACCCCCCTTCCTTTTTGCGTAATACATGACGCCTATAGTCAAGGTAGCCACCATTTCCGAGATGGTCACCCCACCGAGCGCGGCGGCGCAAGCGGCAGCCACACCCCGCGCGCGGAAGAGATAGGCAAGGAGTACGCCGAAGGTCAGTTTGACTGCCTGCTCTATCATGATGGAGACGGCGCCTGGGAGGAGGTCCATATTGCCGTTGAACCACCCTTTGAGGGAGGACAATAGCGCTACGAGCACCACGGCGGGAGCGATGACGCGATATCCCACGCCACCCCCCGCCGCACCCTGCGCCACGGCGATCTTTTCGCCAAAGATAAAGAGCGCCGCCCCGATGAGGGTCGCGGATATAAGGCTCTCCGCCATCGCGGTCAAAAAGTAGCCTCTCGCTCCCTCGTCGTCCCCTAGAGCGAGGAGCGCCGATACCTGCCTCGAGATGAGGGTGGACGAGAATGCCGACGTCAAGGCAAGCGCCAGGGCGTATATGCTGAAAATGAGCTGATACAGTCCCACCCCCTCCGCGCCGATGATGTTGGTAAGAGGGATGCGATAGAGGGCGCCCACCACCTTCGCCGCCAGGCTGACCACTGTCAGTAGGCAGGCTTTTCGCCCGTATTTGTTATCGATCGATCTGCTGTTCAAAAAAGATGGCTCCCATTCTCGCCAGTTGTTCGTCCGACTTGGTCACGCCTTCCTCCGCGAGGAGAACGATGGCGCCGAATAGGTCGCCCGACGCCAGGATGGGCTGTATGACCTCCCCCCGCGGCCTCTCTTCGCCGAAGGGGATGACCTTCTCCTCCGCAAGCACCATTCGCCTGCGCGAGGATATCATGAGGCGCAAGGCTTCGGGGATAGGCTCCCCCACCCCGGGTGCGGCCTTTCCCGCCGAGGCGACGACCTTGTCGCCGTCCACCACGACGGCGGCGTGCCCCGACGCCTTTTGAATGGCGTTCACGAGGGAGGACGACAGCGCCTCCATCGAGGAGAGTTCGCTGTACTTTTTCAGTACGACCTCTTCCTCCGTCGTATAGATCTCCAGTTCCTCCCCCTCCCGCATCTTCATCGTCTTGCGGATCTCCTTGGGGATGACCACCCTGCCGAGTTCGTCAATTCTTCTCAGTATTCCCGTAGCTTTCATATTACCTCCGTGGGGGTAGTATGTCAAAAGGTGGAAAGAATATCAAAGAAAAAGGAGAGCGCGGATGGCGTTCTCCCTTTATCCTATTAAATATTATCTATCCTCAGTTCGTCTTGATGATCGTGCGCGGGGCGATGCCGGAGAGCAGCTCGCGTATCGTGTAGGCGGAGGAGCCGATGATGACGGTGGTACCGTTCTTGAGGGGCTCCTTGATGTATTCGAGCTTCGCATAGGCGCCGTTTGCCCCTTTGCGGCTCGCGCCCTCGCAGAGGGTCTGATGATATTCGACGTTCTTGATGAGTTCCTCGATATCCTTGCCGCCGATGACGGGGACGAGGGTGGACTTATCCTTGCTGTCGAGGTAGATACCCTCGGTGGAGGTCATGATGAGCAGGGTCTCCGCCTTCATCAAGCAGGCGATCTGCGACGCCGTTTCGTCGTTATCCACGCACTGCACGACGTGCGCCGACTTTGCTTTCAGGTTGCGAATTTCGAGGTTCCTCGTTTCCTCACAGCTGACCGCGTCGTTGTAATTGATGATAGGGATCGCCCCTTGATGCATCGAGCGGGAGAGGAGAGCGTGCAGGTGCGCCCTTTTCTCGGGGTCGTTGAAGTGCTGATGCTCCACGAGGATCTGCCGCACCGAATACTTGGGGTCGATGAACTGGCGATAGGTATTCATGAGGACGGTCTGTCCCTGCGCGGAGTAGTCGGTCTTGACCGATTCGTCGTCCCCCTCTATCTCGCAGCCGTTCCGCTTGATATAGTCCAAGCGCCCCACCTCCACGGCGCCCGACGTGACCCATATATCGCCGGGGCGGAGATCCGCCGAGATCCTCGCCACGGTGTCGTAGCTGAGGGCGTTGCGTTTCTTGTCGATCAAGGCCATGGAGCCGACTTTGCCCACGAGTTCACAGTCAAACTGTTTCATTTCATTCTCCTTTACGAGCCCACATAAGGGCGCATATGCTTTGTTACTGTCTGCGCCGCCGTCAGTTACGTACAAGGAGTACGCGCCTTTCCGTCAGCTTGTCGAGCCTCGCATCTGCAACCCTTCTGCGCGCTCTTTCCCGATTGGTTTATATACCCTTCTTTTTTGAGGGCTTATTATATTTACACGTTTAGCAGTGCCGGTCGAACCGTAGGTTTGCGTAGAGGCTTTGCCTCATAGCGCGCCTGGCAGTTGCAACTCTTCTCCACTGTCTTATTGAGTTTTTTATTATTTATCACTACACCACTCTGCATTGTTAGATGATGTAGAGACTTTCCTTGCTTGACGAACCGCAGGTCCGCGTGGAGGCTTTGCCTCAAAGTGCACCTCACATCTACGACCCGTCTTTGTTTTTATGTGATTATCGCTTTTTCTTCCCTCGGCGGACTTCGGAGAGTAGTGCAGATGCTAGGCACGTCCGAGAACACGCGATCGAGCGTACTCCTCAAGCCCACTATTGAGAGGGCGGAGAGGGGTGCTCAGACGAGCGCTCTCCGAGAAGACAGGTAGGCGCGTACTCTTCAAAGCTCTCTGTGAGGCGTTGGAGAGTGGTGCAGGCGCGAGGCTCGCTGAGGCGTCGGGCGGGAGCGTACTGCTTGTACGTAACTGCCCGAAGACGAGGTAGTTAGCAAAGCATACGCGCTGCTATAATCTTCTCCTGCAAGTTGCACTATCTTGCGGACTTCGGAGATTAGTGCAGATGCTAGGCACGTCCGAGAGCACGCGATTGAGCGTACTCCTTGTACGTGATTTCGCGGGATCGACGGCGTAACAACGCAGATGCGCTGATATACGAAGTCCGCCTAATCGGAGTCTGCGCCAAGATACTCCAGCGTCGACTTCGCCGGCACAGGCTTGGAATCTCCGTATCTCGTGAAGAACATGAAGATAAAGGCGATGACCACGCAGATCGCCGAATAGAGGAAGAGGTACTGATCCTCAAAGTAGTCCATCACGAGACCCGAGATGAAGGGGGTGATCGCCTGCGCGCTCATCGTGGATATGTAGTAGTAGCCCGTGTACTTGCCCACGCTGGACGAGGAGGAAAGCTCCAGCACCATCGGGAAGGTATTGACGTTCGTGATGATGAGCCCGAATCCCGAGATAAGGTAGAAGATGGCGAAGAGGTACTTCGCCATATTGTCGGGCCGCACGAAGAGGAAGACGAGGACGAAGGACACGATGGCGAGAGAGAAGCCTAGGAGGACGCTCTTTCGCCGCCCTATCTTCACCGCGAGGATGCCCACGGGAATAAAGGCGATCGCCGACACCGCCATGGACACGCCCGAGATGACGGACGCCACCGCGGCGGACTGATTGAGCACCTTGGTGCAATAGACCGACAGGTTGGACGAGATGGCGTTATAGCCCATGAACCACATAAAGGTGGAGGCGAGGATAAAGAAGAAACTGCGCTTGAAGGCGCGCTCGTGCTTTTTCTTTTTCTCCGCTGTTTCTTCGGGGGTCTCGGCGGGGTGCTCCTCGGCGGCGTCCGCGGCTACTTCGGAGGGCTCTTCTTCCCCCCTCTCCACCGCTTCGTCGTCGTTGCTGATGCCGTATTCCTCACAGTCCTTCTTACAATCCTCCACGAACTTCGGCTCGTTGACGAGGAAGAGGAACGCCATCAAGATGACTATCATTGCCGCCGCCGCGACCGAGAATATCTGCGTAAAGGGGTTTTCCGCGAGGATGAAGCCCACGGTATAGATGATGAAAGCGAGAGCGCCGCCGATGCCGCCCATCAGGTTTATCATAGCGTTTGCCTGCGAGCGGAGGGGCTTGGGGGTGACGTCGGGCATCAGAGCGACGGCGGGAGAGCGGAAGGACGCCATAGCGACGAGCACGAGGAATAGGACGGCGAGATAGACGCCTATGCGCTCGGGGTGCACCTTGGTGATCTTGGTATTGACCTCCTCGCTCGCGAAGACGGCGATGCCCGGCTCCACGAAGCGTTGATACTCCTCGTTCTCGGCTTTATAGGCGTCGTAGGTCGCTTGGTCTATCTCGGTGCGGGCGCCCTCGGTTACGAGGTAATATTTGCCATCCTCCTTCTCAAGCTCCTTGACGCCGCGGCGTGCGACGACGAGGTAGGCTTCCAAGGAGTCTTTATCGTTGAGTTTCAAATAGTCGTGGTCGGAATAGGCATAGCCGATGCCCGACTTGGACTCGGTCGTATACATCATGGTATAGAACTGGTCGGCGGAAGTGTAGACGGTGCCGTCGGACGCCTCGTAATTGAAATCGGCGGTCGTCTCCACCGCATAGATCTTGGAGCGGAGGGCGGTGGCGTCCTTTAATTGCGACGACGCCGTGATGGGCACGAAGATCATGATGACGACGGAGAGGATGGTGCCCACGAAGACGAAGGGGGTGCGCTTGCCCTTTTTCGTATTGATATTATCCGACCACTTGCCGAAGATGGGGAGGAGGAACAAAGAGAGTACGTTGTCGATGCCCATGACCATGCCGCGTAGGCTATTGGAGAGACCGAACGCCCGCTCCAAAAGGAGAGGCACGACAAAGTCGTACGCCGTCCAAAAGAGCATAATGATGGCGAATGCCAAGCCGACCTTAATTGTTCTTTTGTAGTTGAGTTTCATCTATTATCTCCTCATTTCGCATTCTGCATACCACTAGCGCAGTGAGCAGTGAAGTTTGCCCTGTGGCAAGTGAAGTTGACTTCGTCAGTGAAGTTATTCGCTTCGCTCATAGTGAAGTTGCTCACTTCGTTCGCAGTTAAGGATGTAGGGATAGATTTTGCATTCTTTCCGCTCCCTGATTATGGATTATTATCGGAGCAGCGCGACCCTTGATTCCGCATTCCGCATTACCCTTTATTCCCCTTTTTCCAATCTTTCCAAGTACTTGTCCATCTCAAGGAGCACACCGTTCTCCCTGACGTACTGCTCGTACTTCCACAGGTCGGTGGTGATGGCTTTAAAGCCGTATCGCTCCGCGAGGAACTCCACGAACTTATCGGGGCGGAGGGTGGTATTGCCCGCCGCGAGGGATACGTTCAAGCGGTCGGGGTACACCTTTATGGCATTTATCAGGGGGGCGACGTCCTTATAGGTGGTCTCCCCTTTCTTGGTGATGGGCATCTCGAATGTCAATTCGTTCACGACGCACTCTATCTCGCGCCTAACCTCTTCCGCGCCCTTCTGCGCGACCGAATAATCTGCGGCGACGGTGCGACCCGCCACGTTGGGATTCACGAGGGGGGCAAAGGCGCGAATGCCCTCCAGCCCCTTGGGCGCCACGCGGTTGTATTCCTCGAGGAAGGTATCTTTGTCCACGTCCGCGCGCACGGTCAGATATTCCGAGGAGGAGCTGATGCCGAGGGGGAGCGGCGTGCCGAGGTTGATCTGCATATGCGGGTTGAAGCCGCCCGAAAACTCTATCTCGAAGCCCGCCCTGCGGAAGGCGCGGGTAAAGTGGCGAAGGAGGTCTATGTGGGAAATATACGTCATATTTCCGCGTTTGTAATGCTTCAAGACAAGGATCATTTTTTCACCTCGTCGCATAAGGCGAGCGCCATGGCGCCGCACCCTTGGCAGCCCTTGTCACAGCCCGGCGTGCATTCGGCGCGGTATGCCTTTTCCCTCTCCCTTATGAGGAAGGAGCGGCTCACGCCGATGTCGATAAACTCCCACGGGAGGGGCTTGTCGAGAGGCTGCTCGCCAAGGTACTTTTGCTTGTCTATATGGAGCTCCGTCATCGCCTCTTCCCAAATGTCGTATTTGAAGTATTCGGTCCAGCTGTCGAACATCGCACCCTTACGGTAGGCAAGCTCGATGAGAGGGGCAAGCGCCCTGTCGCCGCGCGCAAAGATCGCCTCGAGCTCGCTGGTCTCGCGGTCGTGGTAGTGGAAGGAAGCGCCCTTCACCTTGCGCAGTTCGTCCTTCAGAAGGTACTGCTTGCGGCTCATCTCCTCGCGGGAGATCTGCGCTTCCCATTGGAAGGGGGTGCCCGGCTTGGGGATAAAGACCGAGCAGCTGACCGAGATATTCACGCCCCCCTTATGATTTTCGTGGTACAAGCGGCGTATCATCTTGACGAGATCTACGATCCCCATGAGATCCTCGTCGGTCTCGGTGGGGAGCCCGAGCATAAAGTACAGCTTGACGCTCGTATAGCCTTGGTCAAAGGCGGCGGAGAGACCCGTACGGATCTCTTCTTCGGTGACGTTTTTATTGATGACGTTCCTGAGCCTTTGGGTGCCCGCCTCGGGCGCGAAGGTCAAGGAGCTCTTGCGGCTGCTCTCCGCAAATTCCTTTTTAAAAGAGGACAAACGCAGAGAAGGAAGCGCCAAATGCACGTGCGCCTTTGCCGCAATGGGGTTGATATCGGTGAGGAGCTCCTCGAGATAAGGGTAATCGCCCGTCGACAGCGATCCGAGCGAGATCTCGTCAAAGCCCGTCTCTCGGATCAGACATTCGATGGCTTTTTTCACCGTCTGCTCACTGCGGAAACGGATGGGGCGATAATAGTACCCCGCCTGACAGAAGCGACAGCCGTTCTGACAGCCGCGATACAATTCCATCATCGCTCTGTCGTGTACGACCTCGAGGGTGGGCATCAGCTGAGCGGTGGGGTAGTAGCATTTATCGAAATCACGGACGACCGCCTTCTTGACCACTTTGCGGTGCTCGGGAGTATTCAGCGAGGGGACGTAGACTCCCTCGATCTTCTCCGCGAGGGCGAGGAACTTCGCCTTCTTCATCTTTTTCGCCTTGCACTTTTTATACAGCTCGGTCAGCTTGACGATGACCTCCTCCCCTTCTCCCACCATAAAGAGGTCAAAGAAGTCCGCGATGGGCTCGGGGTTTATCGCTACGGGGCCGCCGCCGCAGATGATGGGATAGGACTCGTCCCTGTCCTTGGCATAGAAGGGGATGCCCGCCGACTCCATCATATACAGAATGCCGGTAAAGAGCATCTCGTACTGCACCGAGAACCCCACCATATCGAAGTCGCGGAGGGGAGTCTTGGTCTCGAGGCTCATCAGCGGAATGTCGTTCTCCTTCAAAAGAGCGCGGAAGTCCAAAGCGGGGGCAAAGCACCTTTCGCACACGGTGCCCTTCTGCTCGTTCAAAACGTGATAGAGTATCTTTAAGCCGAGGTTGGACATTCCGACCTCATAGAGGTCGGGCATACAAATGCAAAAACGTACGTCACAGGGCTTATCCATATCGGGGGTATTGTATTCCCCGCCGCTGTAACGCGCAGGCTTTTCGGATCTTAACAAAATCTCTTCTAAAGTCATGTTTCCTCTTTGGTAAATTATAACATAGCTCGATATAAATAACAAGTTTATTTATATCTTTCCCTTGATCGCCTCCCCGATGGGGGTAGAGGGCGGATAGGAGATAAGGAGCGACGCCACCTCGGCGGAAGTCAGGCGGCAGAGTCTCTTTCGCCCCCTTTTGACGATTGCGGGACGAAGTCGCCCTTCTTCATCTACCTTGGCTAGGGAGTACAAGGGACGATCTTCCGATACTTTATTGCGCCGACCGAAGAGGGTGACAAGGATGGTCAGCGCCAAAAACGCCGCAAAGATAAGGTAGGTCAAGCGAAGTGTGACGATAAAGGCGCAAAGCGCCCCGCCCGACAAGAGAAAGGTCATCACGCAGGTCGCCCCGCGCGCCCACGGCGCCGGAAACATGAGTCGCAGGAGCCTGCCGCCGTCCAGAGGATAGGCAGGTAGAAGGTTTAGGGCGGCAAGAAGCACGTTTATCGCGATAAAACTCTTTAAATATCCGTATAATTCGGGAAATATCCAACACGCGGAGAGGGTGAAGGAAGCGAGGATGATATTGGCGAAGGGGCCCGCGATGAGCACCCAGCCGAAATGGGGAAACTCCCCTTTTGCCTCAAGCACCGCGCCGTATGGCATCAAGAGGAGGGTCAGCTCCTTCGCCCCCGCTATCCTCGCAACGGTGTAGTGCGCCATTTCGTGTATCGTAACGGCAAGAAAAGCCGTCAAATAGCCCATCACCCCGCCGAATAGGACGTACAAGGGGATAGACGCGAAGAAGAGGGGATGGAGTTTGACTTTCAAAAGAGTGAGAATACGCTCGCGCGGACCTCTTCAAAGAGGAGCGAGCGGAAGATGACGGACGCGGCAAGATACAGCGTTCCGCCGAACAAAAGAAGGAAGAAGAAAAAGGCGTATTCCCGCTTTTTCCGCTTTCTCACCACCAAATAATTGTTTTCGTACCCCTTGCCGCCCGCTCGCTTGATCCCGTAGTATTCCATAAAAGAAGGATATGCCCGAGGGGGAAAAAGTAGACTATCCGCTGTGAAAAGTCCCGCGCACGCGGAAGGCGCGCGCCGTGACCGACACCCTGTAACAGCCGTGCTCGTCCACCGTGACGGCAGCGTCCACCGAGCGAGGGTCCACCTCGAAATAGCAGTCCAATAGCTCGCACGCGTCGCTTTTCAACACGGCGATAAGCTCCTCTTGCGCCCCTGCTTTATCCATTAAAAGCACCTTCTTGACGCGCTCCAATCCTACCTTCGAGCCTTTCATACCTACCTCGCTATTCTACGAAAAAAGCCGATGATGCCTCTGTATCGCGCCGTGCAGTCGTACACGGCGCTCGTGCCCATCATCACGTGCGAGGCTATCATCGTGATGGAGCGATAGTATTCGCTCTCCTTATCCGAGATGCGCCCCACCGTAGCGGACAAAAGCACTTCGTCGTCCTCGGGCACGCTCCCCACCACGGGGAGTCTGAGGGCGCTCATCACGTCGCCCACTCCGAGTACTTCCCCTTTGAGGACTAGGTCGCCCCGCACGCGATTGACTATGACCTCCACCCGCCGCAGCCTGTATGCCGCTAAGAGATCGGACACCTTATCCGCGTCGCGCACGCTGGCGGGAACGGGGGTGGTGACGATGAGAGCTTCGTCCGCGGCTGACACCGCCCGATGAAAGCCTTCGTCTATCCCCGCGGGACAATCGATGAGGACGTAGTCCGCGCTGCGACGAAGCGCCGAGATGACAGAAGCGAAGGTCTTCTGCGTGAGGGTGGCTCCCCCGAGCGCGCGCGAACTCAAAAGCGCTAAGTCCTCGCAAAAAGGATGGGTAACGAGCGCCTCGGTCAGACGACAGCGCCCTCTTTCCACGTCGGTAAGGTCGTAGGACACCGCCCCTTCGATGCCGAGAACGAGGTCGAGATTGTTGAGCCCCACGTCCGCGTCCACGAGGGTGACCCGCGCCCCCGCCTCCGCAAGCGCCATTCCGAGGGTGCCTGTGATGGTGCTCTTACCTACGCCGCCCTTCCCCGACGTTACCACGATACATCTTCCCATACGAAAAAGGATACCTCTCCCGAGGGGAAGAAGTATCCTTGATTAAAGCGGAAAAATGGAGAATGGTGCGCTTTCCTGCCGATTAGTATTTGATCCTCTCGGCGATATAGCTCTCCAGCTCCTCAAGCGGCACGATATCCTGCTGCATGGTGTCGCGGTCTCTGACCGTCACGGTGCCCTTCTCCAAGGTGTCGAAGTCCACGGTGACGCAGAAGGGGGTGCCTATCTCGTCCTGACGGCGATAGCGCTTGCCGATGGAGCCCGCCTCGTCGTAGGTGGCGGAGAACTTCTTCATCAGGCTGTGATATATCTCGGTCGCCTTGTCGCCGAGCGCCTTCTTTTGGAGGGGGAGTACTGCCACCTTGTAAGGAGCGAGCGCGGGATGCAGGTGCAAGACCACGCGGACGTCGCCGCCCTCCAGCTCTTCCTCGTCGTAGGCGTCGCAGAGCACGGTCAGGAACATCCTCTCCACGCCGAGCGACGGCTCGATGACGTAGGGCACGTATTTCTCGTTCGTCACGGGGTCTAAGTAGGAAAGGTCCTTGCCCGAAACCTTCATATGCGCCTTGAGGTCGTAGTCGGTCCTATCCGCCACGCCCCACAGTTCGCCCCAGCCGAAGGGGAACTTATACTCAAAGTCGGTGGTGGCATTGGAATAGAAGCACAGTTCGTCCTTATCGTGGTCGCGGAGCTTCAAATTCTCCTCCTTGATGCCGAGGCCGAGCAGCCAATTCTTGCAGAATTCCTTCCAATAAGCGAACCATTCGAGGTCGGTGCCCGGCTCGCAGAAGAACTCGAGCTCCAT
>DFEQ01000041.1 GCA_002368735.1 Christensenella sp. UBA3798
TGGAGATATCCTGCTTGATCATCATCCTCAGCATTGTGGGCGGAGCGCAGAAGGTCGTGATGTGATACTTGGCAAACATCGGCAGGATGGTCGCCGCGTCGAAGCGGTCAAAGTCATAGACGAAGGTCGCCGCTTCGCACAGCCATTGCCCGTACAGCTTGCCCCACATCGACTTTGCCCAACCGGTATCCGAGATCGTGAAATGCAGTCCGTCGGGGTCCACGGTGTGCCAGTACTTGGCGGTGTGGAAGTGCCCGAGGGCATACTTGTAGTTATGCGCCGCGATCTTGGGATAGCCCGACGTGCCCGACGTGAAGAACATCAGCATGGTGTCGTCGCCGCCCGGGGACATATCGGTGCGCTTGAAGTGGGTGCTGTAGAGGGGATATTCCTCGTCGAAACTCCTCCACCCTTCGCGGGTGCCGTTGACGATGAGCTTATTCTTGAGCGAGGGGCATTTCGCCGCCGCGAGGTCCACCTGATGGGCGGTGTCGCCGTCTGCGGTGCAGATGATGGTGCCGATCTCGGCGCTGTTGAAGCGATACTCGAAGTCGTGCTCAAGGAGCTGATTGGTGCCGGGAATGGCGATGGCGCCGAGCTTATTCAAGCCAAGCATCGCGAACCAGAACTGGTAGTGACGCTTGAGGACGAGCATGACTCTGTCGCCCTTCTTGATGCCGAGCGACTTGAAGTAGTTCGCGCAACGGTTGGACGCCTTCTTCATATCGAGGAAGGTAAAGCGGCGCTCGGTCATATCCTTGGAGACGTGCAACATACACATCTTTTCGGGATCGCGATCCGCCACCACGTCCACGATGTCAAAGGCGAAATTGAACTTTTCGGTATTCTTGAATTTGATGGAAGTGGGGGTGCCGTGCTCGTTCTCCACGACGTCGATAAACTTCTTGTAGGCGCGGTCCTTGTCGTCCGCCTTTGCCTTGGCGCCGTCCTGGATCGCCTTGACGGGAGTGAGCTCGGGGATGGGCTCGCCGGTGGGATTGAGGACGATGGCATAGAAGGTGCAGTCCTTCCCTTCCACCGCGATCATGCCGTGGGGGGTGCCGCTGTCGTAGTAGATGCTGTCGCCCGCGTGCAGAACTTCGGTATGGCTACCTATCTGTACCTTCAAAGCGCCCTCGATCACCACGTCGCATTCCTGCCCGGTGTGCGAGGTCAGTTCGATGGGCTTTGACTGCGCCGCCTCGTCGTAAACGCTCTTTACAAAGAGGGGCTCGGCGATCCTGTTTTGGAAGGCGTAAGCGAGGTTATAGTAGGTCATGCCGTGCGCCTGCGCGATCTTTTGCCCTTCGCCGCCGCGGGTCACCGTGTAACTGTTCAGCATGGGGGAATAGCCCTCGATGATGTCTGTCACGTTGACGCCGAACGCCTTTGCGCAACGATAGATAAAGGTAAAGTTCAGGTCGCTGTCGCCCCTTTCGCAGAGTTCGTACTCCTCGCGGGTGACGCCGGTCTTCTCCGCCATCTCCTCCGTCGTGAGGCCCTCGATCTCGCGGAGCTCGCGAATGCGACCCGCCATCTCTTTGATCTTTCCGTCCAAATCCGTTCTTTTCATTGATAACTCCGTTTGGTTTTATAGTTTGTTTCTTTGTATCTTCCCGCTGATGGTCTTTGGCAGTTCGTCGCGGAAGACCACGATCCTCGGGTACTTATAGGGCGCCGTGTTCTTCTTCACGTAGTCCTGTATTTCTTTTTTGAGTTCTTCGGACGGCTGCGTGCCCTTGGTCAGCACGATGCTCGCCTTGACCACCTGCCCTCTGACCTCGTCGGGTTCGGCGGATACGCCACACTCGAGGACGTAGGGGAGCTCCATGATGACGCTCTCGATCTCGAAGGGTCCGATGCGGTAGCCCGACGACTTGATGACGTCGTCCACCCTGCCCACGTACCAGTAGAAGCCGTCCTCGTCGCGCCACGCCGTATCGCCGGTGTGATACCAGCCGTCGTGCAGGACTTCCTTGGTCTTTTCCTCGTTCAAGTAGTAGCCCTTGAACAAGCCGCGGGGGATCCTCTCCGACACCTTCACGCATATCTCGCCCGTTTCGCCGTCGGGCACCGAATTGCCGTCCGCGTCGAGGATATCCACGTCGTAGCCGGGGACGGGCTTGCCCATCGAGCCGACCTTATGCGTGCCGCCGATGAGGTTGCCTATCATCAAGGTGAGCTCGGTCTGTCCGAAGCCCTCGCGGGTCTGGAGTCCCGTCGCCTTCTCGAACTGATAATAGACCTCGGGGTTCAAGGCTTCGCCCGCCGTGGTCATCTGCTTCACGGAGGAGAAATCGTACTTGGAGAGATCCTGCTTGATCATCATCCTCAGCATGGTCGGGGGAGCGCAGAAAGAGGTGATCTTATGCGCTGCGAACATCGGCAGGATGTCCGCCGCGTCGAAGCGGTCGAAGTCGTAGGTAAAGACCGCGCTCTCCGCGAGCCACTGACCGTAGAGTTTACCCCACAGTGCCTTGCCCCAACCGGTATCCGAGATCGTGAAATGCAGCCCGTTTCTCGAAGCACCGTGCCAGTACTTTGCGGTCATATAGTGCCCGAGCGGGTACTTATAACTGTGCTCGGCGATCTTGGGATAGCCCGTCGTGCCCGAGGTGAAAAACATCAGCATCGGATCGTCGCCGCAAGGAGACATCTCGGTGCGCTTGAAGTGGGTGCTGAAGAGGGGATACTCCTCGTCGAAGCTCCTCCACCCGTCGCGCGTGCCGTTCGCGATCATCTTGATCTCGAGGGTGGGGCAGGTCTTCGCCGCGATATCCACCTGCTCCGCCACGTTCCCGTCCGCGGTACAGACGATGGCTTTGACGCCCGCCGCTTGGAAGCGGTACTCGAAGTCGTGCGCCTGCAGTTGGCAGGTAGCGGGGATCGCGATGGCGCCGAGCTTATGCAAGCCGAGGATCGCGAACCAGAATTGATAGTGTCTCTTGAGGACGAGCATGACTCTGTCCCCTTTCTTGATGCCGAGCGACTTGAAGTAGTTCGCGCAGCGCGCGGACGCCTTCTTCATATCGAGGAAGGTAAAGCGCCTCTCGGTCTTATCCTTGGAGACGTGCAGCATCGCCAGCTTGTCCGGCTCCTTCTTGGCGATCTCGTCCACGACGTCAAACGCGAAGTTGAACTTGTCGTCGTTAATAAAGTCGATGGACAAAGGATAACCGCGGTCATCCTCCTTGACCTTGATAAAGGCGTCGCTGACCGTGGGCTCCTCCGCCGTGCGGTTCGGGATCAAAGTATCGCGAACGACCTTCTCCTCCTTATCCTCGCCCGGGATGACGACGGCGAGGAATAAGCAGTCCTTCCCGTCCACAGCAATCATGCCGTGGGGAGTGGAAGAATTATAGTAAATGCTGTCTCCCTCCTCGAGCACTTCGACGTTCTCGCCGATCTGCACCTTGAGCTTGCCGCTCATCACGAAGTCAAATTCCTGTCCTGAATGCTTGGTCAGGTGGATAGGTCTCCCCTGCAACGCGGGGTCGTACTCGTAGCGCACGTAGTATGGTTCTGCCATCTTTTTATTGAAGAGGGGAGCGAGGTTTTGGATATCGATACCCTGCTCCTTCGCCGTCTCCATGCCCTGCCCCTTACGCGTGACCGTATAGGAGCTGAGATGCGCGCTGCGACCTTCCAAGAGGTCGGTGATGGAGATGCCGAACGCCAAGGCGCACTTATGCAGGAAGGTAAAGGGAAAGTCCAGCTCCGCCCCCTCGTACATAGCGTATTCCGCGATCGTGACGTCGGTCTTCTCCGCCATCTCCTCCACGGAGTAGGCAAAGATCTCCCTCAGCTCCTTGATGCGTTCCGCGATCTCTTGTAAACGATTGTTGTCTGTCATATTTCTCCTTCTTTCGGCGCCGGGTACGCAGTAAAGCCCCTTTGGAAGGCAGTGCTTAGCGCCGGTGGCACCGTCCTCCTCTTGCGATGGAACTGACCGCAGTCCGCCACGGGGGAGGCTACCGATAAAGAAAAACCCGCCCCAAAACGATCTGCTTTGAGACGGGAATATACCCGCGGTACCACTCAAATTGCGAAGAAACTTCGCCACTCATTCTCGGGATCCATCAATCCCTTAGCATTAACGCAGCGTCACGTAGCCACTTACTGACCCTTTGTACTGCCGCTGACGTGGAGGCGACAAGGCGTTCGGCGCTCGGCTCGGAAGGGATGATCATCGAATGCTTCTGTCGGTTCACACCAACCACCGACTCTCTGGAAGATACTACATTCGTGACGGTCTTCGTCACAGCCTTTAAGAAAAACGTATTCAGTTGTAGAATCATCGTACCACTCGAAATCGCCTTTTGTCAAACGCTTTTTCGCATTTTTCGGGAAAGATTATTTTATAAATAATCGCAAATGACAACCATATCAAATATAATTCGCTCGATTTGACAATCGATTCCAAATGGTGTAATATATTCGTTATGAAAGTTGTTATCGTTGGTATCGGCAAGGTGGGAGAATCCCTCGCCACCCGCCTATTGAAGGAAAAGCACGACGTTATCGTCGTGGACGAAGACTATCAGACCGTCGAGGACATCGTCAATAAGAGCGACGTCAAAGGAGTGGTCGGCACCTGCTTGGACCGCGCCATCCTCACGGATGCGGAAGTGGATACGGCGGATTGCTTCTTTGCCTGTACCCTCCGCGATGAACTCAACATCCTCTCCGCCGTCCTCGCCAAGAAGATGGGGGCGAAGCGCGTGGTGGCGCGTGTGCGCGACCCGCAATATTTATCCTCTTTGGAGAGTTTGAAGGACGAGCTCGGCGTGGATATGTTCTTTAACCCCGAGTATCGCACCGCGATGGAGATAGCGCAGGTCTTGAAATTCCCCTCCGCGATCTCGGCGGATGCCTTTGCCTCGGGCAGGGTCACGTTGACGGAGTTCCGCATCACCGAAAACAGCCCCATCCGCAATATGAGCGTGATGGAGGCGGCGAGGACCGCGGGCGGGCGTATGCTCTTTGCCGTGGTACAAAGGAACAATCAGGTGGTGATCCCGAGCGGCGACTTCGTGCTCGAAGCGGGTGACCTCGTCCACATCGCCGCGGAAGAAAAGGATCTCCTCGAATTATCCAAAAAGATAAACGTATTCAAGCAACGCGCAAAGTCGGTCATCATCGTGGGTGGCGGCAGGATAGCCTATTACCTTGCGAAAAAGCTCTTGGCGGAAGGCGTCAAGGTCAAGATAATCGAAATCAACGAAGAAAGATGCCGCGAGCTGGACGAAGCCCTGGACAAAGCCACCGTGATATGCGCGGACGGCACCGAGCCGAGCGTACTCGAAGAGGAAGGGGTCAAAAGCGCCGACGCCTTCGTGGCACTCACGGGCGTAGACGAGGAAAACGCCGTCATCTCGCTCTTCGCCTCTTCGCTCGGCGATATCAAGGTAGTCACCAAGATCTCCTCCGCCCCGCTTGCCAAGATGGTCTTGAAGCTGGGCTTGGACAGCGTTATCGCCCCTCGTGAGATCGTCATCGACCAACTCATCCGTTTCGTGCGCGCACAGCAGTCCGAGGACGCCGAAGGGATCAATGCGCTCTATCGCATTCACGACAAAGCGGAGGCGATAGAATTCACCGTTCAGCCCGATTTCCCCGGCTTGAATATTCCCTTGAAGTCCCTAAAACTTAAAAAGAACGTCCTCCTCTGCGGCGTGGTCCGCGGAGAGGAATTTATCCTGCCGTCGGGCGATACGTCCCTTGCCGTTCACGACCGTGTGCTCGTGGTGACGGGGGTGAAGCAAGTGACCGAACTCGACCAAATTTTGAAGTGATATGAACTGGAAAGCCGTCCTCAAAATACTCGGAAAGATATTTATCGCCGAAGCGGCGATGATGATCCTCCCCATCATCGTGGCGGGCGTTTACGGGGAGAGTACCTATTGGGGCTTTATCATGCCCATGATCGTGCTCCTCGTGATGGGCGTCCCCACCTTCTTTATCAGAGCGGAAGGGGAGGATATGAAGATACACGCCAAGGAGGGCTTCGCCATCGTGGCGTTCTGCTGGCTGGCGATGTCGGCTGTCGGCGCCCTTCCCTACGTCATCACGGGCGCCATCCCACACTACGTGGACGCCCTCTTTGAGACCATTTCGGGATTCACCACGACGGGCGCTTCCATCATCCCGACCGACACGACATTGGGGCTACTCACCATCGAGGACCTGCCGAAGAGCGTACTTTTCTGGCGTAGCTTTACCAACTGGATAGGCGGCATGGGGGTTCTCGTCTTCGTGCTCGCCGTATTGCCAAAGGAGAACAGCGGCATCATCCACGCCTTCCGCGCCGAAGCGACGGGGCCCAGCGTGGGCAAACTGACCTCTAAGATGGGACGCACGGCGCGCATCCTGTATGCGATATACTTTGCCATGACCGTCATCGAGATGCTCTTCCTCCTCGTCAAGATCCCCGCATTTGACGCCCTCACCACCGCCCTCGCGAACGCGGGCACAGGCGGTTTCAGCGTAAGGAACGCGAGCATAGGCGCCTACGACAGCGTGTACGTAGAGGTGGTCATCACCGTCTTTATGTTCCTCTTCTCGGTCAACTTCAACCTATACTATCTCATCCTGACGGGGCACGTTTTGAAAGCCGTCAAGAGCGAGGAGGCGATCTCCTTCACCGCCATGGTGGTGCTCGCCATCGTTGCCATCGCGCTCAACGTCTTCTATTCCGCAGCCACCGCCATCACCTCTTTCGGGACGGCGCTGCGCTACTCCTCCTTCCAGGTGCTCTCCCTCGCCTCTACGACGGGCTTTTCGTCCATCGACTACAATTCTTGGCCCACTTTGTCGCAGGCGATCCTGCTCTTCTTAATGGTCGTGGGCGGCATGGCGGGCAGTACCGCCGGTGGTATGAAGATGTCGCGCTTTATCATCCTCATCAAGTCCACCGCCGCCGATATCCGCAGGCTGGTGCACCCGCGCGAGATAGTCACCGTGAAGTTTGAGGGCGAAGCCGTCAAGCAGGAGACCATCAACACCGTGCGTTTGTACTTCGTCACATGGGTGGCGATACTCATCTTTGCGGGGCTCGTCATCTCCATCGAGACCTACGGCGACTTTTTGACCAACTTCTCGGCGTCCTTATCCTGTATCAGCAATATCGGTCCCGGCTTTAACCTCGTAGGACCTGCGGCGAACTTTGCGGGATATAGCTACTTCTCCAAGGTGATTTTGTCTTTGGAGATGCTTTTCGGAAGGTTGGAGATCTTCCCCTTGCTGGTTCTGTTCTCCCCTGCCACCTATAACAAATAGCGCATATAGCGGCGCATTGGCTTTGTTTCTGACTTCAAAATCGCGCAGTTACGTACGATGAGTACGCGCCTGCGCGGTTTTTCGTCGAGCCTCGCCACTACACCACTCTATGCGCTATTTGGAAATTAAATCGAACCTATCATCTGTACCTTTCTCCAAACTATTTTGTGTTGATTCTTATCGCGCCTTGCCTACGCACCACTCTTCACGCTCTCTTCTTTGCGATAGCAAATACGAGCAATGCGAGTTATCATTTGCGCGCCGCGCGTTATCATATCGCATAGCGATTATCATACGAGCACAGCGAGTTACTATGCCTCGCCACTACGCCACTCTCTGCGCTATTTGGATACAATTGGATCATTCTTGGAGCGAAGCGACACCATAACGGTTCCGAAGGAACTCCTTCACGGGCGAAGCCTCCTTCACTCAACGCGGCAAAGCCCCTCTCCAAGCGGGCGCGGAGAGTAGTACAGATGCGCGAAACAACAAGAGGCGGCGAATGAGCGTACTTGTCGTTCCGATTTCGCCGCCTTGCAGTTAGTGACAAAGCA
>DFEQ01000050.1 GCA_002368735.1 Christensenella sp. UBA3798
GCAAACGGCAAGCCGCACATCGGTCATATTTTGACCCGCGTTATCAAAGACATCATCCCGCGTTATCGCACCATGAAAGGCTATCACGTCGAGCGTAAGGCAGGCTGGGATACTCACGGCCTCCCCGTCGAGCTTGAAGTGGAAAAGATGCTCGGCATGGACGGAAAGCAGGATATCGAGCGCTATGGTATCGAGCCTTTTGTCAAGAAGTGCAAGGAGAGCGTGTGGAAATATAAGGGCGAATGGGAGGTCATGAGCGACCGCGTAGGTTACTGGGCGGACATGGATAACCCCTATATCACCTACGACGACAACTACATCGAATCGGTGTGGTGGGCGGTCAAGACCATTCACGAAAAGGGCTTGCTCTATAAAGGGCACAAGATTGTCCCTTATTGCCCGCGTTGCGGCACGGCGCTTTCTTCGCACGAAGTGGCGCAGGGCTACAAAGACGTTGAAGATATGACGGTCACCGCGAAGTTTAAGGTCGCAGATGAGACTAATACCTATTTCCTCGCCTGGACGACCACCCCTTGGACCCTTCCGTCCAACGTCGCTTTGTGTATGAACGCGGACGAAGATTACGCTCGCGTTAAGGTAGGGGAGGAATACTATATCCTCGCATCTGCGCTCGTTCCGTCCGTCATCGGGGAGGATGCCGAGGTCGTGGACGTACACAAGGGCAGTTACTATGAGTACAAGAAGTACGAGCCCCTCTTTGATTATATCAAGGGCACCAAGGATGCGGAAAAAGCCTATTACGTCACCAACGACTCCTACGTTACTTTGACCGAAGGTACAGGTATCGTACATATCGCGCCCGCTTTCGGTGAAGACGACGCCAAGGTGGGCAGGAAATACGGCTTGCCTTTCGTCCAGCTGGTGGATGAGCGCGGCAGGTTCGTTGAGGCGGTTACCGATCTCGTCGGCGTATTTGCCAAGGACGGGGATAAGACCATCATCGAAAAGCTTGCAGCAAAAGGTCTCCTCTTCAAAAAACATCTGCATACGCACAGTTATCCCTTCTGTTGGAGATGCGACACCCCGCTCCTCTACTATGCGCGTAGTTCCTATTTTATCAAAATGACCGCGGTCAGAGATAACCTTCTCAAGAACAACGCTACGGTCAACTGGATCCCGCCCACCATCGGTACGGGCAGATTCGGCAACTTCCTCGAGAACGTCATCGATTGGGGCGTTTCTCGTGAGAGGTATTGGGGCACGCCGCTTCCCGTATGGGTATGCGCCGATTGCGGCAAGATCCACGTCGTGGGCAGTAAGGCGGAGCTCCTGGAGCTCTCGGGCAAACTGCCTTCCGAACTGCACCGTCCCTATATCGACAAGATCACCTTCCCCTGTTCCTGCGGCGGTACGATGAAGCGTACGCCCGAGGTCATGGACTGCTGGTTCGACAGCGGCTCGATGCCCTTTGCGCAGCTACACTATCCCTTTGAGAATAAGGAAGCGTTCGAGAAGCATTTCCCCGCAGACTTTATCAGCGAAGCGGTGGATCAGACGCGCGGTTGGTTCTATACTTTGATGGCTCTCTCTACCGTGCTCTTTGACAAAGCACCTTTCAAAAACTGCATCGTGCTCGGTCACGTCGGCGACAAGGACGGCATCAAGATGAGCAAGCACAAGGGCAACGTCGTGGACCCCTGGAGCGTCCTTGACAAGCAGGGCGCAGACGCCGTGCGTTGGTACTTCTATACCGGTAGCGCGCCGTGGCTCCCCTCGCGTTTCTATGCCGAAGCGGTCTCCGAGGCGCAGAGGAAGTTTATGGGTACTTTCTGGAATACCTACGCTTTCTTTACCCTCTACGCGGGCATCGACGATTATCAGCCCGATAAATATGAACTTGACAAGTGTAATCTGACCTTGATGGATCGCTGGGTGCTTTCGAGGCTCAACACATTGATAAAGACGGTGGACGACGGTCTCAACGATTATAAGATAACCGAGAGCGCGCGTGCCATCGCCGATTTCACGGACGAGCTTTCCAACTGGTACGTTCGCCGCTCGCGCGAGAGGTTTTGGGGCCCCCAAATGACGGAGGACAAGGCTGCCGCTTATACGACGCTCTATCACGTGCTTTCCACGATGTCCAAGGTCATCGCTCCTTTCGTGCCTTTTATGGCGGAGAGCGTGTATCGTAACCTCGTCGTGAATAACTATAAGGACGCGCCCATCAGCGTACACCTTACCTCTTTCCCCGTCGCGGACGAGAAGTATATCGACAGGGAGCTGGAGCGCGAGATGTCACTGATAGAGCAGATCGTATTCCTCGGCAGGGCATGCCGCAATAAGTCGAATATCAAAAACAGACAGCCCCTCTCCGAGCTTTACGTCAAGACCGACGTGGATATCAAGCTGGACGGCATCATCGATATCGCGGCGGAGGAGCTCAACGTGAAGAAGATCACCCGCGCAGACGACAGCCGCTCCTTCATCACCTATGAACTGAAACCCCAACTCAAGACTCTCGGACCCAAGTACGGCGCACTTCTCGGTCAGATAAGGAACTTCCTGATGACTTGCAACGCGGCAGAAGTCGTCGCCGCGGTCAAGGACGGCGGCGTGTTTACGACCGAACTCGGCGGCAAAACGGTGGAATTCACCGAAGGTGACCTCCTTATTTCCACCAAGAGCGGCGAAGGTTTCAGCGCAGAATCGGACGGCAAGATAACCGTTGCTCTCAATACCGCTCTTACGCAGGAGCTCATCGACGAAGGCTATGCGCGTGAGCTCGTCTCCAAGTTGCAGACCATGCGCAAGGAAGCGGGCTTTGAAGTCACAGACCACATCAAAGTCGGCGTCATCGGCGACGATATGTTCAAACGCATCGTTGAGGAATACGAAGTGGCGTCCGACGTCCTCGCCGACAGCGTGTCCTATACGCAAACCGAAGGATACACCAAAGAATTCGACCTCGGCAGTTATGCCGTCACACTTTCGGTATGCCGCATATAGCCGAGGGGTGGAAAGACTATAATATCATTGCCACGGGCGACGGCTATAAGCTCGAGCGGTGGGGGCAGGTCTATCTGCTTCGACCCGATCCGCAGGCAATATGGGAGGCACCCTTTGACCTCTTTTCCTATCCAAAGCTTCACGCGTATTATCGCGCCGAAGCAGGCAAAAAGGAGGAAAAGTGGGTGATATTGAAGCCCTTCCGAGAGGAATTCACCGTCCAAAGGAGAGGACTGACCTTTCACTTGAAGCTCTCTAAGAACTTTAAGCACACCGGTCTTTTCCCCGAGCAAGCGGCCAATTGGGACGATATCATCTGAATGATCCGCGGTGCAGGGCGAGATATCAAGGTGCTGAACTTATTTGCCTATACGGGCGGTGCGACCATTGCCGCCGCATCCGCGGGTGCTTCGGTCACCCACGTGGACGCCGCTCCCGCCATGGTGGATAGGGCAAAGCAGAACGCCGCGTCTTCGGGGCTTGCCACCGCGCCTATCAGGTACATCGTGGACGATTGCTTGAAGTTCGTCAATCGAGAGATAAGGCGTGGCAATCGTTACGACGTGGTCATTATGGACCCGCCTTCCTTTGGAAGAGGTCCGGACGGAGAAGTGTGGAAACTCGAAAACGACCTATATCCCCTCCTGAAAAGGACGGTGGAGGTGTTGTCGGATAAACCACTCTTTTTCCTCATCAATTCCTATACGACGGGGCTTCAACCCACGGTCATCGCCGACCTATTGAAGCTCGCTTTATCAAAAAAATACGACGTAGACGTATCCGCCTACGAACTGGCGCTTCCCACCGATGAAGGCATCGAATTGCCTTGTGGGTGCAGCGGCGTAGCCACATTCAAAGGATAAAACAGGAGAGTTATGAGCATAACTTACAAGGACATCCCCATTATCTATGAAGACAACCACGTACTCGTGGTCGTCAAGCCTTTTAACGTTCCCTCGCAGGAGGACGCCACCAAGGATCCCGATATGCTGACCCTTTTGAAGGAATACTTGCGCGATACTTATCATAAGCCGGGCAACGTATTTCTCGGCCTCGTGCATAGACTGGACCGTCCGACGGGCGGGGTCATGGTGTTTGCCAAGACGAGCAAAGCGGCGGAGCGTCTGTCCGAGAGCATCGTAGAAGGCGATTTTGAGAAAAAGTACTTCGCCGTGCTTGCCGATACCCCTAAAGATATGCGCGGCAGGTTGGAGAATTACCTCTTGAAAGACGAAGTGAAAAACGTCGTTTCGGTGGTTCCGATGGGGGTCAAAGGGGCGAAGCAAGCAGTCCTCGATTATACGATTTTGGAGAAAAAGGACAGCAGGATCTGCCTTGCGGAGGTGCGCCTCTATACGGGCAGGTCGCATCAGATAAGAGTACAGACCGCACATATCGGTTGTCCCATCGTGGGCGACGTGAAATACGCGGGCAAAAAGTACGTCAAAGCGAGCAATTTGGCGCTGTGGAGCACCGAGATACGCTTTACCCATCCCACAAAGAAGGAGATAATGGTTTTCAGGGCGTTCCCCGAGGAAACCGTTTATCCGTGGAGCGAGTTTGACATCGAGAGACATCTCAGCGTCAAGATTAAATAATTATGTTACAAAAGATCATACCCAAAAAGCCTGTCAAGAGATATTCGCCGAGCTTGGAAATGGGGCTCGGTTTCTCGCAGGTGGAGCAGAGAAAAAAGGAAGGACAGACCAACTGGAAGGTCATGAACACTTCCAAGTCCTATCTGCAGATCATTGCGGAGAATGTTTTTACCTTCTGCAACGTCGTCACATTTATCCTCGTCATCATGCTGTTTATCATCGGGGAGTACAGCGATACCTTCTCCTCCTTGATCATCGTATGCAACATCGTGGTCGGCACGGTGCAGGGCATCAAGGCAAAGAACGCCGTTCGCAGGTTATCCTTTAAAGTAGACGCCGATTTTACCGTCATTCGAGACGGAAAGCGGGTGGAAGTGGCGGCGCGAAATATCGTCCTCGATGAGCTTGTTATCATTCGCGCAGGATCCAAAGTGCCCGTGGACGGCTATATCCGCGAAGGCTCCGTGGACCTCGACGAATCTATCTTGACGGGCGAATCCAATATCATCAAGCGCGGTGTGGGTAGCTATATCCTGTCGGGCAGTCACGTCCTCGTCGGCGAGGCGATCGTGCAGGCGGACCGCGTGGGTATGGACAGCAACATCCATCGTATCGGGAAAGCGGCGCGCCGTTTGAGCAAGCCGAAGAGCAAGATCTTCTACGCTCTGAACTTTATCATTAAAATTATTTCTATAATTTTAATTCCTTTAGCGATTGCCTCCTTCTTCGTCAATTTATACGTCGTGGATTCCGGCGTGCATAACGCTCTCAAATATACGGCAGCATCTGCGCTTGCGATGCTCCCCGTCGGTATGTTCTTCGTGACCAGCTGTTCGCTTGCCGCTTCGGTTTTGAAGCTGTCGCAAAAGAACACCTTGGTGCAAGACATGTACGGCGTGGAGATGCTCGCTCTCGTAGATACCTTGCTCCTCGATAAGACGGGCACTATCACCACGGGCGAAATGCGCGTTGTCAACAAACGCGTCTTTGACGACACGGAGGATTGCGAAAAGATACTCGCGGACCTCCTGGCGGGTACGCGCGATATCAATTCTACGGCAAAAGCGCTCCGTAAGACCTTTACGGGAGGTAGTGATGAGGATATCAAGTTCTCGTTGCCGTTCTATTCGGGAAGGAAATACGGTGGCATCACCTATTCCGACGGCAGGAATTATCTGCTCGGCGCACCCGAATTCGTGAGCGATTTTACAGGACCTGTGCGTGAGTTTTCGGAGGAAAGTTACAGCTCGGGCAGGCGCGTTGTAATGCTTTCTCGCATGGAAGGCGATATCCTATTCCCCGAATTGAGCAAGTGCACCCCCTTGATGGCTATCGCCATTGAGGATGAAATTCGCGACGACGCTCCTTGTACCTTGCGCTGGTTCAAGGATAACGGGGTCAAGATCATGGTCATATCGGGCGACGACGCTCGTACTGCGGCGCAGATAGCGGGCAGGGCGGGCATCGAAGACAGCGATAAGTATATCAACTGCGCCGAATTGACCGACGATGAACTCAAGCGCGCGGCGGATACTTATCGCATCTTCGGACGCGTCAGTCCCGACCAAAAGTGCACTATCGTCAATCACCTTCGCAAGAAGGGCCGCACCGTGGGTATGGTGGGCGACGGCGTCAACGACGTCCACGCATTGAAGAGCAGCGATTGCAGCATCTCCTTTGGTAGTGCCAACGAGGTGGCGCGCAGCGTAGCGGGCATCGTGCTTGTGGACAGCAAATTCAGCTCGCTTCCCGCCGTGGTGCAAGAGGGCAGAAGGGTGGTCAGTAATATCGAACGAGTCTCTTCGCTCTACGTGATGAAGAACCTATTCACCATCATTTTGACGACACTGTGCTTGTGTATCGGCAAGCTATTCCCCTTCTCGACCTCGCAGATGCTGATGTTCGAGGTATTCGTGCTGGGGTTCCCCGCGCTCTTCCTCGCTCTGCAGCCGAACGACGAAGTCCCGGGAGGCAACTTTATCCAAAAGGTCTTAAAACGAACGTACCCCGCTACCTTCTCCCTCCTATTCTCAGTGCTCGCTTCCTACTTCCTATTTGCGGAGGCATTCAACCTCCCCGCCGAGATGCTTTCGACGGTGGGTGCCTTGACCTTGGTGATGTGCGGATTCGTTCAGCTCGTTTTCAACTGTTTACCGCTCAATCGCTATCGATTGACCGTCATTATATGTTGTTTCGTGGGATTATTTGCCGCCATCGGATTCCTCTATGCGCTTAACAGCGTGGGAATGAACTATATCTCTTTTGAGATAGTGGGGATCAACGGTTTCGGCTTCTTGACCATTTTGTTCGGCGTTGTGATATGCGTGATACTCAATATCCTCTTCCATTTCATTCTCGGCAAGATCCGCGGCGATGATAAAAAGCCCATTCCTTTCTATCTCGAAAGCTACTATCGCGACGTGGAAGAAGATAACGAAGAAGATAACGAGGAGAGTGCTTATCCCGAGGACGAGCAATAGTTATAGACATTTTTTAACGCAGTTTTTTCTTCGCTAAAAAAACTTAATAACTATTGATTTCGCTTTTTCGCTGTGGTATATAATAAGTATCGACCTGCGTTGTGCGAGTAGCGGATATGTCACAACCTCAATACTATTTAGGGGAAGCGAAACACGGGTGTCGGATGTCAGGCCGCGCTTATATCGGCGGAAGGCAGAAGGCTCGGATAGCTTATACCCAACCTGCAATCGGCGGGTTTAGTACAGCCGTGAGACGGCAATGCGGGCAAAAGCGTTTATCGCTCGGCGAGAGACCCTGAGGGGTCTCTCTTTTTTTCGCATAAATAAAAGGAAAAAAATATTTTTTAGAAAAAATCGTTATACAATAAACGCGCGCGTATGATATACTTAAAATACAAATTTTTTGGGAGGAAACTTTTAATGCAATATTCACGCGAAGTTGATGAAATGGTTTGCGTCAAGAAAGGTCCCAACCATGGTCCCGCTCCTATCCCCGAGGAGGGCAAGTGGGTCCAAGCCAAGGAGATCAAGGATATCAATGGTCTCACGCACGGCGTCGGTTGGTGCGCACCGCAGCAGGGTGCTTGCAAATTGACCTTGAACGTCAAGGACGGCGTTATCCGCGAGGCCCTCGTTGAGACGCTCGGCTGCTCGGGTATGACCCATTCTGCGGCTATGGCTGCCGAGATACTTCCCGGCAAGACCATCCTCGAAGCCTTGAATACCGACCTCGTTTGCGACGCTATCAATACCGCGATGCGCGAGCTTTTCTTGCAGATCGTCTACGGCAGGACGCAGTCCGCGTTCTCTGAGGGCGGCTTGGTCATCGGCGCCGGACTCGAGGACCTCGGCAAGGGTCTCCGCTCGCAGATCGGCACGATGTATTCCACCGAGGCGAAGGGCGTCAGATATCTCGAGATGGCTGAAGGCTACGTGACGAGGCTCGCTCTTGACAAGGAGAACGAGGTCATCGGTTACGAGTTCGTCAAGCTCGGTGTGATGATGGACCTTATCGCGAAGGGTACTTCGGCGGACGAAGCTTTGAAGAAGTGCACCGGTACTTACGGCAGATTCAGTGAGGGCGTGACCTTCATCAATCCCCGCAAGCAGTAAGGAGGTAGAAAGATGGCTATCACTTTTGAAGGTTATGAAAGAAGAATAAAGAAGATCAACGCCACCCTCGCCGAGTACGGCATCGCTTCCCTTGAAGAGGCGCGCGATATCACCTTGAAGGCGGGAATCGACGTTGAAGCCATCGTGAAGGGCGTGCAGCCCATCGCGTTTGAGAACGCCGTTTGGGCTTATACCGTCGGCGCAGCCATCGCTCTTAAGAAGGGCACCAAGAAAGCAGCGGACGCCGCTGAGGATATCGGTATCGGGCTTCAGTCCTTCTGCATTCCCGGTTCCGTTGCGGATCAGCGTCAGGTCGGTCTCGGCCACGGCAATCTTGCGGCAATGCT
>DFEQ01000019.1 GCA_002368735.1 Christensenella sp. UBA3798
TGTATATCATCACGATGAAATCGTGCATATCATCAATTCGTTAGAATTGTATATCATCAAACCGAAGCGAGGTATTCTTTATGCACGGCATAGGGAGATGATATACAAAGGCGAGATCGCCTTTGGTGATATACAAGCGCTCGGCGCTTGATGATATACCAAACCTCGCTACGCTTCGGTTTGGATAAAAAAGAACCTAAATCGAAACGAGTTCAATTTAGGTTCTTTTTGGCGGGGTATTGGCATCAATACAGATGCGCCCTAATGTGCGGTCGTAGCTAAATTAAGATTCTTCCAGTTCGATAAACTTCTGCAAATCGATCATCCCCTTTGCCAGCATAAAGAACCTGTCGTTGTACCTGTCGGCGGTGGAGAGCGCCGTCGCCAGCATGAAAAAGAAGAATTGCTCGCCCAAGGTGGAGTCGATATAGCTGGTGGACATCACGTAGTAGACGTTGCCCTCGCTGAGGTTGAGGTCAAAGTGCCCGAACGCCATGCCGAAGTTTGCCACCGCGGTGGCGAAGGCGGCGTCCTTCAACTTCTCATCGGGGAACTCGGCAAAGCTGTCGCTGATGAAGGTAACGCACTCTTTTTGCGGGTCAACGTTAAAGATGAAATCGATGGGGAAGTCTTGCCCTTTGTACTGTGATTTGATAACGAGGTCGTCGTCGAACCTGTCAAACGGCACGTCCTGCGCGACGAACGCCTCTATCATCTTGTTGTAGACTTCCAGTGCTCTTGCCATTTTTTCGGGAGAGATGTTCTTCATAATGGGCTCCTTTTCTTGATATATATTTATTTATCGAAAAGCGATAAACACATCCGTTGCTTGCGCTCGTAGCGCGGTAAATATAGTATAACACAAACGTTATCAAAAAGCAACGTTTCCGAAATACGCTTGGGGAAAAGCGCCTCTCCCACGAAAAAAAACAACGGAAGCGCTATCCTTTATGCGAGCGGACTATATTTATCCGTACTGCCGGTCATTCTGCCGCACCCGGATAATATATGCCTCGACGTTGCCCTGTCACCCTCGTTAAAGCCGCTTGCTAAAGGGGCAGCCGCAGTAGTTCTGCCTATAAAGTTCGTACTGCTTGGAGAGCTCGATGGAGTGCTGATAGCCGCCGTCCTTTTTGAAGTCGGAACAGAGATATTTGACGCCGTATTTCTCGGCGAGCGCCTCCCCTATCTCGTTGATCAGCATGGGGTTCTTGAGGGGAGATAGGGTCAAGGTCGTCGCAAAGTAGTCGTAGCCCTCCTCCTTGGCGCGGCGCGCCGTCTCCTCCAAGCGGAGCTTAAAGCACCTGGCGCAGCGCATCCCCCCTTCGGGCGCATTCTCTAAACCTTTTGCCATGGCGAGGAATTTATCTTCGTCCCCCGCCCCTTTGAGGAGACCCACCGTGGGGCACATCTCCGAGATCAGGCGCTCGAGCTCAAGATAGCGCTTTTCCCTCTCCTCCCCCTCCGTGATATTGGGGTTATAGTAGTAGACTGTGAGATCAAAGACGTCGGGCAGGAAGGTGAGTTCGTGCGAAGCGCAGGGGGCGCAACAGGCGTGAAGAAGGAGCGAGGGTCTTTCCCCTCGCTCGCATAGGTCGGCAAATAATGCCTTCATTTCCTTATTGTAGTTCCTATTCATCAGTTCTTGTTGCTGCTGAGCGGCGCAGGGATCCTGCCGCCCCTCTTGATAAACTTTTCGGGGGAATATCCGCTCACGCGCATAATGGGCGCGCGCCCGAGCAAGCCGCCGAAGGACACGTCCTCCCCCACCCCCTTACCGTAGACGGGGATCACCCTAACGGCGGTGGTCTTGTGGTTGACTACGCCGATCGCCGCTTCGTCCGCGATCATAGCGGAGATGACCTCCGCAGTCGTATCGCCGGGGACGGCGACCATATCGATGCCCACGCTGCACACGGCGGTCATCGCTTCGAGTTTCTCCATCGGGAGCGCGCCCATCGCCGCCGCCTCGATCATGCCGATATCTTCGCTGACGGGGATAAAGGCGCCGGATAAGCCGCCGACGTGCGAACTCGCCATAATGCCGCCCTTCTTGACTGCGTCGTTGAGGAGAGCGAGCGCCGCCGTAGTGCCGCAGGCGCCTACCCGCTCGAGACCCATCTCTTCGAGGATCCTCGCCACGCTGTCGCCGACAGCGGGGGTCGGAGCAAGCGAGAGATCCACGATGCCGAACTCTCCGCCCAGCATCTCCGCCGCCGTCTTCGCGACGAGCTGACCCACGCGGGTGACCTTGAACGCCGTCTTCTTGACGGTCTCCGCCACCTCGGTGAGGTCGCCCTCCACCTTTTCAAGCGCCGCCTTGACCACGCCGGGGCCGCTGACGCCTACGTTGATGACCTTATCCGCCTCGCCCGTGCCGTGAAATGCGCCCGCCATAAAGGGGTTGTCCTCCACCGCGTTGGCAAAGACCACGAGCTTCGCGCAGCCGATGGAGTCCGCCTCGCGGGTGAGATACGCCGTTTGCTTCACGATCTCGCCCATCTTCCTGACGGCGTCCATATTGATGCCCGCGCGCGATGACGCCACGTTCACCGAGGAGCACACTTTCTTTGTCCTCGAGAGCGCCTCGGGGATGGTCTCGAGGAAGGCGTTCTCCCTTGCGGTGGCACCTTTCTGCACGAGGGCGGTGTAGCCGCCGATAAAGTCGATGCCCGTCTCCGCCGCCGCCCTGTCCATAGCCTCGGCAAGCTGCAAGTAGCCGCCGCTCGCCGCGCCGACGAGGGAGATCGGAGTGACGGACACCCGCTTATTGACGACGGGGACGCCGTACATCGTGGCTATCTTGTCGCCTACCGATACGAGGTCCTTGGCGTAGGAAGTGATCTTATCGTACACCTTGGTCGCCGTCCTCGCCGCGTCCTCCGTAATGCAATCGAAGAGGGATATCCCCATCGTGATACAGCGGACGTCGAGGTGCTGGGAACTCACCATTCCCATCGTTTCCAATATCTCTTTATCCGTAAGCATAGTTTATATCCTGTGCATCGCGTCGAAGATGTCTTCGCTGCGGAGGTTGATGTCGAGACCGACAGACTCGCCCTTTTCCCTGAGAGCGACGATGAGCTTATCGATGGGCATCGCGCTTCTCTCGGTATTTGCGCGCATGATCATCGTGAAGTATTCGCCCATCAAGGTCTGCGAAATATCCACGATATTGACGTCGAGGTCCGCGAGGAAGGTCGATACGTCCCTGATGATCCCGATGCGGTCCTTGCCGATAACGCTGATGATAACGTTCATACTGCCTCCAAAAAAACTATATTTCTATTCTATTATACCGCGCGAGGGCGGGAGAGGCAAGAAAAAAGCGGCGAAGGGTGCCCTCCGCTTTTTCAATGTGGAATGCGGAATTAAATCAATGCGGAATGCGGAATGAAGGTGCGTTGCGAGGGAAAACGCTTGCTCCGACGGCTTATCAACAGGCATGCCGCTTGACTTCCCACTCGGAAGTACGTATAATGAAAACGTGTTCTGACGAAAAGGAGGAAAAGCATGAAAAAACCCACCAAAAAGGATATCATCTATCTTGCGATCATCGTCGTGCTCGTCGCCGCCCTCGTGACGGTGTCGGTGCTATGGGGCATTGCCGCCAACAAGAAGGACGAACCCTCCTACTACGACAAGAAGTGCGCCTCCTTTGAGCTGCAAAACGCCAACCTTTCCAAGGGGCAGATCGTATTTATCGGCGATTCCATCACCGACGGCTACCACCTGGACGACTACTTTACCGACCTACCGCTTGCCACCTATAACCGCGGCATCGGCGGAGACGTGACGAGCGGCGTCATTCGCAGGCTGAAAACTTCCCTCTACGACCTCGCGCCCACCAAGATCGCCTTGATGATAGGCATCAACGACATCAACTCGGGACGCACAAACGACGAGATCATCGCCAATTATACGACCATTTTGGACGGGATCAAGACCAACCTCCCCGCCACAGCAGTTTACTGTGAATCGGTGCTCCCGATGCATTCCAAGGTGGAAAAATGGGGCATCGACCTCGAAGCAAGGACGCAGCAGATCAAAGATCTGAACGTAAGGATCAAAGCCCTCGCGGCGGAAAAGGGCTACGTGTACGTGGACCTCTTTCCCCTCTTTGCGGATGAAAACGACCACCTGATCGACGAATACACCGAGGACGGCTTGCACCCCATCGCGGCGGGGTATCAGGTGTGGACCTCCATCATCAAGCCCTACCTTGTTTAAGACGGCAGATAAGGGCGCATTATCATACGGGCGAAAATTTAGGCAATACCGATAAGGTCTTTTACTTTTTGATCTTATTATTCGGCTTCAAGTGCTTCCTATCCTTCTTTCCCCATAGGGAGAGCATGCTGTCCGCTTCGTCTTTATTGGATTGGATCATTCTGTCTGTAGGATTGATATCGTGTATTTTCTTTTTCATAATAGAAGTATGGGGAAATAGAGGATGGGGCATTCAACCAAATCGGAGCAACGCGACACTTTATTCCGCATTGGAACAATTCCTAATTCCTCATTCCTAATTCCTAATTCAAAAGGCGATATGCACCTATCGGTGCGCGATAAGTTTGCTATCGCAAACGCGATATACGGCTAACGCCGTGCGATATGCCGCAATACCCCAAAAAGTCTGTTCGTCTTTTCGGGGACCCCAACGCAGCGCGATATGCCCTAACGGGCGCGGCGGACTATCCTCCGCGATTCCGCAATTCCGCATTGAATAAAACTTCTTTCCCCTGCGCATCATAAGGGCAAAGGAGGAATAGCACATGACCAAATCTACCAACTGCAAGAACTGCGACAGCAAGCCCGTCAAGAAGAGCACCGCAAAGACCAAGCGCGGTGCGTCCGCCTGCTCCGACTGCTCCAAGAGTAAGTAAGCGGAAGGCGGGAAGTCCCCTCCGTGGGGGACGAAAAAAAGTCGCTCGTGAGAGCGACTTTTTCTTTTGATTTTTTTAGGGACAAAGAGCCTTACTTAGGCTGCTTGCCGATATAGGCGAGGATACCGCCGTC
>DFEQ01000027.1 GCA_002368735.1 Christensenella sp. UBA3798
AGTCAAGCACCCGCCATGGTGCCAATTGTTTGTGGTTTTCTTATTATTGAGTTCTCATCTACTCTGTGTTATAATGTTTTAGTCTACTAAAGAAATAGGTTTTGCAAATGAAATGGCTTATATACAAACACACCAATACTATTAACGGGAAAGAGTATATTGGGCAAAGTAAATACTCTTGGGAAAGCATCAATGATCGTTGGCAATCAGGTCGAGGGTATGGAAAGAAAACTCGACTAGGTATGGCTATCGAAAAATATCATTGGGAAAACTTTTCGCATGAACTTATTGAAGATAATATTACATCGCAAGAATTGGCAAACGAAAGAGAAATCTATTGGATCCGATATTATAATACATATGCAGAGGGCTATAACTGCACTATCGGTGGAAAAAACGCACCTGATATGTTATCCAATAAAAGAAAAGTGTACTGTTTAGAAACGAAAAAAACATATGATTCCATCCGAGAAGCATCTCATACGCTGGGAATTAGCTATGATTTTATTGTTCGTCAACTTTATACTGGTCATTATTATAAAAAAGACAAATATAGGTTTTGTTTGGATAGCGAGAAAGAGCATTTCGCACCAAAGGACTATGTAATACAATATGATTTCACTAGTATAAAAAGGAACATTATTTGTATTGAAACAAAACAAATATATGATTCCATTGCTGAATGTGCAAGAATTGAAGACATCCTAACACAGAACTTATCTCAAAACTGTTGTAAGCATCATAGATCAGCGAAAGGAAAACACTTTGCATATTTGGAAGAGTATGATGAATATTGGTTGCCTGCAGCGGAGTATGATTCCAAACGAAGAAATGAAGCATCAACACGAAAAAAGAGGTTTTCTGTTATCAAACAAATCGTTTCTACAAAAGTGCAGCTGACTGCGCTGCAGAATTAGGCATTCCCGTGAGATCCGTTTGTAGATGTGCAAAAAAGGATAGTGATTTAATTCAAACGCATGGCTATAGCTTTTGCTATAAAGAAGATTACTATGAGGGCTGGACCCCAAGACAAGCGAAAAAAAGCAGTTACATTTGCTCGGATGAAACTAGAGAAAAAATGAGAAACAACAAAAGATCTAAAAGAGTTTTATGCATAGAAACTAACCAAGTTTTTATCAGCATTAAACAAGCGGGAAGAGAAACAGGCTTCTCTGCGACTTCTATCACTCGATCCTGCAAAGATGAAACGCATCTCAAAACTGCAGGAGGATACCATTGGATATATCTTAACGAGAAAAAAATATGAATTGAGTATTATTGTAAAAAGTTGCAATTTTTCTCAAAAGAAACTGGTTTGCATTTCTTTTTTCATTATGAAAAACTGGTAAAAGTACTGTTTTTTAAATAGAGGCTTTAAAACTCAATTTTGGTTACTGCCGCGCCGCTGTCAATTACGAAATTTGTGTAAAGTTACACATTTTTCGGAGTTTGTATTTTGAGCTGTTTTTATTATCAAAACTGAGAATAATCAACATTGATGGATCCGAATTATCACGCGACGGCGTGGATATCATCGCGATCAAAGATCGTGCATATCATCAATTCGAAAGAATTGTATATCATCAAACCGAAGCGGATATAACGATACACGGCATAGCCGTGATGATATACAAAGGCGAAATCGCCTTTGGTGATATACAAGCGCTCGGCGCTTGATGATATACCAAACCTCGCTACGCTTCGGTTTGGATAAAAAAGAACCTAAATCGAAACGTGTTCAATTTAGGTTCTTTTTGGCGGAGCGGGTGTTTATAGTAAACAAGTCGGAGCTTGCGGAGGCAACATCATCACGAATACCGTGCGCTTCACACCGATGCAAGCACACGTCTTTTGACCGAGCGGCGGATCCTCATATACCCGTCTTTTTCGATCGATCCATTTGTTTGAGTAAGGCTTCCACTTCTGCCTTGGTCGCGAGGGTCTCGCTGAAAGCGGAGGCACTGCCTGCGGCGATACCATGTTTGAAAGCGAGGCGTACGTCGTTGGTGTCGAGGTATGCGTCGATAAAGCCGGCAACCAAAGAATCTCCTGCCCCCACGGTATTCACCACTTTTCCCTGCGGCGCCTTCAGAAAACAGGGCTCGATATTTTGTCCGACGAGAAGCGCGCCGTCTCCCCCTAAAGAAACTATCGCGTTTTTCGCGCCCAAAGCCAATAGTTTTCTCGCCGTCAAGACGAGCTCGTCGTTGCTCGTTATCTTGACGCCGAACATCTCTTCCAGCTCTTCTTTATTCGGCTTGACGAGCAAAGGATGGTATTTCAGCGTGTTCAAGAGGATATCCTTGGTCGCGTCCACGATCAAGGCAACGTCGGAATTGTTGATGCGTTCGAGTATCATTTCGTAGATATTTGCGGGAAGTGACGAGGGGACGGTGCCCGAGATGACGAGGAGGTCGCCTTTCCCCAGCTTTTCAAGCTGAGAGATGAGCTTTTCTATCTGTTCCTCGGTGATATGGGGCCCCTGACCGTTGATGGCGGTCTCCTTCCCCGCGCGTATCTTTACGTTGATGCGGGTGACCCCGTCCACTTCGATAAAGCCCGAAGAGATATTGCGTTTTTTGAGTTCACTCTTGATAAAATCCCCTGTAAAGCCGCCCAAAAAGCCTGTGGCGACGCTCGGTTTGCCGAGATTGGCGAGTACCATGGAAACGTTGATGCCCTTGCCGCCCGGATAAGCGGTCTCCTTGACGGTGCGATTGATCTCCCCGATCTCAAAGGTTCGGAGATCCACCACGTAGTCAATCGCCGGCGAAAAGGTAACTGTATAAATCATCGAGATACCTCCTGAAACGTGGAAAAGATGCGGGGGCTACGCTATAACTAATTACAGTGGGCGGGAGTGATCATGTCGATTTGGACGATGTCGTCAAAGGCGATCCTGTCCGCGGCGATCGTCAGAGTGCGGGCAATCGGGTCAAAAGCGGTGACGGTGCCGCTGCGCGTCAGGTAATAACCGTCGCGATAGAAGGTGACGCGGACGCTGTCGCCGCGCGAAAGACGGGCGAGCACGGCGGAGATAGCCGCCGCGTCCTCCTCGCCGAGCTCCACTTTTTCCACCCGCTCGAGGAGTTCTTCCTGACGGCGGAGAGCCTCGGAAAGACCCTTCATTGCGTCGAAGGGGAGGAATTGCTTTGCCCTGTCTTCTCTTCTCATATTTCCCCTGAAAAGTCCCTAAACGTCCCTTGGGATCAAACCAAATTCTCGGGGTTCAAGCCTTCGAGTTCGGGCAGGAGGAAGCGACCGTCCTTGCGGATCAGCACGTCGTCAAAGTAGATCTCCCCGCCGCCGCATTCGGGCGTTTGGCAAAGGACGAGGTCCCAGTGCACGGCGCTTACGTTGCCGTTATAGGCGTCGTCGTAGCAACAACCGGGGGTGAAGTGGATGGAGCCCGATATCTTTTCGTCAAAGAGGATGTCGCCGATCGCCTTTTTGATATAGGGGTTGAGACCGAAGGAGAACTCCCCCACGAAGCGGGCGCCGTCATCGGTATCGAATATCTTATTCGCCTCGGCGGTGTGATTGGCGGTGGCTTCCACAATCTTCCCATCCTTGAAGACCAAACGCACGTCCTCAAACTTGATGCCGTCCTCGATACTGGGGACGTTATAATGGATGACGCCGTTCACGCTGTCCTTGACGGGGGCGGTATAGACCTCGCCGTCGGGGATATTCCTCTCCCCCTTGCACTTGACCGCGCCGATCCCTTTGATGGAGAAAGTGAGGTCGGTGTCTCTCGCGACGATGCGCACCTTGTCCGTCCTGTTCATGAGCTCTACGAGCGGGGTCATCGCCTCGCCCATCTTCTTATAATCGAGACAACACACGTTGAAATAGAAATCCTCGTACGCCTCGGTGCTCATGCCCGCCAGCTCGCTCATCCCCTCGGTGGGGTAGCGCAGGATGACCCACTTGGTCTTTTTGACGCGCAGTTCGTGGTGCACGGGGTGGGCGTAATACTTGGAATACGCCTGCATCGCCGCACCGTCCGCGTCTGACAGTTCGTAGCTGTTCTCCCCGCCGCGAATGCCGATATACGCCTGCATATCGCGCATTTTCATCTCGTCGTACTTCGCCATGCGCTTGAAGAGCTCCTCGGTGCCGCCCTTCATTATCTCGCGCTTGACCTTATTGTCCCCGAGAGAAACGAAGGGATATCCGCCCGCCGCGAAGACTTCCTTGACGAGCAGGTTGACGAATTGATAGGGGACGCCCGACGCCTCGATGAGCACGTTCTCCCCCGGCTGCACTTCGCAGCTGTAAGTAACTAAGTTTTTGGCTAAAATTCTCTGTCTTTCGTCCGAGATCATACTATCCTCCCGTGATATTTTTTCCTATTTCGGCGTTCTTCACACCGCAGTAAGCCTTTTTTCAAAGGGTCAAGCCCTTTTTGCCTTCTTCAGATCCCTTTTCAGCTCCGCAGCAAGGGTGTCCGTGAGCGCGGCTTTGTCGAGGCGCCAAGCCCAGTTGTCCTCGCTGACGAGGGCGGGGGTATTCATACGCGCGTCGGCGCCGAGAGCGAGGATATCCTGCATCGGGATCATCGCGAGGCGCGCCTTGGAAGCAAGGAGCGAACGAGCAGCCGCCTTCGTCAACATATCCGTCCTCTTTCCGAGGAATGCGGAGGGGGGAAGGCTCTCCAAATAGTCCACCTTGCTCTGTTTTGCTTTGTCCGCGCTTTCGCCCGTCCCGACCTTCCTCGCTATGTCGAGGTGCGCGGGGAGCGGCACATCGAGCACGGTCGCCTGCACGAGGATATCGCGCGTAGCGGTAGCGATGCCCGACTCGTCCAATTCATCCAAAGCGCCGCGGAAAGGCATATTGTCGTGCGTGCCCGTATAGGCGACAACGTTCTCCTTATAATTGGCGGGCTTATGCTCGCACCACGGGTCGCCGTTCAAGCCGAACTCGTATACCTTCATGCCGGGAAAGCCTACGGCGTCCAACATTTTTTTGAGGCTCTCGTCGATATAGCCGAGGTCCTCCGCCACGATGGGGAGATCGAGCATCCCATGAAAGAGCTCCGCGCCGGGACCCGCCATCCACACGCCGTGCTTGGCGTCCTCTGCGTCCACGTCGATGGCGTAGAAGCGGTCCAAGCCGCGGAAGTGGTCTATCCTGAGGATATCAAAGCGCGTAAGCTCGCGACGGATGCGGTCGCGCCACCAAGAAAAGCCGTCCTTCTTCATCTCCTCCCAATCGTAGAGAGGGTTGCCCCATAGCTGCCCTTCGGAATTGAAATAATCGGGAGGAACGCCCGCCACCTTGACGGGGCGACGCGCCTCGTCGAAGAGGAAAAGCTCGGGGTGAAAATACGCCTCGGCGCTGTTCATCGCCACGTAGATGGGCATATCTCCGAAGAGTTTGACGCCGTGCTCACCTGCAAAAGCCTTCAACTTTTTCCATTGTAAGTCGAAGATATATTGCGTAAAAAGGTGATACATGTATTCATGGAGATGGTCGCCGAGAAAGTTGGCGATACGCTCGCGGTCGCAGACGTCGTAGCCCTCCTCCCACTCGGTAAAGGGCTTGCCGCCGAAGGCCTCGCTCAAGGTGGAAAAAGCGGCGTATTCCGCGTATTCCCCCTTCTCCACAAAAGCGCAAAAGCCGTCGTCGGACAAATCAAAGCGGGAAAACGCCAAGCGCAACAGCCGATCCTTCTCGGGGATGATGGCGGCGTAGTCCACCTTCGCGGATGGGGTGAAAGTTATCTCCTTTTCGTAGAGCAAGCCGCGCTCCGCAAGGTCATATAAATCGATAAAAAGAGGGTTAAGCGCCGTCGCCGACACAGAGGAATAGGGGGAATTCCCCTCCCTCGTCGGGGTCAGGGGAAGCACCTGCCACACGCGGTAGCCCGCTCGCGATAGGAAGCGCACGAAATCGTACGCGCCCTCGCCCAAAGTCCCTATGCCCTCCCTTGACGGAAGGGATGATATCGCCAGTAGTACGCCCGCCTCTCTCGTCATATCAAACCTCGTTGCGGATCATGTCCTCATTGCTTTCGCGGCGTACCGCGACCTTCTCCTGCCCCGCCGAGATCAAAAGTATCAAGGGACGGGGGATGCGGTTATAGTTGGACGCCATCGAATAATTGTATGCGCCCGTTACCGCCACCGCCATGTATTCCCCACGTACGGGACGGGGAATAACGATATTCTCCTGAATGATATCGCCGCTCTCGCAGCATCTGCCGACAAGGGAGCAAGGAAAGTCCGCCGCCGCATTTGCGCGCGACGCGTTGTAGACGGTATAGGGCGACTCGTAGAGGGCGTAACGGGGGTTGTCCGGCATACCGCCGTCGACGGAGACGTAGCTCTTGTATCCGGGAATGCTCTTTACGCTGCCCACGGTGTAGACAGTCATGCCCGCGTCGGCGACGAGGCTACGCCCCGGCTCCAGTACGATGCGGGGGAGCTCGATGCCTATCTCCTGCGCGCGTTGTTTGATGACCATCGCCATCTCGCCGATGACCTCCGCATAGTCGATGTCGGGGTGGCTGTCCACGTATCTGACGCCGAGACCGCCGCCAAGGTTCAAAACGCTTGCGGTGAAGCCCGTCTTCTCGCGGATATAGGCGATGAAGCGCAGCATGATGTCCGCCGCGTCCACAAAGGGCTCGTGGTCGAAGATCTGCGAGCCGATATGGCAGTGGAAGCCCACGAGGTCGATATTGTCAAGAGAGAGCGCCAGGCGGGTCATCGCCTCCGCCTGCCCCGTCTGTATGGGGGAGCCGAACTTACTGTCCACGCTCCCGGTCACCACCGCCTTGAAGGTGTGCGGGTCGATGCCCGGAGAGATGCGAAGGAGCACCTTTTGGCGCTTATTTACGGCGGCGAGATGCTTGTCCAGCGCGAGGAGCTCGTCCTCGTTATCAACGACGAAGGTGCCCACGCCGTGCTTGACGCCGAAGGCGATGTCCTCGTCCGTCTTATTATTGCCGTGGAAATACGCCTTGGAGAGGTCAAAACCCGCCGCCTCGGCGGTATACAGCTCGCCGACGGACACCGCGTCCATGCCGATGCCTTCCTCCTTAGCGATGCGATACACACCCTTGAAGCACAGCGCCTTGGAGGCAAAGAGCGGGAAGCTATCCGCCCCGAAGTGCTCCGCCATCGCGGCTTTATACACACGTATATTCTCGCGGATACGATCCTCGTCGAGGAGCATCAGCGGGGTGCCGTACTTCTCAGCGAGGAGGGTGACGTCCATCCCCGCAAAGGTGAGGTGCCCGTCCTTGTTGATAGAGATATTTTTGTGTAGCATAACGATTTCTCCTTGGGTACCGTAATACAGTGCTTTCGTGGATCGGCTGCGCCGCCCGTATTCCGCAACGCAAGCCTTGCTTGCAATTCACGCGATCAAAGATCGCTATTCACGACCGCAAGGTCAATTCACGGGGCGAGTGCCCCAATTCACCCGAGCAATTTTTTCAATCTTTCAGTTGCCTCTATCGTGTTCTCCCTGCTCCCAAATGACGTCAGGCGGAAATACCCTTCGCCCGCTTCGCCGAAGCCTTCGCCCGGGGTGCCGACGATCTGCGCGTTTTCGAGCAGGTAGTCAAAAAACTCCCAACTCGACATCCCCTTGGGGCACTTCAGCCAAATGTAGGGAGAGGACACGCCGCCCGTGAACCACACACCCACCTTGCGAAGGGTGTCGGCGATGATCTTCGCGTTCTCCATATAGTAATCGACGAGCGCCGCGCACTCCTTGATGCCTTGCTCGGAGAGCGCCGCTTCCGCGCCGCGCTGGACGGGATAGGACACGCCGTTGAACTTGGTGGCTTGGCGGCGCGACCACATCTTCTTGAGGGAATAGCCCTCCTCGGTCACGAGGGTCTCGGGCACGACGCACCAGGCGCAACGGGTGCCCGTAAAGCCCGACATCTTGGAGAAGGAACAGATCTCGATGGCGCACTTTTCCGCACCCTCGATGTCGTAGATGGAATGGGGATAGTCGCCCTTAATAAAGGCTTCGTACGCGCTGTCAAAGATGATGAGAGAGCCGCTTTGGAGGGCGTAGTCCACCCACGCCTTGAGCCCCGCCCTGTCGTACACCGCGCCCGTCGGATTATTGGGGGAGCAGATATAGATGACATAGGTCTCGCCGTCCAAGAGGTCGGGCGTTCCGAGGAAGCCGTCCGACTCGCCCGCTTCGAGGAGCTCGATGCGGTTGCCGCTCATCAGGTTGCTATCCATATACACGGGATAGACTGGCGAGGGGATGAGAACGGTATTCTTGCCGAGGATATCCACGATATTGCCGACGTCGCTCTTGGCGCCGTCCGAAACGAACACGTCGCCCGCGGGGACGCCCACCCCGTTCCTCTTATAATAGCGAGAGATCGCCTCGCGCAGGAAGTCGTAGCCGTACTCGGGCGGATAGCCGCGGAAAGTCTCCTTGACGCCCATCTCCTTGACCGCCTTCTCCATCGCGTCCACCACCACGGGGGCGAGGGGGAGGGTGACGTCGCCGATGCCGAGGCGGATGACCTTTTTATCGGGGTGAGCCTCTTGGTAGGCGCGCACCTTCTTGCCTATCTCGGAAAAGAGATAGCTCTCCTTGAGGCAGGAATAGTTTTCGTTGACTTTAATTCTCATCATACGCGTAAACTCCTTGATATACTTCCGTCGCGCCACCTGTCATCGTGACGCGATAATCACTATCCACCGTGATGGTGAGTTCGCCGCCGATAAGGCGCACCGTGACGGGGGTCCCCGCAGGCACCCTGCCCGTCTTTACCGCCGCCGCAACTACCGCAGAGGCGCCCGTGCCGCAGGCGAAGGTCTCGCCGCTGCCGCGCTCCCACACACGCATTTTAAGGGTGGTGGCGTCTATTATCTCCACAAATTCGGTATTGACCCGCTCGGGGAAGATGGAAAGATTCTCATAGGCGGGACCTATCTTGGCAAGATTTAGCTCGTCCACCTTTTCGGTAAAGATGACGGCGTGGGGATTGCCCATACTGACCGCGGTCATCTTGACCGTCTTTCCGAGGACGGTGACGGGGGCTTCCACCATCTCCGCACCATCGCACAGCACGGGGATCTCGGCGGGGGTAAACACTGCGCGTCCCATATCCACCGACACCGAGACGACGGTGCCGCCTTTCTTAAAAAGTTTCAGCGTTTTGATGCCCGACAAGGTCTCCACCGTGATGACGTCCTTATTGACCAAAGCATGGTCGGACAGATACTTCGCCACGCAACGGATGGCGTTGCCGCACATCTTGCCCTCGCTGCCGTCCAGATTGAACATACGCATCCTTGCGTCGGCTTTGGAGCTCGGCAGTATCAAGACCACGCCGTCCGCACCCACAGAGAAGTGACGCGGGGACATCTTCCTCGCGAGGTCCGCGGGGTCAAAGTCGAGGGGAGAGTCGTAGAGGTCGATATAGATATAATCGTTGCCCGCTCCGTGCATTTTGGTAAAAGCTATCTTACGCATCGTACTCCTCCACGAGGGACTGCATATCGTATAGTCCCGCAGGCTTTTTGACGAGGAAAGCCGCCGCGCGAAGGGCGCCCGAAGCAAAGAGAGCCTTGTCGTGCGCTTCGTGCGTGAGGGTGATGGTCTCGGTGCCGTCGCCGAACATCACTTCGTGCTTACCGACGACCGAGCCGATGCGGATGGAGCTGATGCCTATCTCGCCCCGCTCCCTCTTGGACAGTCCGTTCCTGCCCTTGACGATCTTTCTGCCGCCGAGGGTATCCGATATCGCCCCCGCTATCATGATGGCAGTCCCCGAAGGGGCGTCCGCCTTGTGGTTATGATGGGTCTCCACGATCTCGATATCGTCGCCGGGAAGCATCTCCGCCGCCTTCTTGACGAGGGAGATAAGGAGCGCCACGCCGAAACTCATGTTGGCGCTGAAAAAGAGGGGCACCTTTTTCGCCGCAGCGAAGATCATCTCCTTCTCCTCGGACGTTTGACCCGTCGTCGCGAGGACGAGAGGGAGAGAGCGTTTCACGACGTAGTCGATAAGCTCCGCCGTCGCGAGGTGGGAGGAAAAGTCGATGACGACGTCCGCCGCCCCCGTATAATCCGCGAGGTCACGATAGGTGACGCTCTCCGGGCTGACCCCGGACTTGTCCACTGCGACGACGGAGTGCCCCGCACCCTTCGCCGCCTTGAGTACTTCCTGCCCCAGCCTGCCGCCGGCGCCGTTCACGATCACGATCATATCACACCTCGATACCGACTTCACGCATCAAGCCGACGAGTTTTTCTTCGTTCGCCGCCGTCATGGGGGTCAAGGGCAGGCGGATGGAGCCGTCGCCGAAACCGAGGCGGGCCATAGCCGCCTTGACGGGAATGGGGTTGACCTCGCAGAACAGCGCGTCGATGAGGTTATGATACTTAAACTGCGCCGCCCTTGCCGATACGACGTCCCCGTTCAGGAAGGCGTGGCACATCGCGGAAGTCTCGCGCGGAAGGATATTGGACAGCACGCTGATGACGCCCTGTCCGCCGAGGCTCATCAGGGGGACGATCTGGTCGTCGTTGCCGCTGTAAAGGTCGAGCTTATCGTGCACGAGGGACATGGTCTCCACGATCTTGCCGATATTGCCGTTCGCCTCCTTTATCGCCACGATATTGGGGACGTCGGCGAGCGCGAGGTAGGTCTGCGGCTCGATATTGACACCCGTGCGGGAGGGAACGTTATAGAGGATGATGGGGCGCGTGACCTCGGCGGCTATCGCCTTATACATCTCGATAAGACCCGCTTGAGTGGCTTTGTTATAATAGGGCGTCACGAGAAGGAGAGCGTCTGCGCCGAGGCGACAAGCGTCCTGCGACAGCTTGATGGCGTAGGCGGCGTCGTTGCTGCCCGTGCCCGCAATGACGGGGACTCTGCCCGCCGCTCTGTCCACGACGGTCTTGATGACCTCCACGTGCTCTTCGTCGGTGAGGGTGCTGCTTTCGCCCGTGGTGCCCGCCGCAACGAGTGCGTCGATGCCGTTTTCGATCTGAAAATCCACCAGACGACGCAAAGCGTCGAAATCCACCTCCCCCTTCTTCATCGGGGTGACGATGGCGGTAGCCGCTCCTCTGAAAATCGTTTTCTTCATTGTTATCCTCCTATATTGCTTCTCGCGGTAAGTATATGCGCGGCGGAGCGCGCGGGTGACCGCAAGGCGGAATATCCATAATGTATATACAAAAAGTATATCATCCCTGCGCGCCGATACGCAAACGAATTGAGAAGGGTAGCATCATATTTTCCGCAAAAAGAGACATATTAACCGAGATATGAAAAGAGCCATCCTCACGCTGCTTATCTGTCTGCTGCTTTTCACCTTCCTATCCCCCATCCCATCGACAAAAGCGGAGGAGGAAAGCCGCCTCCTGCCCATACTGATGTATCACTCGCTGTCCGAAACGCAGAAAGGGGTATATTCCCTATCGCCCGAAGTCCTACGCGCCGACCTCGCCGCCATAAAGGCGCGCGGATACGTTTTCGTCACCGTAAGCGCGGTGGTCAAATATCTGAAGGGAGAGGGCGATTTGCCCGAAAAGCCCATCCTCTTGACCTTTGACGACGGGCACTATAACAACCTATACTACGGGCTGGACGTACTCAGAGAATACGACGCTTGCGCCGCCCTCAACGTGATAGGTTGCTTCTCGGAGTATTCCTCCACCCACGAAAAAGACCACGTCGAATACTCTCATCTGACCTGGGACGAGATAGCCTATCTCGCGCGGAGCGGCGTCTTTGAGATCGGAAGCCACACCTACGCGATGCACGCGTATAAGCCCCGCTTCGGCATCAAGCGCATGAGAGGGGAGAGCATAGAAGAGCACCGCCGCGCCCTCTCGGCGGACCTTGAACGCATCGACCGCGCTCTTTTGGACAAGTGCGGCGTGCGCCCCGTCGCCTTTGCTTACCCCTTCGGCGCATACGACAAAAGCGCGGAAAAAATCGTCAAAGAGAGGTACGAAGCGATATTCACCTGTTACGAGCGAGTCAATCGTTTGACGAAGGGGGACAGAGAGAAACTATCTTACCTTTGGCGCATCAACCGCGACGGCACGAAGGGGACGAATGCCTTCCTCGACGAGCACGGCATCCTCTGAAACGCCGCAAAAAAGAGAAAAAACGCCTTTTTAGATACAGATCGGGAAGAAAGGTCCTCATTTTTGTTGATATTACTATAAAAGCTTGATAAAATAGTGACATTCACTTTACAAGACGCATCCAAGACGTGGCAGTACAACGTTCGGAGAAAGAAATGAAAAGAAATACCTTGCAAATACTCTCTTGGGGCACGACGATATTCGCCACCCTGTGCGGGCTCGTCGCCTTCGCGATGATATTCATCACCGCCATTCAGACGAACTCGTCTTCCTATTCCGTTTTCCAAAGCGAATATAGCGGTCTCCAGGTGGCGCTCGGCTGCTCCACCGCGGGAGGTCACCCCATCTTTAACGCCTCCGCAGGGCTCATCCTTGCATTCGTCCTCCCCCTCCTTGCCGCCTGTGCCGCAGTGATGGGTAAAGGGTTCAAGGCAGTAGTGGGAGTATCCGCGGCGGCGATGATAACGGGCGGCGCGCTGGCGCTTGCGGGTGTGAGCCTTCTCTCCCCCGCGATAGAGCTCGCCTCCGCCTCTCTCGGTGCGGGGCTCATCGCTTCGGGCATTCTGTCACTTTTGGGCGGCGCGGCGCTCTGCGCTTCCATCTGCGTGGAAGTCCTCATTGCCAAGAAGGACTCCGAGTCCGAAAAGCCCTCCGAAGCATAATTCCCCCCTAGGGTCTCCCTAGAACACAAAAAAACGTCACCTGCACATTCGGTGACGTCGTGAGAAAAACAGAGTCGTCGGCAACGTGCCGACGACTGTTTTTTATTCGTTCTTCAAATACTGCAAGACGACATCTATCATCGTGCGTATCTCCTGCCGCTTGTCGGTGAGGTCGTCCTGACGGACGATGTACGCTTCGGAGGCGAGCTTCTTACACAGGGACAAAAGCGCGTGCGTGGTGGAATAATAGAAGAGGTCAAGGTCCCACACCTTCTTCACACTGCCGTCCTCGACGCCCTCTTTATAAGCCGCCTCGAAACGAGCCTTGAAGACGTCCAAACCGTCCGAATAGCTTTCGAGGTCGCTGACCGCCTCGCGGATACAATAGGAATCGAACTCGCTGAGGAAACGATAATAATCGCGGTGGTCGGAGAAGATCTCGTAAAAACGATAGTAGAAGCGCGACAACTTGTCAAATCCATTACCTTCCGCGTCGCTCGCGAAGTAGTCCGCCACCTTCTCCTGCAACTTGACGGCGCAGGCAACTATCAGCGCGGTCTTCTTGGGAAAATAGCGATAGAAGGTCGCCTCGCCGATATTGCAATAGGCGGCGACGTCCTTTATCTTGACCTCGGCGATGGAATTATCGCAAAAGATCCTGATGGCGCGTTCCAGTATAAAGCTTCTTCTGATGTCCTTGATGCCCATTTTTGCTTTTGCTCCACGCCCTTCGCAGGGCGCAAGAACCTCCTTTTTGATAGTTCATCTTTCAAAAGTATAGTCGAATTTTCACACTTTGTCAACACATCATTTTCATCACATCGATCAAGTCTTGATAATTTTTCGCTTTTTCGGAAAACTTCGATAAAATGACAAAAAGCGCAAGGCGCCCTCCCCGAGATTTCCGCCCCCTCTTTTCCCCATAAAACAGTCCAAAACGCCCGACTTGATAAAATAGTTACCACTCTCGCGCGGTTTATGATATAATCATAGTTATGAAAGAATTTTTTTCGCATCCGGCTCCTGAGGGAGCCGTCTACCTCGCCGTAGATATCGGCGCTTCCTCGGGCAGGCATATCGCCGCCTATCTTTCGGAAGGCAGGCTCGAGCTCAAAGAAGTCTATCGCTTCAAAAACGGTGCGACCGAGCGTGACGGACGCCTCTATTGGGATACAGACCGCCTATTTGACGAGATCGTGAACGGGTTAAAAGCCGCAAAGGACGCAGGTCTGACCCCGACCTACGTGGGAATAGATACCTGGGCGGTGGACTACGTTTTATTGGATAAAAACGATCGTCCCGTCGGGGACACCTATTCCTACCGCGACGAGCGCGGCGCCGAGGTGAAGGAAAAGGCGCACGCCGTGATGGACTTCCCCTCCCTCTACCGCAAGACGGGCATTCAATACGCCCCCTTCAACACCCTCTATCAGTTATACGACGACGTGCTGACGGGGCGCATCGACAGGGCGGAGAGTTTCCTGATGCTCCCCGACTACTTCCACTTTCTATTGACGGGGATAAAAAGGCAGGAATACACCAACGCCACCTCGACGGGGATGGTAAACGCCCTCTCACACGAATGGGATGATGAGATCCTATCCCGTTTCCGCTTCCCCAAGAAACTCTTCGGCGCCCTCTCTCAGCCCGGGACGACGGTGGGCGCTTTCAAGAGTGAAATTGCAAAAGCCGTGGGATATACGGCGACGGTCGTCCTTCCCGCCACGCACGACACCGCGAGCGCGGTGCTCGCCGCTCCCATCACGGACGGCGCGCCCTATCTATCCTCGGGGACGTGGTCGCTCCTCGGCGTAGTCCGGAGCGCGGCGCAGAGAGGCGAAACGGCAATGAAATACAACTATTCCAACGAAGGGAGCGTGGACTTCACCTTCCGTTTCCAAAAGAACATCATCGGCTTGTGGGTGATACAACAGGTCAAAAAGGAGCTTGGCGACAAATACTCCTTTGCCGAGCTCGCGGACATGGCGCGCAATAATGGCGAGAGCCGCCTCCTTGACCTGTCCGACCCCCGATTCCTCGCCCCCAAGAGCATGATCGCGGAGATAGAAGCCGTACTCGGCAAAGTCACCCCCGCCGCCATGGCAAGGAGCGTCTTTTCTTCCCTCGCGGAGGAATACAAAAAGGCGCTCGACGAACTGGAAAACGCGACGGGCAAGCGCTACTCTGCCCTGCACGTTATCGGGGGCGGGTGTCAAAACGCCCTTCTCAACGAGATGACCGCCCGCGCCACGGGCAAGACCTTGACCGTAGGTCCCGTGGAAGCAACGGCGATCGGCAACGTCATAATGCAAATGATCGGTACGGGTGAGATCAAGGATCTCCCCACCGCCAGAGAGATCGTCAAAAAATCATTCGACATAACGGAGGTAAAAACCAATGGATAGATATCAAAGCGCAAAAGAGATATACTCGGCAAGCGGGGTGGACGCCGAAGCGGCGCTCGCCGCACTCAAGGAGATCCCCATCTCGGTGCACTGCTGGCAGGGTGACGACGTCATCGGCTTCGACGGCGCGAACGCCCTATCGGGCGGCATACAGACGACGGGCAACTACCTCGGAAGGGCGAGGACGCCCGAGGAACTCTTGGCGGACATCAAGGAGGCATTCTCGATGATGCCGGGCAAGAAACGTTTGAACGTGCACGCCTGCTACGCCTTCCTCGGCGAAGACAAAGGGAAGGTCGACCGCGACGCATACTCTTACAAGCACTTTGAAAGATGGGTGACCTTCGCCAAAGAACTCGGCTTGGACGGCGTGGACTTCAACCCCACCTTCTTCGGCCATCCGATGGTCAAGGACGGCTTGACCCTCTCCTCCCCCGACGAAACCACCCGACGCTTTTGGGTAGAGCACGGCAAGAGGAGCTTGGAGATAGCCGCCGAGATGGGCAAGGCGTTTCATAAGCCCTGCCTGGTCAATATATGGATACCCGACGGGTTCAAGGACGTACCCTCCGACCGCTTAGGTCCCCGCCTCCGCCTCAAAAAATCCTTAGACGAGATGCTCGCGCATTACGATAAAAAATACGTCATCCCCGCCGTGGAGAGCAAGGTCTTCGGCATCGGGGTGGAAAGCTACACCGTGGGCAACAACGAATTCTATCAAAACTACGCCGCCTCCCGCGGCATCTGCTGCCTCCTTGACAACGGGCACTATCACCCCACCGAGGTAGTATCGGATAAGATCCCCTCTCTCCTCGCCTTCTACGACAAGGTCGCCCTGCACGTGACCCGCCCCGTCCGTTGGGACAGCGACCACGTCGTGCTCTTTGAGGACGAACTCAAGGAGATAGCCAAGGAGATCGTTCGTAACGAGGCGACGGATAAGGTGCTGATAGGTCTGGATTACTTCGACGCATCCATCAACCGCATCTCCGCCTGGGTCACGGGTCAGCGCTCGATGCAAAAGGCGCTTTTATACGCCCTGCTCCTCCCCAACGACCGCTTGAAAGAGCTCCAAGACGCGGGGAATTTCACCCGCTTGATGTTCGAGCAGGAGAGAGCCAAGATGCTCCCCTTTGCGGACGTTTGGGCGGAATACTTAAAGCGCGAAAGAATGACCGACGACTATTACGACGAGATAGTCCGCTATGAAGAGAGCGTTCTCAAGGAGAGAAAGTGATGAAAGAGATATTGAAATCGAAATTCGTAAAAGAGATGTGCTCCGTCACCGCCAATATGTATCGCCTGGGATGGGACGAGAGGAACGGCGGCAATATCAGCTACCTATTGACCGAAGAGGAGGTAGCGCCCTACCTCGACCTCGATAAGGTCATCCGCAAGATACCCATCGGCTTTGAAGCCAAGGAGCTCGCGGGCAAGATATTCATCGTGACGGGGACCGGCAAGTATTTCAAAAACGTGGAGAGCGACCCCGAGACCAACCTCGGCATCGTACGTATCGACCAAAAGGGCGACACGGCGGAGCTGTTGTGGGGCTATAAGGACGGGGGACGATTCACCTCGGAATTCCCCGCCCATATGATGAGCCACGTGGCAAGGCTCAAGGCGGACCCCAATAACCGCGTGGTCATGCACTGCCATCCCACGAACCTCCTTGCCATGAACTTCGTGCACGAGCTTGACGACCGCTCCTTTACCCGCTCTTTGTGGCAGATGTGCACCGAGTGCATCGTGGTATTCCCCGACGGCGTGGGAGTGCTCCCCTGGATGCTGTGCGGCAATAACGAGATAGGCGAGGCGACCGCCGCCAAGATGAAGGACTACCGCGTGGTCGTCTGGGGCTTGCACGGCGTATACGGCGCGGGCAAAGATATGGACGAGACCTTCGGACTCATCGAAACGGTGGAAAAGGCGGCAGAGATATATATGCTGACCTCACACCTCCCCCGCATCAACACCATCACCGACGATAACCTCGTCACCATCGCGGAAGCCTTCAAGGTGAACTATCGCAAGGACTTTATCGATTGACATGATCACGCAGAGAAAAACGCCGAACGGCTTTTCATCAAGCAGCCGCTTTGACATAGAAGCGTTCTCTTCTCCCGCCCTCTCATACGCCCCCGTCTATACTTGGATGTGGAACGGCAAAGTCACTGCGGAAGATACCGACCGCGAGATAGAGGAAATGGCGCGCCTCGGCATCAAGAGGATATATATCCTGCCCATGCCCAAGAGCTTTCGCCCCACCTCCTTCCCCACCCCTTTGGAGCCCGAATATCTGTCCAAAGACTACCTATCCGCCTACCGCTATGCGTTAGAGAAAGCGCGCGAAAAAGGCATGGAGGTGTGGCTGTACGACGAAGGGGGCTGGCCGAGCGGCGGCGCTTGCGGGCAAGTGACCCTAGAGGACCCCACCCTCGTGCAGGAGAGTATCCGCACGGTGGACAGAGAGGTCAAGCCAAACGACGTCTACACCCCGACGGAACACGCCGAAGCGGCTTTTATCAATAATAAGCGCGTCTATCCCAACGAGAGGATAGAGGAGAGCGGCACCTTGACGGAGTATATCCATACGGCGACCTCTTTCCCCGCCGTAAATTCGGCGGATCTGCCCGATATCACCAAGGAAAAGGCGGCGCCCCTCTTTATCGCCCTCACGCACGATAAATACGCGGGCGCGCTCGGAGAGGACCTCGGCGGCGTCACCGCCCTCTTCACCGACGAACCCACGGCGCCTCGCCCCTTCCCCTATAACGAGGAGATCAAGGCGCTCTTTTCCGCACGTTTCCACAGAGATATCCGAGACTGCCTGCCCTTCTTAACGGGAAGAGAAAAGTGCTCCGCGGAAAACGCAACGATCAAGATAGAATTCTACAAGATGCTGTCCGACCTCTTTATCGAGCGATTCCTGAAAAGGGAAAAGGCGTGGGCGGAGGCGCACGGCGTGACCTTTACGGGGCACCTTGACAAAGACGACGAAGCGAACGCCTCGGTGACGAGCGGCTGCTTCGGCATTCTCCCCGCCCTCCGCGTCTTTGACGTGCCGGGGGTGGACGCCATCCGCAGGCAGATCTTCCCGCCGAGAGGCAGAAAAAGGCGCTGTGTCGAGAACGGATTCTTTCCCATCCTCGCCGCGTCCGCGGCGGCGCAAACGGGAGGACGTCACGCTCTGTCCGAGAATTTCGCGGTATACGGCGCGGGGCTCTCATACGACGAAATGAAGTATATCGTGAATTATCAGGCGATGTGCGGCATCAACGTCTTTAACTCGATGCTCGTGCCTTACGCACGGAAGGGATACGCTCTCGCGGGGGAGCTCCCCCACTTCACCGAAAAGACATACCCCGACCTCGCGGCGTTCAACGCCTATCTCGAGCGGCTATCCTATCTCTTCTCGCTCGGCGAGAGGGTGGCAAAGGTCGCCCTGTTTCTCCCCGCCGCGGACGGCATCGTCGAGGGTGCGGAATGCGCGGCGCTCAGTTCGTATAAGTCGCTCGGCAGAGAGCTCCAAGAACGGCATCTCCCCTTCGATATCGTCGACGACGACTTTTTCTCTTTTGCAACTGTCTCATCCAACGAGATATCATCGGGGCTGGCACACTACGACAGCGTCGTTCTACCCGCCGCGACCTACCTTACCGATAAAACCATCGCCGCCCTAAACGATTTCGCCGCAAAAGGGGGAAAGGTCTACACGGCGTTCAAGCCTTTACTCAAGAGGGTGACGGGCGCGATACCGTTATCGCAACTACCCGACGCTTCCTTGCCCATAAAGCAAGACTGCATCCTTCTCGCCCACTCAAAACTTCAAAACGGCGAACTGTGGTTCCTGATGAACGAGGGCGAGAACAAAGAGTTTATCCCCGTCGCAGACTTCGGCAAGGGCTACGTTATCTCCCCCGCGCTCGCTACGGCAACGCGTATGCAGGGCGGCGTAATCGATATTCAGCCGGGCGAAATCATCTGCCTGTGGAATACCGACGAGGAACTCCCTCTTACCGAACTCCCCTTTCTCGACAAATACCTTATCCCGAGCGACTGGAGCATCCGTCCCGTCAAAAGGCTCGTAATAGAAAACGAAGCCCATTTTGAAGAGATCCACGCAGAGTTTACGCCGATACGCCTCGGCGATTGGAAATGTGTCCTCGGCGAAAGGTTCTCGGGAACGGCGGAATACCGCGCGAACTTCTCCCTCACGGAAAAGGCGACGGCGGCAGTCCTCGACCTCGGCAAAGCGGCACAGGTGGCGGAAGCCTTCTTGAACGGCGCCTCTCTCGGCAAGCGCGTTATGGCACCCTATTCTTTCGACGTTCCCGCCTCCCTTCTCCAAGAGAACAATACACTCGTCGTGCGCGTAACGAACGGCGCCGCGAACGAATTCGAGGGGACGGACGCCTTTGACAAATACTATCCGTGGCAACTCGGCAACTACCTCAAAGAAGAGCGCGTCTTCCACGCGGACTCTAAGGAGAGCGGACTCTTCGGCGAGGTAAAACTATACTACAAATAAACATCGGAGCAAGACTATGAAAAAAGAAAGACCCATCAGTTCCATTGACAACCGCATGAACGAAGAGCGCTTCCAAGACCTCTTCCTCGAAGTGGAAAAGTTTGAAGAGCGCATCGACGACCCCGACCTCAAAAAGCTATTTCACAACGCCTTTTTCAACACGATACTGACCACAGTCCTCTATGAAGAGGACGGCTCGGCATTCGTGATCACGGGGGATATCCCCGCCATGTGGCTGAGGGACTCGGCGGCGCAGGTCATGCAGTATTTGCACTTTGCAAATAAATGCCCGTCTGTGCGCGAACTCATCAAAGCCGTCATCAAAAAGCAATTCACCTACCTCCTCTTAGACCCCTACGCCAACGCCTTTAACCGCGAGGAGAACGGCATGGGACACACGGGGGATATCCCCCAAAATTCCCCTTGGGTGTGGGAGAGGAAGTTTGAGCTCGACTCTTTGTGCTATCCCTTGTGGCTCCTGACGCGCTACGTCAAGGCGACGGGGGACGACAGCGTGATGGACGACTTATTCTATCGCGCCTTTGACAAGGCGTACGTGACCTTCCTGACCGAACAGAGGCACAAGGATTACTCCAGCTATTTCCATGAGCGCCCGGGGCGCGACCGCAGGGATTGGTGCGGACACGGCTCCCCCGTAGCGGAGACGGGGCTCGTATGGTCGGGCTATCGTCCGAGCGACGACAGTTGCACCTATAACTACTATATTCCGGGCAATATGTTTATCTGCTCGGTGCTGACCGCTCTCCGCCCCCTCTTTATCGAAAAAGGCGACGATGAGAGGGCAAAGAAGTGTATGGACCTCACCGAGACCCTCCGCCGCGCGATAGAAAAGTACGGAAAGACCACCACGCCCGACGGCACCGAGGTCTACGCCCTCGAAACCGACGGCATGGGACACTACAACGTAATGGACGACGCCAATATCCCCAACCTGCTCTCCATCCCCTACTACGACTATCCCTTTGCGGATAAAAAGCTCTATGAAAACACCCGCGCCTATATGCTCTCCGAGCGTAATCCCTACTACTACGTGGGCACGGCGATCACGGGCATCGGCAGTCCGCACACCCCCGAAGGTTACGTGTGGCCCCTCTCCCTCATCATACAGGCGATGACCTCGACGGATCAGGAGGAGATCAAGCGCTGCGTCAAGATGGTCGCCTCATCGACGGGCGGCACTTACTATATCCACGAGGGGGTCTATAAGGACGACGACAAAATCTATACCCGCCCCTGGTTCGCCTGGGCGAACTCCCTCTTTGCCGACCTCGTCCTCCGAAAGGCGGATATCCTCTTCCCCAAGAAATAAACCTTTATCACGCAAAATGACAAAAAAATGATGGCAAGGAAACTTGCCATCTTTTTTACTACGCTACAAAGGTTTGAGTCGCAAGCGCTCAATCCTTCCCTTGCCACTCCTTCCCGCAGCGGGTACAGACGCCGTCCTCGTAGTCGTGTCCGAGGTGATCTCCTGTTTTTGTCGGGGAGGTCAACGTCTTGCCGCAGAGGGAGCAGCGCGTCCACTCGCTCTTCCCGTCCGCTTCACAGGTAGGCTCGGTTGCGGGCATCGTCTCGGGCGTATGCTCCAAACGCGGGATATCCTCCTCAACGGCTATCTCACCACAACGGGTGCACACCTTGTGGCGGTGTCCTATACCCGCGTCGGGGTTATCGCGCGGGTCTCCTTCCTCGCAGGTCGCATCCTCGTCCACCACCCACTCGTCCGTCGTTTCGTGACCCAAGATATCCAAATATACCTGCTTGACGATGGTCGCGCCGCAGGTAGCGCAATGCGAGCCTTCCGTCCAGCCTGACGTGGTACAAGTGGCGGGCACGGCGCGATCCACCACAACGGCGTGTCCCTTGGCGGGGAGCACTGTGTTGACGACCAGCCCGCACCCGGTGCAATGCGCCTGCGCCAAGCCGTCCTCGGTGCAGGTGGGCTCGGTGCGATTGCCGTATAAGAGGGTGTGCTCGGTCGTAGCAGGATCCACATGCCCGCACTTTAGGCAGGTACGGTCGTGGCAGGTGTGGCTATCTGCGTAGACGTGCGATATGCTTGCCGCACGCACCTCTCCGCACCTTAAGCATACGGCGTCAATGCAACGATAATCGTTGTCGAAGATATGCACGCATGTAAAGGTAGATTGATAGCGTACGTTTTTCCATTGAATATCCTTGTCGTGATAGTAGCTTTTTGCCCCGCTCACTTCGTCCAAGGATACCCAGCCCGCAAAGGCGTAGCCCTCCTTGGTGGGCGGCGTGGGCGACGGCACGGTGCTGCCGCGCTTGATGGTATACTTGGTCTGACTCTCCCCATTCACGAAGAGCACGTCGATATTGTCCTTTTGTCCGTTGGAACCGGAAACGCGCTCAAAATTCGCCCCCGTGGACATCAAGGTCGCAGAGCCTCCCGCCGTAGAGAGGGTAGCCCCCTCCCCCAAGGAGATCTCGTCCCCGACGCCGAACCAGGAGCCCGAGTCCAAAAGGGTGGTCTCGCCGCTGTCGCTGACGTAATAGTGATTGTAGGTCGTGTTATTGACAATGTAGTATTCGTTATTGTTATTTACGTTGATGTAGATGCCTTGAAAACGCTCCGCTATCTTGGTAAGGTACACGCCGAAGAGCACGGCGAAGGTGACAAAGACGACGGAAACGACCACCACGACGGGGATCCACCACCGCTTTTTCTTGGCGGGGGCGGGAGGGGCAGGAGGAGCGTCGTCCGTCGCATCCTCTTTGCCCGTCATCAGATAGACCACCGAGCAACCGAAGACTTCCGCAAGGGTGGCAATGGAGGAAACGTCGGGCATACTGCCGTCGTTCTCCCACTTACTGATCGTCTTATCCGAAACGGCAAGTTTGTCGCCGAGCTGACGCTGCGAAAGCCCTGCTTTTTTACGTTCGGATAATATTCTTTGTCCTAAAGTAGTGTTATTTTCCATATTCTGATCTCACGTGCTATATAAAGAGTATAACACATTCACGTGCGCGTTCAAAAGCGTATACTGTAAAAAAGGAAATGAATTATTAAAAAGGAAAAAGGGAATTACTGTTTAAGAAAATCTTCCAAAGTACAATCGAATATCTCAGCGAGTTTCAAGAGGGTGAAGATATCGGGGATGCTGCGCTCGTTCTCCCATTTGCTGACGGTCTTATCCGACAGCGAGAGGCGATCCGCCAGGTCTTTCTGCGTCAGCCCGCGCTTCTCACGCAGGTCACGCAGATTTTTCGATAGTGTAGTCAGTTCCATATTGTCCTCCGACATTTCGTTTGCACATTCATCGTACCACAAAAAAGCGACAAAAAGAGCGTTTTGGCTCTCTACCAATCGTAGAGTTACTCTACGAACGGTAGAATTGTGCCCTTTTTGCTGTAATTTGCTATTTCCGAAAGCCTATTGGCGCTAAAAATCCCCGTTGACAGCCTGTCAACACTCTTTTTTGCGTTCAGACAGATAGATAGATAGATAGATAGATAGATAGCCCGGATCGGCTACGTTGATAAAAAAAATCGCCGCCCTAAAGGGCGGCGAAAACAAGGTTTGGAACTTATTTATTCTTTTTCCATTCGTCGTAGAAGGGGAGATACTCCTTGGTATTCTCGAGCATCTTATCAAAGAGCTCGCGCGACTCAGCGGGAGAGATGCACACGTTGGCGTCGTTCTGGAACGCCTTGAAAGCCAACTCGTAGTTGCCGGTGATAGCCGCTTCGAGGGTGAGCTGCTGTCCGTAGACCACTCTATGCACCAGGGAATCCACGCCCTGCGGGATGGCGCCCGCACAGATGGGTTGCACGCCGCGCGCAGAGAAGGAAGCGTTGGTCTCCACCACCACGCCGAGAGGCAGGTTGGTGATCTGTCCCTTGTTGGGGAGGTTGACGTTGGTCACGAAGGGCTCGATGCCGAGGATACCCTTCATCTGCTTGACGCCCTCTTCACCCGTGACGCGGAGCTCGAACTTCTCCTCGCCCGAAAGAAGCTTGTTGGTCTTATCTATCCTCTTGGCGAGGTCCTCACGACGCCAGTCCACGGTGGTCAAGCCGAACTTCCACTCCTTGACGGTCTCGGGGTTCTTGAGATACCAGTATCCGGGGCAGAACTCCGCCAGGTGCCTGTCGCCCGCCGCCGCGATGACGCCGTAACGACGGAAGAGATCGAACTTGACGCGCTCCGCGCTGACGAAGGTATTGTTCATCCAATGGGTGGAGCTATCCACGATATAGCCGTCCTTGTAGTGCTTCTCCACGAATTCCTTATAGATGGGCATGAGATCCACGTTGCCGTAGTGCGCCTCGGTGATCCAAGTGAAGTGGTTGACGCCGACCACGTTGACGTTGACGTCCTGCCTCTCGAGGAAAGTGCCGTACTTCTCCTGATAGGCAAGCCCCAGTATCTTCTGCGTGCCGAACACTTCGTGGCAGCAGCCGAACGCCTTGATCTCGGGATAATAGGCGTAGAGCGCCGCGGTGCACAGCGACATGGGGTTGGTGTAGTTGATGACCCATGCGTTAGGGCAATACTTCTTGATGCCCTCGGCAAAGGACTTATACATCGGGAGGGTGCGGAGCGCTCTGACGATACCGCCGGGGCCGACCGTGTCGCCCACCGACTGATAGATGCCGTACTTCTCGGGGAGATGCACGTCGCTCGCCATCTCGTCAAAGGTGCCGGGCAGGATGGAGATGACCACAAAGTCCGCCTTGTCGAGCGCCTCTTCGAGGGTGGCGACGGCCTTGTAGTGCCACTTGCCGACGACGTCCTCTCTGTCGTAGATGGCGTTGCCGATGGTCTCGTTCGCCTTGGCGGCTTCAAAGTCGATATCGTAAAGGTAGACGGTACCGCTCATCGCGCTCTCGGTGGCAAGATCGCTCATCAAACCGCGCGCCCAGCCTCTGGAACCGCCGCCGATATAGGCGATCTTGAGATCTGTGGCTTTCTTTCCGTTGTCGAGATATTTCATAATTCCCTCCAAATAAATTTCGTTTTACTTATTATACAATGCCGCCGTAGAAGGATATATATGATTAAACACAATAAAAACTCTCTATTACATAGATATTTTCAAAAAATGAGAGTAATTTTCTTGACACCCTCGCGCGCACGTATATAATATGGGATTGCTATGGAAAAATTTTTGAGGATCGAAGAGTCATCATTACCCCAACTGACGATGCGCAAACTGCACTCGCACCCCCACTACGAGATTTATTTCCTGTATGAAGGGAGCCGCAGCTTTTTTATCGAAAACACATTGTACTCCATCACCGCGCCCGCTGTCCTTGTGGTGCCGCCTTTTGCGATGCACAAGACGGAGGGAGGCGCCTTCCGCCGTATCAACATCTACGTGACCGAGAGCATGCTGGACGACTTTCAAAAGGAGGTGCTGACCAGTTTATCTCTGTCCTTCGTCCCCCTCTCGGAGGCGCAGACCGCCTCCCTACGCGACGTCCTTGCTCTCTCCCTTGATCATCCCTTGAGCGAGGAGCATGCCCACGAGGTGGATAAGGCGAAATTCGACTACTTCATCCTGATGCTCTATCACTTTGCGGAGAACCGCCTGCCCCAGTCCAAAGAGAACGCCGGACAAGCCTCTCCCCTCGTGACCAAGGCGATCAACTATATGAACGCCAATTACTCCGAGCCGCTCACGCTGGACGACCTCGCGGACAGGATATACGCCACCAAGCAGACCCTCAACTATCACTTCAAAAAGGACCTCGGCTGTACGCCGATGAATTACCTTCTCCGCCTTCGCTTGACCAAGGTCAAGGAACTGCTTGCCACCTCCAATAAGTCCATCGAGGAGATTGCGGAGCTCTGCGGCTTCTCGTCGGGCAACTATCTGACGCTTATTTTCAAGCAGAAAGAGGGGATATCGCCCTCTTCCTATCGCAAAAACCGTAATTAGGCGGGCGCGGATAAGGCGGCATATACTTCGCTACCGTTTCAAAAAGGGGCAGTTACGTACACTATGGTACGCGCCTGCCCCATTTTTTTACGGAGCGCTCGTCTCTACCACCTTCTCCGCGCTCGCTTGGGGAAAGATCTTCTGCGATCCCTCATTCCCAATTCCCAAATTAGTCCTTTTCGTCGAGCATCGCTCGACACTTCACGTTTCCGCAGGGAACACATCTCGGTGCGAAGCCCACTTCTCGCGGCACCCGCCGCACGATCGTGCATTACGCATTCGATCTATTCCGCATTGTTATTTCCCCTATTGACTTTTTCCCTATTATACAGTACAGTATAAGTATCTTATTCTATAAAAAGGAGCGCTATATGAAAGAATATGACGTCATCGTAGTCGGCGCGGGAAACGGCGGTCTTGTCGCCGCAGCGACCACGGCACAAGCAGGCTTCAAGACCATCCTCTTTGAGAAGCATAACCTTCCGGGCGGATGCGCCACCAGCTTTATTCGCGGCAGATTTGAGTTTGAGCCCGCCCTGCACGAGCTGTGCGCGGAGGACACCTGTCCCGATTTGGAATCTTCCAAGAAGATCTTTGCTGACCTCGGCGCAAAGATGGAGCTTCTGCACGAGACCACCCTCTACCGCTCTATCTGCAAGGACCCCGAATGCCCCTTCGACGTGGTGATGCGCGCGGGGAGAGAGAACTTCCTCGACGACATTGAGGCAGCTGCCCCCGGCAATCGCGACAAGGTGGCGAAGCTTTTCGACCTGGTGAACAACATCAGCGAAGCTCAGCTCTATATGAATACGGGCAAGAACGGTCCGAAGATCAATCCCTTCGTGATGATGAGTAAGCACGGCGACTTTATGCGTACGGCGTCGCACAGCGCGGAGGAAGTGGAGCTAGCCCTCGGCATCGACGAAAAGGCGCGCGCCATCATCAACACCTATTGGGGCTATCTCGGCGTGCCGACGGACGAACTATCCGCCCTGCACTTCATCAGCTTACTCACCGCCTACTGCGAGGTCAAGCCCACGATGCCCTATAACCGCTCGCACGAACTATCGCTCGCCCTCGTCAAGTCGCTGGAGAGTTTCGGCGGCGAGATACGCTACAACAGCGAAGTCACCGAGTTCCTCTTTGACGACAAGGGCAAGGCGATCGGCGTAAAGGCAAACGGCGAGACCTACTACGCCAAGAAGATCATCTCCAATATCATCCCGAACAACGTCATCAACCGTTCGAGCGAGAAGGCCATCCCCAAGAGATTCCGCAAGATGGCGAACGCCAGGAAGTTCGGTATGACCTTCGTGACCGTCTACCTCGGTCTCGACAAGACCCGCGAGGAGCTGGGCATCGAGGACTACAGCGTCTTCATCGCGCGCTATAAGGACGCGCGCAAGCAGTTTGACGAGAGGGCGAACTTCGGCTATTACGTGGTCAACTGTTTGAACGTGCCTCTCCCCGACGCCACCCCCAAGGGCACCTCGACCCTCTTCTTCACCATTCCCTACATGCCGGGCGACTTCCCCGAGGACCTCACCCCGCGCGAGTATAAGGAATATAAGAATCAGATCGCCGAAAAGTTCATCAAGGACTACGAAGAGACGATGGGCATATCCATCCGTCCCTATATCGAGGAGATATCCATTGCCTCCCCCGTGACCTTTGCCCGCTACCTCGGAACCCCCGAAGGCGCCATCTACGGCTACGATACCGGCAGCTGGGATAACATCGTAGGGCGCATTGCGATGGAACAGCTGGATTTCAACATCCCCGGCCTCTACTTCTGCGGCGGCCACCACACGAGGGGCGACGGCTTCCCCTCCGGATACATCACCGGAGACAAGACGGCGCGCCAGGTCATCAAAGACTTAAAGGAGGGCAAATAATATGAAGTCCAATATCTCCAAACTCAGTCGTCTGGGACTTATCAAGGTCATCGTCAAGAGGCTACTCGCCATCGGCAAAGGCTCCAAAGAGCCCACCAAAGACCTCTACGATTATCATCCCAACAAGCTCGCCAAGGAGCTCCACCCCTCCGTGCAACACCTCAAGGTGATGAAGGTCGAGGAGTTCTCCAAAGATATGAAGAAATTCTACCTCGCCCCCGATCCCGAGAAGGGGACGACGTCGCTCGCCTGGTTCTCGGCGGGGCAATACCTCTCCATCGCGGTGGATATCAAAGGCAAGCTCTTTAAGCGCCCCTACTCCATCGCATCCTCTCCCGCGGACACCTTGAACGGCTACTATATGCTGACCATCAAGAGGGTGGAGGGCGGCATCGTATCGCAGTATATCCTCGACAACTGGAAGGAAGGTCAGGAGCTTGACGCTTCCGCCCCGCTCGGCGACTTCACCTACGAGCGCCTGCGCGACGCAAAGACGGTCATCGGCATCGCCGGCGGCAGCGGCATCACTCCCTTCCGCTCCCTTGCCAAGGCGATATACGAAGGGGACGAGCCCTGCTCTCTCATCCTTCTCTACGGCAGCCGCACCTATAATGACGCCGCCTTCAGCGACGAGATAGAAGCCATGGCGAAAGAGTGCGACAGGATAAAGCTGGTCAACGTGCTCTCGAACGAGGAGAAAGAGGGCTGCGAAAGCGGCTTCATCACCGCCGACCTCATCAAGAAATATGCGCCCAAGGAGGAAGATTACTCCATCTTTATGTGCGGGCCGCAGGCGATGTATAACTTCGCGGATAAGGAGATAGAAAAGCTCGGCATCCGCAGGAAGTTCGTGCGCCACGAGCTATTCGGTGAATTCTTCCATCCCGAGAAAGACGATGCCTATACGGGCGACGTGAACGAGAAATATAACCTCACCGTCACCATCGCGGGCGTGACCACCACCATCCCCTGCGACGCCAATACGTCCCTCCTTCGCACGATGGAAGCGGCGGGGCTCAATCCTCCCTCCGACTGCCGTAGCGGCAGATGCGGTTGGTGCCACTCCAAGCTCATCTCGGGCGACGTGTATACGCCCCCCTCGGTGGACGGCAGAAGGCTCGCAGACAAGGAATTCGGCTACATCCATCCCTGCTGCGCCTTCCCCCTCTCCGACGTCGCCATCGACGTCCCCCCGATGCCGAAGAAGTAATAATCTGACACAAAAAGAAGGTCGATGTCGTCGACCTTCTTTTTTTTATCCTTAGCGTAACGAAACGCGACTACGCCTTTTTCTCCTCCGACTTTTGGACTTCTTCCGCCGTCTTTTGCTCTTCTGCCTTTTGTGTTTCTTCCGCCGACTGTTTCGTTTCCTTCCCTTTGGACGTCTCCGATTCCTTCTGTCCCTCTGCATTGGGATCATAGCCGTACAATGCCCATAATACGTTGGCAAGATCGTAACAAAGGGTCCCACCATTTGACGAAGCCGTCAAAGAATAGCCCTGCAAACAGTCGTGTTGCTTTTTCTCCTTATTCTTTTCAACACGATAGACCCATCCTTCGGCAAAGTGCAAGCGCACCCAACGATCGTGCTCCGTTGCAATGGCGAGCCTCTTAAAACTGCGCATTTCCTTCGCGAGGTCAAACCTTCCATAGAGAGCGCATTTAGAGAGGATCGTAACGATAGTCTTCCAGAAATAATAGCGATAATACTTCTCTGCAGAAACAACGCTCTGATTGGAAGCTTTTTCCCACAAAGAGCTCTGTTCATACTCCAGTATGCTCTCTTTCTTCAACGCATCGTTCTCTGCGTTTTCAAAGAGGGCGTTGATGCGTTTTAAAACGAAGTCCGCTTTTTCAGAGAGTTCATTCGATCCGTCCACGAAATCAGACGCATCGCTTGTTTTTGCGTTCTCTTGAACGAGTTTTTCGAGCTTGACCTCAAATGCATGTCCACTGCGACGGATAGTATCAAAGTCCTTTTCTTCCGAAATCTCTTTGAAGCTTGACCAAAGATCGAACTTGTTCCCCGTCAAACTGTTATATGTGGTGTGCTTCTTTATCGCGGATATCTTGCGCTCCGAATAGTTTTTGAAAGAATACACTTCATCCAAATTGTTGACGATGATGATCTTCAAATAGTTCCCGACCTCGATCTCTCTACGCTCTTCATCCAGGGGCACTCCGTAGGTCGAAAGCAAGTTATTGTTGTTCTTGTTAAAGATCGCGACTACAAGATAATACTTATGCGGCGTTACGGTCGGCGGTTCGGGAGTAACCTCTTTCCCATCCCTTTTGTCATTGTTCTCGGGGGGAGCCACAATGGGCGCATTGGCGTTGACGATCCATTGTCCGATCACGTTGGCATAGGTGATATTCCTATAGTCGTCGCCCGTGGCTATGGTGATGACGTCGGGAGCGTTCTCCGACAGGATATCTCCCTTCATATTATACAGTTCGGCATCCTCACCGCGGAACTGATGGAATCCGTACACGGGACAGGGAAGCCCCGCCGCCTGATTAGCGGACGCTATTGCTTTTTTGAGCAAGTCTCCCCAAGCAGGGTCATCCAAAAAATCGTAATTCTCCGGATGTTCTGCGCGGAACAGTTCACCCGCCTCCGTCATCCTGGCGTCAAAGACGTTTACCGCAAAGGGGCGAGAGGTCGTTTTCGTCACCACTCCGGCATTCTCCTCCATCGCGATGCCCGGCGTCTGCACGAAGAGCTCCTTGCTGATCGCTTCGCCCGTGCCGCCAAAGCCGAGCGACCAAACCGAGACCGGACGCATTTCGTCCGATGACAGCTTCTCCATCATATCTTTATCGAGGATCTTTTGGACAGAGGTCTGTCCGCCTTCATACGCCTCGTTAAAGATGGTAAGCGTTGCGAATTCATCCACAGGCTTTCCATTTTCTCCTTCCGACTTTTTCGCTTCGTTTTTCGGTTTTGCCTTGATTGTTATTTCTTGCCGCTTTTCTTCGTCCGTCGCCTTTTTCGCTTCTTCGAGCGCTTTTTGATATGCCTGATAGTTGATCTTCCTCTTGGTGAGCACGAAATATTCTATGAAGAGTTTATCCTTCTTTTTCTTCCTGATCTTGATGTCGTCCAAAACGGCCGTGAGATTATTCTCCTCCTCGGGGATATGATCGTTTGATGCGAAAGCAAAGATCATGAAGTCGCGTTTGTCGTTGACGTCCGTAAAGTTTTTATTGTTGTTTTTGAGATGGAGCGCTTTGGCGATGCTCTTTCCCTTCGCGGAAGAGTAGGACCAATAACAGAAACCGTCCGCCACCACGCGGCGACACAGTTCGTCCTTGCGGTCAAAGGTCTTGAGTCCCGGTCCGCCGAAGACTATCATCGCTTTTTTCTTCTTTTTTTCGCATTCCTCCTTGATGGACTCCGCAAAGGTGATGGACTCTTCGGTCAACGCAGTGAATACGTAAATGTTCTTGTTGCGCTTGCAGGTGAAGATCAAGCGGAAATAGGAATAGAACTCGTAGCTCGCGCGGGCGGAGATCACGGTGAGCATGATGAGCGCTACGTAGATGGAACTGCCATAATACAAGGTGGCGAAGATGTAACCGCCCGGCACCGACGCCGCACTGTAGGGAAGCCCCCCAAAACCCAGCGTGCCGAAGGAAGAATAAGCGGCGTAGAGCATTTTGGACACCCACGCCCACATACTCCTGTCGAGGGGCGGGTCGGCGATGAGTTCCACGACGATCTTGACCCCGATATTGATCAAAAACGCCACGAGGATAAAGAGGAACTCCACCAAGAACTTGGAGCCGGCGTGCTTTTTCCTGACGTGGAAGTAGAGTAGAAGGGTGCACGCCAGCAACGCGACCAAGGCGACGAGGGCGACCCCGAGCCCCAAGAGTTTCATGCAGATCAGCGACATACTGCCTCCTTTTCGCAGATAAACGCGAAAACGAAAAAGAAATTGTGTAAATATTATATCAAAAATATAGCAGTAACACAATATATTCTGCAAGATGGGTTGTCAAAAAGCGACGAAACCGCTATAATACAGCCATGAAAAGCGCTTCGGAAACCGTCAAAAATCCTTTCCCACCCGTGTGCGACGAACACTCCGTCGTGCTGATCCTCGGATCGCTCCCTTCGGTGGATTCGCGCGCGGCGGGTTTCTATTATATGAACCCGCGCAATCGCTTTTGGAAGGTGATGTCCGCCCTCCTCAAAGAGGACTTTATAGGAATGGGAAAGGAGGAAAAAACAGCGGCGCTGATAAGCCGCGGCGTGGCGCTTTACGACGTGGTGCTCTCCTGCGAGATACGTCGCTCGGCGGACGCCTCCATAAGAAACATCGTCTACGCAGACGTGGACGCTATCCTCAAAAGGGGCAAGGTCAAAGCGATATTCCTAAATGGGAAAAAGGCGTACGAACTCTTTGTCCGCGCCTTCCCGCAGCATAAGGATATCGCCACCTGCCTCCCCTCCACATCCCCCGCGAATGCAAGTAGTTCTCTCGACGCGCTCGTCGCCGAATGGGGAAAGGCGCTCCTACCCTTTTTGAAATAAAAAAACGGCTCCCAAGATGAAGTGCACCCCAAGAGCCGTTTTTCTTTTTTTATCAAATCAATCGTCTATATCGTCAAAGTCGATTTTATCCCAGCCGAGCACCTTGTCGCCGAGTTTATTGGACTTGGAAAGGATCTTCAAAACGATGAGGGGGATAAGGATGAGGCCACAGATCATCATGATGCCACGAACGATGTCGTTGCCCATATCTTCGCCTCTGGACTTGATGAAATGATAGTTATTGTACGCAAAGATGGCGCAACCGATAAGGAAAATATTCAAGATGGGGATCAAGCTGAGCAAAATCCACTTCCACATACTCTTTTTCGCAGCCGCCTCCAAAGCGTCAAGCTCTTCGTCCGTAGCGTAATCGGACCATTCGTCAAAATCGATCATCGTAACCCCCTTTTCCCGACCATCGTCGGCTTTTTATTCTGAATAATATTATACTGAATATCGACAACGCATGTCAATATGCTCGCGCCGAAAAAACTTTTTTCGAGCGGCACAACGCGTCTTTCCCCTTCAGAACGCGGGAAGGCGAAGAAGGACGCCCCTCTCCTTTGCCAATTTGACAGCGCGCATTGCGCCCGCCCGAAGAGGAATGCTTGTGCTTTAACGCAAAATTTGTTATAATTATCACTACAAAAAAGCCGGCGCGACGCTTTGCCTCGCCGGCAAAAGAAGGAAAGTATGGATGCGATAAAAGAGTTTTTCGGCGTAGGCGGATACAAGAGGACCCCCGAAGGATATATGTCCTGGCAACACCTATTATTCGTCTCGGCGTTTATGGTCCTGATGGTCACCCTTGCGGTGCTCCTCGGCAGAAGAAACCGTAACAAGGACGAAAAAACCAAGAATAAAGTCATCGCCGTCGCGGCGATCGTGCTCCTCGTTCTAAAGGCGATGGAGATGACAGTCCCCTGCATCAAGGAAGGTTCGGCGCGTCCCCTCCTCATCAACCTGCCCCTCTTCCTATGCAGCATTCAGATGATCGCCCTGCCCCTCGCGGCGTTCTCCAAGGGGCGCTTAAAAGAGGCGGCGCTCGACTTCGTCTTTATCTTCGGCATTCTCGGCGCGGTGATGGGCACCTACGGCGCGGGGCAGAACTTTAACGCCTACCCCATCCTCTCCTTTGATAACATCCTCTCGGTCTTGAGCCATTCCCTTGCGGGGTTTGCCTCGCTCTACATCGCGATATCGGGGCTGACCAGCATGAAAACCAAAAACATCTGGATCACTTTCGTCATTCTGTGCTCCTTCTGCATTCTCGCCTACATCGCGAATGTCCTCATCCCCTACAACTATATGTTCCTGATGAATCACGACGGCACCCCTTACGTGATCTTCTATAACCTCGTCAACGGGAGCCGCGTCTTCTATCCGATGATCGTGGTGGGGCTCTTCCTTCTATACGTTTCTGTCTTTTATCTCGTGTATTTCTTCATCCGCAAACGCAAGCAAAGATCCGCCGAAAAGGGGGCTTGACTTCATAAAAAAAAGGAGGAACGAGCACACGTTCCTCCCTTGAAAGTCCCTAAACAAGGCATCTTTACACCCTGCTCTTTACGATAGCCTCCGTCACGCCCACAAGCACCACTTCTCCTTTTTGGTTATACGCCTCGATGGTGACCTCGGCGATGCCGTTCTTCTCGCTCCGCTTGACAAGGTTCGTGACCATAGCCTTCCCCGTCAGGACGTCCCCCGCGAAAACGGGCTTCATCCATTCTATCTTGGTGGACTTGCCCGCAAGGAGTTGCTCTCCGAAAAAGTCCACTTGGAGATACTTTGCCCACACCGCCATAAAGGACATCACGCCGGGCGCGATGAGAGCGCCGAAGTGCGTCGCCCGCGCATACTCCTCGTCGGTGTGCAGGGGCACGTCGTCGTATTCTTTCGCAAAGGCGAGCATCCTGTCCTTATCTATCACGGCGGGTGCGGTCTCCACCGTCATCCCGACCTTTAAATCGTTGAAATACATATCCACCTCCGAATATCGGTATTATAGCAGATGATCGCCCCAGATACATCATTTATTTTTATCTTTTATAAAAAAAGCGAGTTTGCAACCGACGTGGGGAGTATGTTATAATAGCGCTATGGCGGACAAATACCAAAGACTGCTAACAGAATGGTGCGACGCACTCTTATGCGCCGAGGTCAAGGAGAGCGGCGAGCTCTTCGGCTCTTTTCGATGCGATGCTTGCGGCTTTTCACACGGACGGGCGGATAACGCCGTCTATCCCCTTTCGACCTGCTACGTATTGACGGGGGAGGAAAGGTATCTCGTCGGGGCGAAAGACCTACTCGTTTTTCGCAAGCAACTCGAGCAGCCCTCGGGCGCGATGATCAACGACTTCACCTCTCCCTGGCAGGGCATCACCGCCTTCTCGGCGATAAACCTTATGAAGACCCTTTATTACCTCGGGGACAAACTGCCCGAGGACTTCACGCGCGAGGTGGATGACTGCGCCCGCCGAGCCGCTGTATGGGTGCGCGATAATTTGACGGTGGGCTTCCCCGCCTATATCAACTATTACTGCGCCGCCGCCCTGTCAAACGCCCTTTACTACGTCCTATATCACGACGACGTCGCCAAACAGCGCGCGAAGGAGCTGATGGCGTACTGCCTGCCCCTCTTTACAAAAAGCGGACTGCTCGCGGGGGAAGGAAAGCCGCACGACGACAAGTCCCCCAAGGGATGCTATCCCATCGACGTGGGCTACGTGGCGGAGGAATCCCTGCCCTGCCTTACGCACGCCGCCGCCCTCCTAAAGGACGAAGAGGCGGCAAGCGCCCTCGCTAAGCACGCAAAAAGCCTCCTCGACTTCATGCTCCCTGACGGCGGGTGGGATAATTCCTTCGGCGTCAGAAACAATAAGTGGAGCTATTACGGCAGTCGCACCTCGGACGGCAGTATCGGCGCCTTTGCCGCATTGCGCGCTCGCGACTCCCTCTTTCACGAAGCCGCCGAACGCACCTACACTATCTTGAAACGTTGCACGCACAACGGGCTCTTATACGGAGGTCCCGCCTACTACGAAAACGGGCAAAAGCCCTGCATCCATCACACCTTCTCTCACGCCGCCGCCCTCGCAGACGCCATCCACGAAGGTATCGATACGCCAAAAGAGCGCCTCGCCCTCCCCCTCGAAAGAGAAGTAGCTAGGGTCAAATATTATCCCGAGATAGATACCTATAAGATACGCATGGGGGGCTACTTAGCCACCCTGACTGCCTACGACTACGCAACGCACAATTACGGGCGCGGCGCGGCGCACGCGGGAGGCGGCACCCTTTCGCTCCTATATAAAGACGGCGTGGGGGCGATCATCGCGGGGTCGGTATACGACTATATCTTGACCGAACCCAATAATATGCAGCTCCCGACGGGCAACGTGGAGCACGCCACCCTGCTCCTCCGCGCGGAATACGAAAAGGACGGGGTGAAGTACGCGACATGCTTGGATAAAGCCCCCGTCGTCGAGGTCAAAAAGCGAGACGGCTACGTCAACGCGACGGTGCAAGCGCGCTTCATAGACCCCCTGTCGCAGAGGGCGGAAAGCGAGCGCACCGCGACCTTTTATTACCGCTTCAGCGATAAGGGCGTTACCTTGACGGTAAAAGCCGTAGAGGGAAAGGTGCGCCTGGTCATCCCCATCGTCAAGGGCTCCGCCCGCGTGGAGAGCGACAACAGATATCAAAAGCGCGACATCTTTTTCCTGACGGGCGGTTTCGCCGCGGACGAATACTCTTTCGACCTCAAAGAAGACGTCACACTCACCATCGTATAAAGGAGATACTCCATGAGAAAGATCATGATATGCCTAATGATACTCGCCCTTGCGGCGCTGTCACCCTTCGCCCTCTTTGCCTGCACGAAGAGCAACGTGAACTCCGTAATGTACGACAAGGATGAGTATACAGAAGCCATCGACCTATCCCGCTACAAGCTCGTATTCGAAGACGACTTTGATGGGGAACTCGATCGTGACGTGTGGGGCGATACCCGCCAAGGAACGCGCCGCAACGGCTATTGGACGAAGAACCTTGCCTTCACAGACGGCGACGGGCACCTCGTCATCCGCACCGAGAAGGGGGGAAGCCGCTACTGCTCGGATACAAAGACGCGCAGCGTCACTTCCTATAACGACAGCGTAGTCACCGTGACGTACGACGACTGCTACCTCTTTGACGAGAGCCAATCGCACGATAGCTCCTCTGTCCTCGTCGGCAACGTCATCTTGCAAAAATATAGCGACCTGGGAGAACAGTACGCCGCGCTGATGGACCTTATCGGCGTGCCCACCCTCGGCGAGGAATATATCCCCCAAATCGGCGAGGCGGAACTATCCGCTTACCGCCCCTTCTACGACACGGCGATGGAGCTTTATACCTATTACTCCTTCGTCAAGGCGACCAAGTCGGTGGATACCCCGCTTGAGAAAAGCGCCCTCGTGGACGTAGCCTACGACTACACCCTGACCTTCGGCGGCGTGGAGGCGCACAAAATCGACCTTCGCGACGCCCTTTCACGCCTATACGGATTTTCCTCCGAGGGAGAATTCGTGACCGCGGCGGAAAGGATAGCGCAAGCGTATTACGACTATGCAATGGGCGGACAAAGCGCAGAGGACGAAGCGCTTGAAGAGGGATGCTTCCGCACCGAGAACGGCAGGTTCATCTTCCCCATCGCCTTCCGCAACGAGTCCACCATCCTCCTGACCTACGTCATCGTGGACGCCGCGATGCACGTGTCGGTGTGGGTAAACGACGTTAGCGCCCTCCTCCGCGCGGTCAACTACAACTACGACTACTATTCGGGCGCCAAAGTGGATAACGAGAGCTACTGCAAAAACGTCCTCTTCGTCACCGGTCCCGAGGGAGTGTATTCGGGCGCCCTCAGAACGCGCGACCTGTATACGCACGGCTACGGCTACTACGAGATCCGCTGCAAGCTACCGAGCGTAGAGGGCATCTGGCACGCCTTTTGGCTGATGTGCGGCGACGTATATGCGGAGGAGAACGGCAGCACCGACGGCATCGAGATAGACGTCTTTGAATATCTGCCCGCACGCGACGCCATCAACTGCGCCCTGCACTGGGACGGCTACGACGATGCGCACAAGAACGATCACCTCAGATTTGAAAAGGTGGGGTGCGCGGACGACAAGTATCACACCTTCGGGATGAATTGGGACGAAACGGGCTACACCTTCTATATCGACGGCAAAAAGGTGTGGCACACCACGGGTGGCGGCATCTGCCCCGAGGAAGGCTATATGAAGATATCCACCGAATACGGCGATTGGGGCGACTGGGTGGGCGACCTCGACCTCGGCGACCTCCCCGTGGACTGGGTCATCGACTACGTCAAGATCTACGACAAACTTTCCTGATAAATATCGCGCGTAAAAGGTCGGCTGCTCGCTGTCCTTTTTATCACCCGCTATAAGATAAAAAAGAGGTCGGCTTCGCGCCGACCTCTTAGCCTTCGGATACGTTTTATTTGATTTCTTTGCCCAGCTTGCCGTCCTTTGCGAGGGTCCGATAGAACACCCTGCCATCCTTAAGAAGGCGTGCCGAGGTGACTCTCTTGCCACTCGGCGCGTCCAAGAGGCTCTTGCCGAGAGTGACGGCGGGAGCGTTCGACCCCGCGAGCACCATCACGCCGCGCTCGTAAGTCATGGCGATATCTTCGATATCCTCCTCCGCGGTGTGCGGGAGGAAGGCGTACTCTATGGTGTGCTTGCCCCTATCGGCGGTATTATCGGGCACCTTGCCGACGTCCGAACCGCTCGGAGAGGTGAGAATCGTTAGCCTGACCCTGCCGTTCAACGTGTCGTAACCGTGCTTGGAGCGGTTGAGGAGAGCAAAGCAGCAGCCGTCCGAACCGACGATATCGGCGTAGGTCATCGCGGGCACTTCAAAGCGGGCTTTTTCGTAGGGAGTCTCCCTCTTGACGGGACGCTCCAACCTGCCGAAGGGTACCTTGTAGAAGGCGCGCGGCTCCTTTATCGCCGTCTCGGCGGAGAGCTTGAGGTCCTTGCCATTCTCCCACCAATCGGCGTGGAGCACGCAACGTATCATCGGGTCGCCGGGATAGAATATGAAGTCCTGCGTCAAAAAGCTCGTGGGATAGTCCACCGCGGGGGTGTGCCACAGATAGGTGCCGAAATAGGGCTTCTTCTCGGTCCAGATGCCGAAGGAATATTGGGCGCGAACCACCACGCGGGCAGGACCCTTCTCCACCACGTCGCAGTCGAAGCACTTGAAGTCCCATTCCTTGCCGGTAAAGCCGAAGTTCCAAGAGTCGTAGTCGCGGCTAAGCGTGTCTTCCAGCACTTTAAAGCCGCCTATCGCGCCGCCGGAATACTCCTTGCCGCCCTTCATAAGAGAGGTGATAACACCCTTTTCCATGTCAAAGACCGCCTTGACGGCGCCGTTATCGACGGTGGATCCGTCCACGGTGATGGAGGATTTGGGCGCCCCGCCTTCAAAGGTGAGCTTGGTGAAGGAATAGGGTTTGACGCCCGTCAGATACACAGCCGTCTTGCCGTCCGCCGTGCGCTGATAGGGGTGCTTTACCCCCCCTTCGTCCACCGCATAGCCATAGTCCGCCGCAGGGGCTTTGTCCACGATGACGGGGGTATCCACCGCCACCGAACAAGGATTGAATACGTAGGTCTCCTCCCCCACGCCGAGCGCCGCTGCCGCGCACTCCGCATTCGCCTTGTTGATGATCTCAAACGCTTTGTCGTACTCCTCGTACATATCGAGATACACCTTGAGCATCGAGGTGCCGGCGAGGATATCGTGGAACTGCCCGAAGAGCTCCTTTTCCCACGCTACGGTGAGGTCGCGATATTCCTTTGTCGCCGCCTGCAGGCTCTCGTCGTTCAAGAGAGCGCGCTCGCACTCGCGGTTGAGGTATTTGGTCTTGGACTGCACGGTAAAGGTCTTTTGGTGCGTTTCGAGGAAGAGCTCGTTCTTGACGACGGGCAAGGTGGATAGATCCTCGGTGGAAGTCAAAATATTGTACCATTCTGTGAGCCCGCAGAACTTGATATTGGGGAAGACGCGCTGCTTTTTCAAGTCGTCCAGCCTATCCATCATCACGGGGAGCGGGCCGCCGCCGTGGTTGCCGTAGCCCCACAGGAGCGCGATATTGTAGAAGCCGTCGGTCAGGTGATGCACGCGGACGGTCTTGGCGAGCTCGTCGTATTCGATGTGATTGGAGTGCCCGGGATATTCGTGCAAGGTCAGGATGCGGCTGCCGTCATCCCCTTCCCACCAAAAGTGGACGTAGGGGAAGAGGTTGTATTCGTTGTAGCGCAATTTCTGCGTGACGAAATAGTTGAGCCCCGCGTTTTTGAGGATCTTGGGGAGCCCCGCGTTGAAGCCGAAGGCGTCGATGTTCATGGCAACGGTGGCTTTCTTGCCGATGATATCCAAACAGGTCTTTTGTCCCATCTCGATCTGACGGAACCAACTCTCCTCGCCCACGCATTGCCCGTCGGTCTCGCACCACATACCGCCCTGCGGCTCGAACTGTCCTCTGTCCGCCGCGGCTTTTACCCGCGCCCAAAACTCGGGGTACTTCGCTTTCAGGTCGCGCCACAGCACCGCGGAGGTGTCGACGTAGACGTAGTCGGGGTTTCTTTCCATCAAGCCGAGCTGCGTTTCGAAGGTGCCCTTCATGCACTCGAGGGTCTCGGGGTAGCGCCACTTCCAAGCAAGGTCGATGTGCGAGTGTCCGATGAAGTGGATGGTAAAGCGCTTGGCATACGCCGCCACGGGCTCAAGCATATCGAGCGCGGCGTCCAGCTTACTGAGAATGGTGTCCTCGCGGAGAGCGGATATCACGAAGTTCGCGGTAGCGACGAGGCAAGCAGTGAGTTCCTTCCTCTCCTCTTCGGTGAGTTTGCCCTTTTGGATGGGCACTTCGCCCTGCACGTAGAGGTTCTCACGGCGATTGGACGTGGACAACAGATGGCACCCTGCGCGCAGCGAGCGAGCAAGGTCTGCTATCTTATCGTTCGTCCCTTGCAATCCCTTGAGATAATAGCGGGAAACGATGTCCGAAATGGGGTTTTTATTGGGGCTGTCCACGCGGATAAAGGCGTAGTGCGGCTTGCCGTCGGGCGCGCAGCCGAGGTCAAAGTGACCGCCCATATAGGAATAGAGCTCCACCGCGTGATCGTCGCAGTAGATGTCGAGGTCGAGCTCGGTGTAATAGGTAAAGCCGTAATTGCCGTACTCTTTTTTATCAAAGAACTTGGCGATATAGGGAAGCCCCAGCTCCTGCATCATCCAGCCCGTTTTGATATTGTTCTCTCCCTTCTTCGCGGGGTCGAATACGGGGCGGGAGAGCATGCTCTCGGGGTTCGGAAGGGGCTGCTCCTCGCTCCCTTCCCACCCGTGATAGGCGGTCAGAACGGGGAAGGCGAGCGCCTCCAAGCACCTGCCGAAGTCAAGGACGTCGTCAAGCGTTTCGCAAAGGTGTTCGCGATAATAGTCGAGCGGCTTAAAATGCGCGTTTTCCGGTTTCATCTTTTGGCTCCCTCCGATCGTTTCAAAGGTACGGATATACCTTTGCTTTTGTCGCTACATATTATACTTTTCGCGTGAGCGCGTGTCAATCAAAACCATCGAGCAGTAAAAAAAGTCCGCTGATCTCGAAGAAAACGGCGGACTTTTTTACTATTGAAAAACCTATTATTTCGCCATTCCGCTCGCGATCTTGCCCGCTTTTACGGCAAAGTCGGCGGTACAAATCTTGCCTTCCGAATAGATGACGACGGTATAGGTGCGGTCGATGGTCGTATTGTTCTCGGCGAGGATCTCAAACGCGTCGCCCGTTTTCTTGCAAGCAAAGCGGTTGGTCACCCCCTCCCCTTCGTTGAGGATGAGCTCGGCGGCGTCTTTTGCATAAAGCTCCACGCGGAGAGTTTCGGGCACTCGGTCGTAGAGACTCGTGCAGTCGGGTTGATAGGCTACGCCGCCCCCCACCTTGACGTACATCGGCAAGCCCTCTTTCTTAAACATCGGAGCATCTGCCGTGATGGTCTCATCACCGTGGAAACGCTCCTTTGTCCACAGGTTCACCCACTCTCCTTCGGGGAGATAGACCGTGCGCTCGGTCACGTCCTTCTCGGTCACGGGAGCGACGAGGATATGGTCGCCGAGGTAGAATTCGTCGTCCACGGCGTATAGCTCCGTGCGCTCGGTGTGGTTATAAAAGAGGGGGCGAATGATGGGCTCGCCCGTTATAGACCCGTGGATCGCGTAGGAATACACGGTGGGGATAAAGCGATAGCGGAAGGTCAGGCAATCGCGGTAGAGTTCCCTCGCCTCTTCGGGACAATTCCAGGGCCACTTGGCGGTGGAGTTCTCGCCGTTGTGCATCCTCGGCATGGGGCAGAATATCATACTCTGGCACATACGGCGCGCGATGTTATTGATCTCAAACTGCATTTCGTCGGGGGTGAGATCGGTCACGCTGCCGCGCATGAAGCCGCCGAGGTCGTAGCCGCACAGGGTGAAGCCCGCCATACCCGCGTTGATGATATACCAGATATCCTCCTTGAAGCGGTGGATGCCGAACTGGGTGTCGCCCGCCCACGGAAGCGCGTACCGCTGACTGCCGATGCCGCCGCCCCTGGAGAGCGCCATATGGTTCTTGACGCCGTTCTCCGCCATAACGTCGGAGATCACGCGATTCCACATCGCGCCGAAGAGGTTTCTCGAGGGGATACCGGGGAGCACCTCGCCGCTGACGCGGTCGGAGTGGTCGGTCCACCACTGCGTCACGCCGTCCTTGATGCGGGGGACGAGGAAGGTCTTATAGTACTCTATGCCGCGCTCCGTCGCGACGTCGGGCACCGTCTCGCTCTTGACTTGGCGCAAGAGCCCCTCAGCGATAGCGGGGATGGCGGTAGAAGGCTTGAAGGCGCAGGAATTGATGTGGAGTACCGTCTTGATATTCTCCTTCTCGAGGGTCTTGATCATCCCCGGGCCGTCACCGAAATCGGGGTGCCAATTGTAGTCGTCGGAGGGATAGCCCCAGCCGCCGAGATAATCGCGGATAAAGTTTACGCCGCCGCGCCACGGACCGTCGATAACGATCGCCTCGCAGGGGTAGCCCTCGCGGCGCATCCTACCCGTGTCCTCGATGGCGCCCTGCGCACGCTCGAAACTCAAACTGCTGCACCAGTAGCCCATCAGCCACTTCTTGGGGAACTGATTGGTGCCCACTATCTTGGCGTAGCTCTTCGTGATCTCGGAAGTACTCCCGCAAAAGACGAAGATATCGTAGTCGCCTCCGGGAGAAGAAAGAAACCACTCGTCCGCCTTTGTCTTCGCCATATCGAAATAGACGTGCGGCCACGGGTTGTTGAAGAAAAAGCCGTACCCCCTCGAACTCAAGAAATAGGGGATGGGGAAACCGCCGTAGTCGCCCACTTTGGCGCCCCCCTTCTCTGCAAAGATATCGGCGGACTCGCCCGTCCTATCCACCTTATAGATACGCGCGCCGAAGCCGGAATACCGCTCGTTATCCAAGCGCTCGAACTCGGTATAGGAGCGCATACCGCTGTAATCGGCGGGCTTATCCGTAAAGCGTGCGCCGCCGTTTTTGGTCTTCAGAAGGGTCTGTCCCTCGCGCGTTTTGAACTCGAACTCCCCGCTCTTCATATCGAATACGAGGGTCAAGCGAGCACCCGAAAAGGTGATGACGCCGTCTGCAAGGGTATAGTCGTAGGGAGCCTTCTCCCAATCCGTCCGGATGAGCCCCAAGCGCTCCGTCACCGTCCGATCCACCATGGCGCCCGGCTGGGTGATGCGTAGCCTAAGGACATTGTCAAAGCAGTTCTCGATGATGATCTCCCGCCCCGAGGTCGTGATGACGGTGACCCCCTTGTCGTGCCTGTATTCCCCCTTGAGGGTCAGCTCGGGCGAAAGGTAGTCGTCCGTTTCCAGAACGCTGTCGATATACTCCGAATCGTATAAGGCGTCGGGATGTATCTTCAAGATTTTTTCCATTTGTTTCTCCTTTTCTTGATGGATCGCGTGTATTATACAACCGCGGCGCTTCTACTGTCAATTTTATTTGTTCGGCGCGCCCTGCACCGTAAAAAAACCTACCCATCGCATTGTTTTGCGAAAAGGATAGGTCGCTTTCTTTTATTCCGCCCGAAAAAAAGGCTTACACCTTGTCGATGATGCCGTCGATGAGACCGTAAGCCAGCGCTTCCTCCGCGCTCATCCAATTATCCCTCTCGCAATCGGCGTGCAGTGTCTCGATGGGCTTGCCGCTATTCTCCGCCATGATGCGCTCCAACTCCTCCCGCAATCGACGGATGCTCGCTGCCGTCTTTTGCAGAGCAGTCTCCGTCTCCCTTGCCGCATGATTGAAGGTCATCAAGGGCTGATGGATGAGTATCCTGCTGTGCGGCAGGGCAAACCTCTTGCCCTTCTCCCCGCAAGAGAGAAGGAACGCCCCCATCGACGCCGCCATCCCGCAACAAACGGTGGAAACGGGCGACTTGATATACCGCATCGTATCGTAGATAGCCAGTCCGTCGACGATGCTGCCGCCGTTGGAATTGATATACAGTTTTATTTCACGCGTGTCGTCTTCCTGTTCGAGCGCCAGCAATTTGATGATAACGTTCATCGCCGATTGCTCGTTGACTTCTCCGTTTAAAAACACGATCCTTGACCTTTCCTTCATCATCTTACTCTCCCCTCTCGAGTACCTTATCTATGATCCCGTACGCAAGCGCTTCTTTTGCCGTAAATTCCATGCCGACTTCGCAATCCGAATGTATCTTGGATAGATCGTGCGAAGTGGCTTTTGCCATCAGCTCCTCAAAGACCGCTCTGCCCTTGGCGGCTTCGCGCGCCGCGATCTCGATCTCGGTCTGTTGGTTGGCGCCCGCCGAAAGCATCCCCGTCGTCTGGTCCAACGAGATGACGGAGTGCTTCAACGCGTACCTCTTACCCTTGGTGCAACACGCCAAGAGGAGGGTGGTGTATCCCATCACTTCGCCCATAGCTGTGGCGGAAACGTCGTTGGGGATGGCGCATATCGTATCGTATATCGCCAAGATGTCGAGGGCGCCGCCGTACGCCGTGCCGAAATAGATGTGGATATCCGCCTTATCGTCCTCTGCGCTGAGTTGCAACAAGCGGCAGATGGTTTCAGCCGCGACTTCGGCGGTCACGGGGCCGTAAAGCATAATGATCCTGCTTTCTTCGAGCTTTTCTTCCAAACTCTTTTGTCTTGTCATAAGTACCTCACCTTGGATGCGGGTAGGCGCCCGCCGTCCTCTATTTGTTTTCGCTCGGAAAATATATTTTGATTTTATCACAACAACCTGCTTTAGGTCAATGCCTTATCAACGAGATGTTGACAGATATGGCAATTATAGGCTATAATTTCTATCACAAAAGCCACGTGCTTTTACGCATACGGGAGATACACTATGGAAGAAATTTTTAAACATTACGAAGCGTTTTACAATATGGTGCTTTCCACCACCATCATGTCCAATGCTACGACAGCGGAATTTGAAAAAGACGCAGATACGATCATCAGGTTCATCGGCACCGCCTACAAACTGGAGGACGCCCTCGTGGAGGAGTGCAAGAGCATTATTTTAGACGACCTCTCCACCCTCGGTCTGACCACCGACCAACAAGCGATGTACGGGGTGCGCTCGTTCGGGGACAGCTTCTCCGCTCGCGACGTGCTGTTTGACATCAAGGGCGACGTGCTTACCAAGCTCCAACGCTTGACGCAGACACTTAATCTGGAGATCAACCCCGGGTGGTTCGACTATTCTCACTATAAGACCTATCAGGCGGAGGTCCGCTTCGCCAAGATACGCACCACAGCCGCCGCGGGCGAGCTGGTCGCCACGAGGCAAGTGGGAGTGTTGCAAGCCCTCGGCATCGGCTGCGCCCGAGACCTCGACGAGGCGATACACCGCTTGACGCAATGCGTGGTGTGGGGCGACATCCCCTCCATGTACTATTTGGCGAACGTCTATCGTTTGGCGAAGGACAAAGCAAGGTCCAAAATATGCTACGAACTGGCGGAATTGTCCGAAAAGTATTTAAAGA
>DFEQ01000097.1:0-9708 GCA_002368735.1 Christensenella sp. UBA3798
GGTTTTTGAGTTGGAACAAAGTATATGTGCCGCTATCCGTCCTCAGGCATTGACTGCGATGGTAATAGACAGCGAGGTTGAAGCCTCATCGTCAAAGGTCAGGAACACGGTCACGTAGGTATTTGCCGGCAAGGTCTCGAGGTAGGAAGACTTCAAGGTGAACACACCCTCCGCGGTGTCGAAATCGCAGTCGCCCGCGTAGATGGAGATGGGGGTGCCGTTCTTGACCGAGAGCGCCTGCAAGCCGTGCTCGTAATTCTTGAAGCGGACCACCCTATCCTCGTTGGAGCCGAGCTGATAGGTCAAGCCGGTGGTGTTGCCGCCCGTGGTGTCGGGCTCGGGCTTGGAGCTATCCTTGACCTCCACGATGAGGGTGGAAACGCTGATGTCCGTCATCACGCTGAACTCATAGGTGCCCACGCGGAGCGCGGTGAGGTAAGCGGGCTTGATGGTTATCTTGGTAGCGCCGGTCTCGGGATCGAGGGCAGAGGTGTAGTCGTCCGCGGTGATGCCGTTGCCGCTGACCTTCCGCAAGGTGGCGCCCGCAAGCAGGACGTCGAAGGAATTGACCTTCTCGGAAGCGGGGGCGTTGTCCCTCTTATCGTACTTGATGGTAGCCACGCCGCCCACCGCCATCTCGATCTCGGGCACCGAGGTGTCGATGACTTCGAGGGTCAGATTGGCGTATGCGCTGCCCGCCGAGGCGGTGTAGGTGTATTTGCCCACAGAGAGGCGGCTGAGGTAGGAGACGGAGAGGCGCACCGAGGTGCCGTCCACGATGGCATAGTCGGCTGCCGTAACGCCGCTGCCCGAGAGGGTGATGGCTTTGGTGGCAAGCACGGTGAAGGCTGCCTCTGCGGGCGAAGCCTTATCGAAGGTAGCCGTCGGGACCGCCGCAATGATGGTGGCGTTGTCCTTCACGTTCACGGTGACGTCCTTATTGCGCACGTCGTCACCCTTCTTGAAGGCGATGTGGAAGACGTTGTCGCCCGTAGAGAGGGTGGACAGGAAGTGCTTCTTGATGGTGAGAGTTCCGTCCGCGACCGCATAGTCGGTGGACTTGATGGAGCAGCCCGTGACCGAGGTCAGCTGATATTTGTAGGAAACGAAGGAAACGGTTACGTCGGCGGTGCAGTTATTCTTGCCGAATACGTAGGCATCGGTCATAAGCTCGGGCAGACGGTCGTCAACGACGGTGACGGAGACGCCAAGCTCGGTGCCGTTAGAAGCCTTTACGACATAGTCGTAAATGCCCTCCTCCTTATTCATCAGATAGGTAGCGGAGATGACGAGTATGCCCGCATTGTCCACGGCGTATTCGCCCTTATTAAGACCCACGACCTCGGTGACTTTGTTGCCCGAGAGCGCCAGCGTGAAGGTCGCGTTCGCCTTATTGCTCTTTTGGAAGGTGTAGCTTGCCTTATCCGCCGTGATGGGGGTGGAATCGATGACCGCGACGACCAAAGCGAGGCGACCCCTGTCGGTGACGTAGGTGAAGTTATGCTCGCCCACCGAGAGGGTCCCGAGGAAGGACTTCTTGATGGTCAGCGCGCCCTCGGCATCAACGGAGAAGTAGTTGGCGGTGATGCCTTCGCCCGACACGCCGATGAAGGTGGACTGGTTCTTCTTGACCGGGAAGACGACGTCGGCGGGAGCCAAAACGTCAAAGGTCAAGGAAGTGACGGAGGTGGTGGGCTGAACGGCAGCCTTGTGGAAGGTGATCGTCGCAGAAGCGTCGCTACCCGTCTTTGGCGTTATCTTCACGCGCGCGGAGAACTCGGTGCCCACGGTGGGGTTAACGGTCACGCGGCCACCCTCAAAGGTGATGTAAGAGGCGGCGTCGTCCAGATACTCGACGTCAAAGGCGTCGATGCCTATCTCGATGCCCGTAGCCTCTTCGACCTTGTACAGGTCAAAGGCGTTGACTTTTATCTTATTCACTTCGGCGGTCTTGCCCTGCACTTCCACCGTCATCTCGCTCTCCACGAAGGAATCGACGATGTACTTGGAGCCGAACTCAAAGAGGGGGAACTCCCACCTTGCGGGCTCCCAATACTTATCCCAGCCCATGAATTTGCCGGCGATGGTGATGCCCGCCTTGAGCTCAAAGCCGAGGCCGAGATACAAGCCGCCCGTCACGTAATAGCCCGAAACGACGCGGAGCTCCTTGTTCTCGATGGCGGCCTTCATGTCGAGGCGAAGCTGACCGCCTATCTCCGCATAAGCGCCCGTCCTGACCTTGAAGCCGACGCCCGCTACCTCGAGGAGGCTGGCGGTGAGCTTGACGTATACGCCCGCTTCCGCCTTTATCTTGCCGAGGAGGACGAGGTCCTTCGCCTCGGAAGAGGTGTCGATAGACTTGTAGCCGCCCACCTCGCCGTTGACGTAGGTCACGCCCACGGTGATGTCGGTGTAATAGTCGTATTCAAAGGAGATCTGCGCCTTGATGCCGAGGTCGATATCCACGCCGAACTCGATGCCGAGCACGAAGCAGTAGATGGGGTACTTATAGGAATAGATGGGAAGCTCGGCGCCCACGATGCCCTTCTCGGCGGTCTTGCCGGTGACGACTTCCTTAAACTTCTTTTTGAAGTCCTCCATATCCTTCGCCTGCACCTTGGCGTCCGAGGTCTCCATCTCGATGGTGGCGACGGTCTTTGTCTTGAGGTTCACGCCGAGGTCGAGGTCAAAGTCGAGGCTCGTGAGGTCGTTGAGCTTGGCGTTGATATTGGGGGTGATGTCGATGGTATTCTTGACCGCAAAGACGATGTCCACGCCCTTGACGATGGTGATGGTGAAATAGAAGTCGAGCTGGATCTTGTCGGTCGAAACGTCGTATTCAAAGCGGGCGACCATCTTGGGGCTGTCTTTGACAGTCTTTTCAAACTTGCCGCTGAAAAGGTCAAAGGTCTCGAGCGCCGCCTCGTACACCGCGGCGGTGAAGTCGCTCTCCTCGAGCGCTTTCTGGAGCAGCTCCTCGTTGACGGTGAAGTTGTTTTCGTCAATGGTGAGGGTCTTATAGATATCGAGGTCGGTGACCACTTCGTTGACTGCGGCGAGGCGGCAATAGACCTCCTCCCTGCCGTCCTTCGCTTCGGAGGTGGCGAGGACGTAGTAGGCAGCCATGCCGTTATAGGCGTAGCCATCGATGTCGCCGGTGTAGACGCCCTTGTACTCGTCCGAAATGAGTTCGTCGGCGGGCTTCTTGGCGAGGATCACGTCCCCTTCGGCATAATGCTCGGGGAGCGCTTCGGGAAGGGTGATGATATAGGTGGTCTCGCCGCTGTTGACGAGCTTCTCCACCACGGTGCCCGCGAGGGTGGTCTCCTTTAATTCGGGGTTGACGGTCACGACTTCCTTTTCCGCCCCCGTCGTCATAAAGATGAAGGTATTGAGCCCTGCGTACTTCTCATCCACAAAGGTGGAACCCGTCGCCCAGATCTGATAGGAAGCGCGCTCTCTGAAGCCGTAGAGCGAAGTGATGCGATAGACGCCGTCGCCCAGGCGAGTGCTCTTGAGGGGCTCCTTGTCACCTTTGTTATTGCGAATGATCACGTAGTTGTCGAGAGAGGTGGACGGATCGCGGTCGGCGCGAATGTCAAAGTAAGCGTCGGTAGACAGCCCTTTGAACACACCGAGCTCGGTTTTCGCCGCTTCGACCGCTTGGGCAACGGGCTCTTCCGTATTGCCCCCGAAGACGCCCGCGGCAAAGAGCCCGAGCACCACTGCCGCCGCAACGACGATGACGATGGGTATGATGATCAATACTTTTTTCATATCCTACTCCTTCGAATAACTACATACGAGCGCAACTCGCGCGAAAAATATTACTTATACATATTACCACAAGCATTATATGCTTTTCAAGTGCTTGTCGGAAGTTTTTTCCGACTGTTTTTGCGGATCTGCGCTCGCGCGAGCGCTCCGCCCGTACGTTTCGGAGCGCGTTTTTAGGGGTAAAAGTCCCTAGAAAGTCCCTAAAACGCCCCTTTTTGACGGCGCGGCAGACTTCACCCACAAAAAAAAGAGCGGGCGGCATCCGCCGCTCGCCCGATCGACCTTTTGGGAATCAACTATTTCGTCATCACGACGGTGATGCCCGCATACACCGCTGTCAAGGTCTTGCCGTCTATCGTTGCGGTAAAGTCGTCGTCAAAGGTGATGGTGTCGCCCTCTTTGGTCCAGGTGCCCTCTTCGGAAAGGGTGAGCCCCGGGAGGGTGCTTTCAAAGGTGTAGGTGCCGTCCTTCTTGAGCTCCAGGGTCGCGGCGGTCGCTTCCACCGTGATGCCGAGGGCGCTCTTCTCCCCCGCCTTATACTCCACGCTGACGCCGCCCGAAGTATACTTCATCGAGGCGAATTGATAGGTCCCCGCGGGACTGCACGCCACGCAAGCGAGAGCAAGCGCCGTCACAACGATCGCGATAAGTGCTACTGCAAGTATTCTTTTCATTTTGTTTTCCTCCTATTATTATCTCTTCCCTCGTTTTTGTTCGAGGTCTTTATTTTTCACATCCCTAAGGGATATATCGCGCACCGATAGGTGCATATCGCGTGGCATAGCCACATATCGCGCCGTTAGGCTTATCGCGTGGCGGTAGCCACATATCGCACGGCGCTAGCCGTATATCGCATTGCCGCAGGCAATATATCGCGCACCGATAGGTGCATATCGCAAATTCCGACAGGAATTTATATCGTGCCTATTTGTCCGTCGGAGCCTCGTTTTGCTCGGAAGCTTCCGCATTTTTATCCTTTTTCGGCTTCTTCTTGAAGGTTTCTTCTATGGTCTTCTTCGCATCCTCGAAGGCGCGCTTGATGATGGGCTCCTCCTCCTTGGGGCGCTCCTTTTCCACCCGCTCGGGGAGGGGCGCTTCGTTATAGGGCATCGGGCTCTCCTTGGTCAGCTGACGGACCTCCACCTGTTGGAAGGGGATGGAGATGCCGTTTCTCTTAAACTCGTTGAAGACGTTCTCCATCACGTAGTAGTATACGTCCCAGTAGTCGGGAGAATCACACCAACAGTTGGCGAAGAAGTCGATGCTGCTCGCGCCGAATTCTTTGAGCTTGCAGAAAGGGGCGGGGTCAAGATCGACCTTGCCGTTGCTCTTCATCACGTCGATGACGATGCTCTTGACCTTCTCCACGTCAGACTCGTAGGCGACGGGGAAAGTGAAGTTGACGCGGCGCTTGGGGTTTGCCCCCGCGTTGACGACCGCGCTGTTCACGATGGTGGAATTGGGGATGGTGATCTTCTTATTATCGGGGGTGAATAGGGTGGTGAAGAGGAAGTTTATCTCCACGATATTGCCCTCCTTATCACCTACGGTGATATAGTCCCCCTTCTTGAACATCTTGGTGACAACGATGACGATGCCGTTGGCGATATTGGAGATATTATCCTGCAGCGCCATGCCCACGGCGAGGATAGCCGCGCTGAGCGCCGTTATGATACCCGTCAGCTGCACCCCCATGATGGATAAGAGTATTAGGATGAGTATCAGCCACAGGATAAACTTTACGATTGCGAGAATGAAATTGCGCGCGACCTCCTCCACCTTGGTGCGGGTAAGCACCTTCTTCATCACCGTCACGATCACCTTGATAAGCACGATGCCGATGACGAGCGCGGCAAAAAAGGAAACGATGTTCCATACGTTTGAGGAGAAGAAGTCGGTTATCGTCCCCCAAATATTGCTCCAATCCATTGCGCTCTCCTTTTTCTATTTATAGAAACAGCATACTACTTTCCGCTCGAGAAGTCAACCGTCGCGACGTTGACAAAGAGCGAGGAGGAAAGGTATAATAGCGATATAAATTGCTTGCGGAATTTGTTATACGCCCTTTGGGCGCGATTTACCCCTTTGGGGATGCCAAAAAGGAGGCGACTATGTCCGATATCATCGACAATACAAAAACGAGCGCGGAAGAAGGCGTCAAAATACTGGAGATATACTCTCTCACCAAGTCCTACGGCGAGAAGAAGGCGGTGGAAGACCTCTCCTTCACCGTGCACGCGGGCGAACTGTGCGCCTTTATCGGGCACAACGGCGCGGGCAAGACCACGACCTTGAAGTGCGTGGCGGGCATCCTCGACTTTGACGGCGGGCACATCCGCGTGGACGGCGTGTCCCTCGAGGACGACCCCCTCGAAGTCAAGCGCCGCATCGCCTATCTCCCCGACGACCCCGACCTCTACGACTTTATGACGGGGATGCAGTACTTGAACTTTATCGCCGACGTCTTCGGCGTGCCCGCGAGTCTTCGCGCGGAACGCATCGAAAAGTACGCCTCCGCCCTCTCCCTCACCGACGCGGAGATAGGCTCTCCCATCTCCTCCTATTCGCACGGTATGAAGCAGAAACTCGCCCTGATATCGGCGTTCCTGCACGAGCCCAAGCTCATCCTCCTCGACGAACCCTTCGTGGGTCTCGACCCCAAGGCGAGCCACGTCTTGAAGGACATCATGCGTGACTTCTGCCGCGCCGGGGGCGCCATCCTCTTCTCCACCCACATCCTCGAAGTGGCGGAAAAGCTGTGCGATAAGGTAGTCATCATCAAGGGCGGCAAGCTCGTGACCTTCGGCAGCATGGAAGAGGTCAAAGGCGACGGTTCCCTCGAAGACGTCTTCCTCGACCTGGAGGAGGGCGAGGATGATTAAGGCGCTCTTTCGCAAACAATTTGCCGAGATATTCTCGCAATTCTCCAAAAAGAACGGCACGAAGAGCGCTTCGCCCAAGAAGGGGCTCATCACCGTCATATTGATATTCGGCGTGCTGTACGTTTCGCTCGGGACGACCTTTTTCACCCTCGCGAAGGAGATGTTTGCCACACTGACCCCCGACACCTTCCCCCTCTTCTATATGGTGATAGGGCTCATCGCCACCGCCATCGGTCTCTTGGGCAGCGTATTTAACGCCTATACCACCATCTACGAGGCGAAGGATAACGAGATGCTTCTCTCCCTCCCCATTCCGCCCCGCCGCATCGTGATGGTGCGGGTGGCGACCCTCCTTGTGATGACGCTTCTCTATTCGGGCTCGGTGCTCCTGCCCGCCTTCCTCGCCTTTATGGTCTACGGAAACCCCACTTTGCTCGGCGGGATCAACGCCGCGCTTCTCTTTATTCCCCTGATACTCCTCGTCGAAGCGGTCACCATCGGCATCGCCTTTATCGTGGCGGCTGCCGCGAGGCGCGTAAAGAATAAAAAAGCCATCGTGCTCGTCTTCTCGATGGTTTTAGTCCTATTATTCTATCTCGTGTACTTCCGCGCGCAGTCATTCGTGAGCGAGCTTGCGATGGCGGGCTCTATCCCCGACGTTGCGCGTTACGCCCTCTTCTTCTATTATTCGATGGGACGGGCGGCGCAGGGGAGCGCTATCGATATGCTGATCGTCGTCGTGACGGGCGTGGGCGCCTTCCTCATTGCGTATCTCTTATTATCGCACTTCTTCGTAAAGTTTACGACTGCCAAGAAAAACCTCGCTTCCAAGGGCAAAAAGGGAGTGGTCAAAGCGGCAAGCCTGCGCTTTTCCCTCTTTAAGAGGGAATGGAAGATATTTTCCTCCTCCCCCGCCTACGTGATGAACTCGGCGTTCTTCGGCGTTTTATTCCTCATCATCCTCCCCATCGTGGCGATAGTCAAAGCGGACGCCCTCCGCGGCGTGATGGAAATGCTCGCCGTGACCTTCCCCAAGACGAGCGGCACCGCTATCGCGGCGACGGTGGTCGCCGTCATCGAGGGAATGAGCTGTATCACCGCCCCCTCGGTCTCCATCGAGGGGAAAAGGATCTCTCTGCTCCGCTCCTTGCCCATCAGGACGGAAGACGTCTTTTTCTCCAAGATAGCCTTGCACCTCGCCGTCGTACTGCCGGGAACCCTCTTTGCCTCCATCACCCTTGCCGCCCTGCTTAGCGCGGACGTGCTCTCCCGGGTCACGATGATCCTATTCCCCATCGCGCACACCGTATTTACCGCATTGTTCGGGCTGACGATGAACGTCAATTTCCCCGTCCTCGACTGGACGGACGAGATCACGGCGATAAAGTCGGGCGCAGCGGTGCTCATCACCGTCTTCGGCGTGATGATAATGACCACCCTCGTGGGGGGACTGTACTTCGCCTTTGCGTCCTTTATGTCGGACGGCGTATACCTCGCCATCCTGACCGTACTCTTCCTCATCGCCGACTATATTCTCGTGTATTGGCTGAAAACCAAGGGAAAGCAAAAGTTCGAGAAACTGGGCTGATAGACAATAAAAAAGGCGGCGCTCCCGCCGCTTTTTTTATTCCGTATCAATTTATTCTTTCTATTTCTTCTTTCACGATTTTTCCATTCTCGTTGGTCAGTCGATACGCCTTTCCCCCTGCGGAGAGGGCGCCGACGGGCTGCTCGTCCTCAAAGACGACCGCCGCGTCGTCCTCGATGGCGTAGGAGAGGGGGTAGCCCTGCTCCGCCGCCACGCGGTCAAACTCGGGGCGAGTATTGTAGTGCGGGGTCGCCGCTCCCTTGATAGTCCCTAAGCCGCGGCAAGGGGCATACTCCCCTTCGACGAGAGAATCGGTGTAAATATCCTCAAACCAACAGATGGCGCCCGCGGACAGTCCCGCGAGGACTGCGCCTCTTTGATAGGCGTCCCAAACGAGCTTATCCACCCCCGTTTCGCGCCATACCTGCATGAGATACAGGGTGTCGCCGCCACCGACGTAGATGACGTCCGCCTTCTGTATCTTCTCCGCCACGTGCTCAAGGGTCATCAGCCCTTTGGTCAAGATGGCGACGTCGCTCTTCATATCGTAGAGAGAGGTGTAAGTCTTCCTAAAACTATTGAAATAGGGGTTGCTGTCGTGGCTCGCCGTGGGGAAAAAGAGGGCGTATCCGCGGTGCCCGTCCGTGATACGGCTCTTCGCAAGAGATGCGATATAGCCGTCGATGGGGGCGGTGGTCTTGTTGCGGAGCTCTCCCCCGCCGATGGATACGAAAACGCGCTTCATCACTCCGCCGCGTTCTTCTTCTTGAAGTTATCCTTGGCGCGGTACATATTGCTCATGATGACCTTGCGCACGCGGAGCGACTTGGGAGTGACCTCCAAAAGTTCGTCGTCGCCGAGGAACTCGATGTATTCTTCAAGGCTCATCTTCTTGACCGGGGTCAGGCGCAAGGCTTCGTCGCTGCCCGCCGCACGCATATTGGTGATGTGCTTCTTCTTACAAACGTTGACCACGATATCGTCCGACTTGGGGGTATAGCCCACGACCATGCCCTCGTACACTGCCGTGCCGGGACCCACGAAGAGGGGACCCCTGTCCTGCGCGTTGAAGAGTCCGTAGGTGACCGCTTCGCCCGTTTCGTAGGCGACGAGCGAGCCGAAAGAGCGCATCTGAATGTCGCCCTTATACTCCTCGTAACCGAGGAAGATGGTATTGAGGACGCCCTCGCCCTTGGTATCTGTCAAAAATTCGTTCTTGTAGCCGATCATGCCGCGCGCGGGCATCTTGAACTCCAAGCGGATGCGGTCCCCCGTCGGGTGCATCGTGATGAGTTCGCCCCGCCTGCTGCCCAATTTCTCCATCACGGCGCCGACCGCCGTTTCGGGGACGTCCACGATGACCTGCTCGATAGGCTCGAGTTTCTTGCCGTTTTCGTACTGATACAGCACCTTGGGCATAGATACCGCAAATTCGTACCCCTCGCGGCGCATGGTCTCGAT
>DFEQ01000097.1:9769-11192 GCA_002368735.1 Christensenella sp. UBA3798
GCATGGTCTCGATGAGGACGGAGAGATGCATCTCGCCACGCCCCTTGACGAGGAAGGTATCGGTATTATCGGTGTCCTCCACGCGGAGCGAAACGTCCTTTAAGAGTTCGCGATATAAGCGGTCTCTGAGGTGGCGGGTCGTCACGTACTTGCCCTCGCGCCCTGCGAAAGGAGAGTCGTTGACCATAAAGCGCATCTCGAGGGTGGGCTCGCCTATCTTCATGAAGGGGATGGGCTCCACCTTTTCGGGAGAGCAGAGGGTGTCGCCGATCGTGACGTTCTCGCTGCCCGAAAAGCAGATGATGTCGCCCACCTTGGCGCTGTCCACGGGCACACGTTTCAGCCCGTCGATCTGCATCAAGGTGACGATGCGGGTCTTATAGGGGGTAAAGTCGCCGTGGAAGGAGGCGATGACCGCGTCCTGCCCCGTCTTTAAGGAGCCGCGCTCCACCCTGCCGATACCGATCCTGCCCACGTAGTCGTTGTAGTCGATGGAGGAGACCAGCACCTGGAAAGGCGCGTTCTCATCCCCCTCGGGCGGATCGATGTAGTTGACGATGGTTTCAAAGAGGTCGGTCAGATCGGGCTTTTGCTCCACCGTCATGGAGGAGGTGCCGTTCCTGCCGCTGCAATATACGATGGGGGAGTCGAGCTGGCTGTCGTCGGCGTTGAGGTCCATCATGAGCTCAAGGACTTCGTCCACGACGCGCTTGGGCTCGGCGTCGGGGCGATCCACCTTATTGACGCATACGATGATCTTGTGCCCGAGCTCCAGAGCCTTTTGCAAGACGAAACGGGTCTGCGGCATGGGACCCTCGACGGCGTCCACGAGGAGCAGCACACCCGAGACCATCTTTAAGACGCGCTCCACTTCGCCCGAAAAATCGGCGTGCCCCGGCGTGTCGATGATGTTTATCTTGACGTCCTTATAATAGGCGGCGGTATTCTTGGCAAGGATGGTGATGCCCCTTTCCTTCTCGAGGTCGCCGCTGTCCATCACGCGCTCGTCCACGTGCTGATTGGAGCGGAAAATACCGCCCTGCTTCAGCATCTCGTCCACGAGGGTGGTCTTGCCGTGGTCAACGTGCGCGATGATCGCAATATTTCTTAGGTCTTTCCGAATCATTTTTCGTCCTTCTTTTTCTTCGATTTTGACCGTAAAATTATACAATTACGCAAAAATTACTGTCAAGTAATTTTCCATAAGGCAACCGGTAATTCGGCGCAAAAAAAGCTCGATCCATGCGGAACCTTATTCAATGCGGAATTCGGAACTTTATCCAATGCGGAATGAAGGGTCGCGTTGCTCCCCAAAAACCTCATTTAGTGAGCGGAGAGAATGCAAAATCTATTCCTACATCCTTAACTGCTCGCAGTGCGAGCAACTTCACTATGAGCGAAGCGAATAACTTCACTGACGAAG
>DFEQ01000097.1:11235-27366 GCA_002368735.1 Christensenella sp. UBA3798
ACTCGCCGACAGGCGAACTTCACTGTGCGCCGCGCCTGCAGAATGCGGAATGCGGGATCAAGGAATAATCAAATCATATTATCCTTAACTGCGAGCGGAGTGAGCAACTTCACTATTCGCAGCAAGCGAATAACTTCACTGACGAAGTCAACTTCACTGCTCGCCCTGCGAGCAACTTCACTCGGCGTTAGCCGATCCTTCACGCAGGCAAAGCGTGCAATTCACCAAGTAATTATTTCGGCCAAACGAAGTTTGATTTTATCGCTTCTCCGTTATCCACCAGCACGTCCTCGCCCGTCATGCTTTTGTTGACGGCGGCAAGGAAGTATGCCCACTCGGCGATCTCCTCAGGTTCCGCCCATTTGCCGAGGAGGCTCTCGGCGAGCGCTTCGGAAAAGAGCTTTTCGTCCTTGATCACGGGATCGTTGGAAGAGGTCATCACCCCACCCGGAGAGAGGGTATTTGCGGTAGCGCCGTAGGGAGCGAGTCGCAGAGCGAGGTTTTTCGTATAGGTCACGACCCCTCCCTTGCTCGCTGTATAGATCGGGAATTCCGAGCCTGTCCGTGCACTCGCGGAGGCAACGTTCACGACGGCGCGAATGGCGGGTTTGAAGGCGTACTTTTCCACGGTGCGGATCACACCTTTGAGGTTGACGTCGATAGAGTCCATCCCCTCGGACTGCACCCCTGCCGCCGTGATGAGGACGTTTACGTCCGTGACGTCGGGGAGCGCCCCCGTGACGTCGGCGATATAATGGATGTAATGCTCGTCTTTTAGCGCCGCAGGAGCGACGTCGATCCCCACAACTTCGTAGCCGCAGGAAAGAAATTTCTTCGCGATCGCGCTGCCGATATCGCCCGACGCGCCGGTGATGAGTGCTTTCATTCCTTTGCCTCCTTTCTTTCCGCAAGGTAGTCGATATATGCCTGTCCGACCTTTTCCGCCTCCATCCGCTTGACCGCCCGATAGCCGACGGGCGAGAATACGATCTCGAAGATAAGCTCCGCCACCGCCCCCGTCGCCGCGCAGGTCACGCATTGCAGGGGAGTCCAGCCAAAGAAATGATAGCTGACGATAAAGGCGAAGAGCAGGTTGTCCAAAAACTGCGCGATGACCGTCGAGGCGTAACAGCTGACCGAGAAGGCGAGAAAGTTCTTTTCTTTGAAAAAACGCCCGAAAAACATATTCAGGAAGTTATTGAGAAAAGCCGATGCCGCAAAGGCGACCGAGCTGCCGAGGATGACGAACCAAGAGGAGCGGAAGGTGCCGTCGAGAGCGCCGTTGATGACGTTTTCCGACCCTTCGACGAAAGACTGCGACCACACCCCGGGGATATGGGACGCGGCGATCAGGAACGCGGAGAAAAAGAGGTTGATAACGAGCGCGATAATGGACAAAATATTCGCCGCCCGCACGCCGAAGCGCTTGGTGGTGACGTCCATCAGGAGAAAGACGAGCCAGGAAAGAATGATGCCGCAATCCAAGGCAAGCCAACTCGTCCCCGTGTCGATGCTCTTATTGGCTAAGAGGTTCATCATGACCACCGCCGTCACGAATAGCGCGGTGATAGAAGAGGGGATGCTTCGGAGCAATATCTTGATCTCGGTAAAAAAGTTTTTGATCGTTGTCACAGACGTGACCTCCTTGTTTTTTATTGAGATGGTTAAGCAAGGAACATCTCGATACGTCCCGAACGGGAACGCTATGATGATAACACAAAAAACCATCGTTGTCTAACGATTTGCCGAGAATGCGTATAAAAAAGCAGCCCGCAGGCTGCTCTTTTCCTCTTCAGTCCTTGGTGAAGGAAGTATTGGTGCACTTCGGACAAGGGGGGACTTTGTCGTTCTTGCCGAGGGTCACGTTGGTGCCGCAGTTGGTGCAGCTGTAGGTGCCGTCTCCGGGCTTTTCGCCGGTGTGATAATATTTCATATATTATCCTCCTTTTATTTGATATCTCTATTTTTGACGGAGCAAGGCGCGTTTATTCACAAAAAGCGACAGAGCAGGCAGGAGATGACAGTCCCCGCGAAGGTGGCAAAGAGGGCGATGGCGATAGCCCCTTTATACCTTTTTACCCTGCCCCCGCCGTAGAGCGCCGCCACGTAGAATACCGTTTCCGAGCTCCCCACGATGACGCTTGCCGCACGCGATGCGTAAGAGTCCGCGCCGCAGGTGCGATAGACTTCGGCTAAGAGTCCGATACTCCCGCTCCCGCTCATGGGGCGGACGACGATGAGCTCTGTCAGTTCGGCGGGAATGCCGAGCGCGTTAAATACGGGGCTCGCCGCTTTTGCGAGAAGGAGCGAGAGCCCGCTCTCCTTAAAAAGATTAACGGCGATGAGCACGGCGGCAAGATAGGGGAACACTTGCAATGCGAGGGTAAACGCCTCCTTTGCCCCCTCGACGAATGCGTCAAAGACGGGCACGCGTCGTATGGCGCCCACGAGGAAATTTGCGGCGATAAAGGCGGGAAGGATATAGGCGCTCAAGGCTTTTTCCCCCTAGAATGTCCCTTGCAGCGCCCCCTTGTGAGGTAGCACAGAACGACGCCTATCGTGGCGGTCACGAGGGTGGATATCACGGTGGGGAGAAAGACGTCGGCGGGGGACGCGCTCCCCGCTTGCGCACGGAGGGCGATGATGGTGGCGGGCAGCAGTTGTACCCCGCAAGCGTTGACGACGATAAAGAGCACGGTGTGATGAGTGGCGTCTGTGTCCTCCCCCTGCATCAGGCGCACCGCCTCGATGCCGAGCGGGGTCGCCGCACTGCCGATGCCGAGAAAGTTCGCCGCGAGGTTTTGCGAAATGAGGTCCTGCGTCTCTTTCTTCTCCCCTTTGAACGCCCGCTTGATAATGGGGCGAAAGAGGCGTGAGATCACGTCCGCCACGCCGTTACGCCGCATCACGCCGAGCACGCCGAGCCACAGGGCGTACACGGCGAGCATTTTTATCGAGAGGGTCACCGCATTCTCCGCGCCCGAAAGCGCCGCCGCCGTCGCTCCCGCCGGATCGACGAAAAGCATATAAGCAAGACTGGCGAAAAAGAGAATGAAGAAAACGATATTCATAGAGTATTTCTATGTTTTTGCATGCATTTTTAGTCCGAGAGGGAGATCGTCCTTTCGCTTTGTTTCCCCTTTTCGTGCCCCGCGCCAGTAACGCCCGATCCCTCGTTCCAAATTAAAAGGCGGCATCTCTGCCGCCTTTCGTATTTACCTGTCTTTCGTCAGCGTCATGCCGCCGCTTGTTCGGCGCTATCCACCGCGGGCGCGGAGATGGTCTTGTAGGTCACCGTCACCGACGCGTTGGTCTCCGCGGCGGAGAGGAATTCCTTGACCTTGCTGAGCTCGATGGCAAAGCCCATGTTTTCGATATTGGTGCTGACAAACTTGGAGTTCACCACTCCCACGAGTCCGCCGTAGATATTGATGGCGGGGCCGCCCGAGTTGCCGCCGTTGATGGCGGCGTCGGTCTGGATAAAGGTGAGTTTCGGATAGTCCGTGAACGTCTTGCCCGTCATGGAAACGATGCCCGCGGTGGCGGAGAGCCCGTAGCCCTGCGCATTGCCGAGCACAAGGAGCTCGTCGCCGCGCAATACGTCGCCCTCATAGAAGGGGATAGCATTCCACGCCGTCCCGACCGGCACGCTCTCCACGATCTTGCAAAGCGCAAGGTCGTAGGCGGGGTCACGATAGACGAACTGCAAGGTGTACGCCTTTTCGTCGTCATAATACTTGCTGGTGACGTCAAAGGCGCCTTTGATAGAGGAATACACGCCTGACACCTGCTTTGTCCCGTAAGAATAGCCGAACCACCCGCGCTGTATGTTCTCGGTATCGTAGACGGTCTCCTCGTAGTAGATCACGTGGTTATTGGTGATGACGTAGCCGTCCTCGGTGATCACGAAGCCTGTGCCTTGGCAACCGAGATTGTACTGAGACTCCAAGCAAGAGATATTGAGCACGCTGTCCACGTAGGTCACGGCATAGGCGCCGATATTGGCTTTGGCGGTCGTAACGGTCTGACGCACGGCCTCCTCCAGCTTGGTCACGCGCTCGGAGAGCGTCTCCGCTATCTCGCGATATTTGGTGAGCGCGGCTTCAAGGTCGTCCTTGGACACGTTGCTATAGGTGGTGACGGTGTTCGTCTGGGCGTCTCCGTTTACGGTATTTGCGAGCTGATCGGTCGTACTGCCAATGAGAGAACAGCCCGCCAGTCCCACAACGAGGACAAGCACGGCGAGGATAGCTATCAAGACAATCGATTTCTTCTTCATGTTGCACTTCCTTTTCGGCGATAGAACGCCGACCTTTCTGTAGCCATACTATTATTGTAACATTAAACGTACCTTAAAATTATCATTTTTTCTTAATAAATCATATTTTGTGGGTATGGACGCCGATATAAAAGCCGCCTACCTCATTGCCGAAGCGCTGATGAAGGGGAAGAGCCTTGACGAGCTCGCACGATTGCAGATAACGCTGCAAACGGTCTCTTCCCTCGTGGCAGCCCAGGTCGCCTGCCTGAGAAACGGCAGGTCAAACGCACCCCAAAGCGGCACGGGCAAGTAGGACGTAGTCCGCCGCCGAGAGGGTCTCGCCGCGAACGTTCGCGGGGAATCCCGCCGCCGTGATGACGGCGTTTGCCCTTTCCTTGCCTCCAAAGAGGGGGGCGAGGGCGTTGCCGAGCGTCTTTCGGCGCATATTGAACGCCGCGCGGATGATCCGCCTGGCTTCCGCTATCTCCTCCGTAGTGTAGCCTTTGTCTTTCACGTCTATTTTGACCACCGCGCTGTCCACGTTGGGGGGCGGCAGGAAGCATTGACGCCCGACGATCCTCGTGACGTAGGCGTCAGCCACCAAATTCATAGAAGCGGTGATCGCGCCGTACTCCGATGTGCCGGGGGCGGCGGTCAAGCGCTCCGCAACCTCCTTCTGCACCATCACGGTCACGCTTTCGGGGCGCTCCTCCCCTTCGAGCAAACGCATCACGATGGGTGTAGTCACGTAATAGGGAAGGTTCGCCACCACCTTGAAGGGGGTGGGAAGGGCGTCCTTCTTCTTCAAAAAGTCCTCGTAGATAACGCGAACGTTGCTTTTAGCGGCGAGCGTCCTGTCCAAAACGGGACGGAGCGCCTCGTCTATCTCGTAAGCGACGACTTGCTTTGCCCTGTCCGATAGCGCGGCGGTGAGGGTCCCTGCCCCCGCGCCGATCTCCACCACGACGTCCTCCTTCGTGACGCCCGCGTCCACGGCGATAGCGTCCAAGAGATTGCGGTCAAAGATGAAGTTCTGCCCGAACTTCTTTTGAAAGTCGATATTGAAGTATTCGCCGTTGATCATCATAGCTTTATCGAATAAAAGGAAAGAGCGTTCTCTGTGGTCACGCGTTCCACTTCCTCGGCGCTCCGCCCCGTGAGTTCCGCCATCTTATCCCTGACCAAAGGGATATATTTGGGCTCGTTGGGGGTGCCGCGAAAGGGGACGGGGGTCATATACGGGCAGTCGGTCTCAAGAAGCAGCCTCGCTTGCGGTATGGCTGCGAGCACGACGTCCTTGTGCTTGGCAAAGGTCAGCACGCCGCCAAAGGAGAAATAGGCGTCCATCTCCCCCGAATAGTACCTTGCGAGCTCGGCGCTCCCGCCGTAACAGTGCAAGAGGGCGCCGCGCGTCAGATATCTCTTGTTTCTTTGAATGATGGCGTTGAAATCTTCGTACGCCTCCCTGACGTGGAAAACGACGGGGAGAGAAAGGTCCGCCGCAAGCGCTATCTCGCGCTCCAAAACCGCCTTTTGGTCCTCTCGCGGGGAGAGGTCGTAGTGGTAATCTAAGCCTATCTCGCCGAAGGCGACCACCTTCTTTTCCGCCGCCAGCTCCACGAGCCTCTTCTCCACCGCGGGAGAATAGGTCTTGGCTTCATGCGGATGCACGCCGACGACGGCGTACACCTCCTTGTGGCGCCTCGCAAGGGCGACCGAGGCTTCGGAGGAGGAGAGATCGGAGGAAGCGTTGACGATGACGGCGACGCCCGCCTGCTTTGCCGCCCGTATCACCTCTATCTCGCGGGGCGCGAGGATGGGGTCGTCGAGATGTGCGTGCGCGTCTATGAGCATTATCTTACTTCGCTCCCCGAGCGAACGGCTTTTTCGGGGCTGACAAGGACGATACCGCCCTTGCCGTCGTCGGCGCAGAGCAGCATACCCTGGCTGACCACACCGCGGAAGGTGTGCGGCGCGAGGTTCGCCACCACGACGACCTGCTTCCCCACCATCTCTTCGGGGGTGTAATATTTGGCGATGCCGCTGACGATGGTGCGCACTTCCTTGCCGACCTCCACCTTCATCACGAGGAGTTTATCGGTCTTTTCCATCTTCTCGGCGGCGATCACCTTGCCCACGCGCAAGCCGACCTTCATAAAGTCGTCTATCGTGATCTCGGGCGGGAGGGGCGCTTCGGGGGCTTCCTCCGCCTTGGGAGCCTCTTCTATCTTGCTTTCTAAGTCCTTTATCTCCTTTTCTACGTCCACGCGCATAAAGATGGCGTCGCGCTCGATAACGGCGGGCGCTTTCAAGGAGCCGAACTTCTTCGTGCTGTCAAAAGTGGTTTCCTCCGCCGTCAAGCCGTCAAAGGAGGAGAGAACCTTCGCCGCCGTATCCGGGAGGAAGGGCTCGATGAGGATGCCCGTGATGCGGATGCACTCCAAGAGCACGTACATCACGTCGGCAAGGCGACCTTTCTTGGTTTCGTCCTTGGCAAGGATCCAGGGGGCGTTTTCGTCAATGTATTTGTTGGCGCGCTGCACCAAGCGGAAGATGCGCTCGAGTGCCTCGGGGATGTGCAATTCGTCCATATTGGCGGCTACTTCGTCCAGCGTCGCCTCCGCCAAGCGGATGATCTCGTCGTCGGTATTCTCCTTTACTCCGCTCCACTTCGGGATAGTGCCGCCCTCGTACTTATTCACCATCGCGACGGTGCGCTTGACAAGGTTGCCGAGGTCGTTGGCAAGGTCGGCGTTGAGGCGGGAGAGGAAGGCGCGCGTCGTGTAGGCGCCGTCCTGTCCGAAGGGGATCTCACGCAGGAGATAGTAGCGCACGGCGTCCACCGAGTAGCGGTCGGCGAGCTCGATGGGGTCCACGATGTTGCCTTTGCTCTTGCTGATCTTATCCTGTCCCATGAGGAGCCAGCCGTGACCGTACACCTTCTTGGGAAGGGGGATATCGAGCGCCATCAGGAGCGCCGGCCAAATGATGGAGTGGAATCTGACGATCTCCTTGCCCATCATGTGGATATCGGCGGGCCAAAACTTCTTATAGAGGGTGTCGTCCTCCCCGGCGTAGCCGAGGGCGGTCACGTAGTTCATCAGCGCGTCTATCCACACGTAGATAACGTGTTTGGGGTCAAAGCTGACGGGGACGCCCCACGAAAAGGTGGAGCGGGTCACCGCAAGGTCGCTGAGACCCGGCTTCAGGAAGTTATTGATCATCTCGTTGCGGCGGGACTTGGGGAGGAGGAATTCCTCGTTGTTCTCGAGCAGGTTGATGAGTTTGTCTTGATATTTACTGAGGCGGAAGAAGTAGCAGGACTCCTTGGCGATACTGACCTCCCTGCCGCAGTCGGGGCACTTGCCGTCCGCGAGCTGGGTCTTGGTCCAATAGGTCTCGCAGGGCACGCAATAATAGCCCTCGTACTCGCCCTTGTAGATATCGCCCTGCTCGTATAATTTATCGAATATCTTCTTGACCGCCGCCTCGTGATAGTCGTCCGTCGTGCGGATGAATTTGTCGTAGCTGATCTTCAAGCGGGCCCAGAGCGCCTTGAGATTGGCGACCTTGACGTCCACGTACTCCTTGGGGGTGACGCCCGCCTCCTTCGCCTTCTGCTCTATCTTGAGCCCGTGCTCGTCGGTCCCGGTCAGATAAAAGACGTCATAGCCCTGCTTCCTCTTGAAGCGGGCGATGGCGTCGCATATGACGGTGGTATAACAGGTGCCGAGGTGCCAAGTGCCGCTCGGATAATAGATAGGGGTGGTGATGTAAAATTTCTTTTTATCCATAAAATAGCCTCTTTAATGCGCCTATGCGCGGATGTACTACGTCAGTTATTATACAACGGAGCGGATAAAAACGAAAGTTTTTTTTGAAAAAGTGTCTAAAAGTCGGCGGCGCCCCTCCCCCGAAAAGGCATTTGCCACCCCGCCCCCACATCACCTATCGCATTTTGTTTGACATTCCATCGCGAGCGCACTACACTATGTACGACAAAAATCGGAAGGAGGTAATACACGATGGATTTCTTGACCAGTTTGGCGCTCATCTTGCTCTCTTCCGTGATACTCGGCTCGATTTTCCGCGCTATCAAATTGCCCCCTCTTCTCGGGATGCTGCTCGTCGGCATCATCCTCGGGCCGCACCTTCTCAACCTCATCGCGGGACCCATCATCGAGGTGAGTTCATCGCTTCGCGAGATAGCGCTCATCGTCATCCTGACCCGCGCGGGGCTTTCGCTCAACATCAAAGATCTCAAGATCGTCGGCAGACCCGCCGTCATGATGTGCATGATACCCGCCCTCACCGAGATCGTGGGGTATATGCTTTTCGCCACCCTATTTATCGGCACCACCCTCCTCGAGAGCGCCATCATGGGCACCGTCATCGCGGCGGTCTCCCCCGCCGTGGTCGTTCCCCGCATGATAGCCCTGCAGGAGGAAAGGTACGGCACCCTGCACGCCGTCCCGCAGATGGTCAACGCGGGCTCCTCGATGGACGACATCTTCGTCATCGTCGCATTCACCGCCCTCGTGGGGATGGCGAAGGGAGGCAACTTCGACTTTTCCATCTTTTGGGAAGTGCCCGTTTCCATCGTGCTGGGCATCGGCGTGGGCGCGGGAGTCGGCTATCTCCTCGTCCTCTTTTTCCGCCACGTGCATACACGCGATACCATCAAGATCATCGTGATGATATCTTTCGCCTTCCTCTTCGTTACGCTGGAAAACGCCATCGCCGCCTACGTGCCCTTCTCCGCCATGCTTGCGGTGGTGACTGTGGGCGTGGTCTATAACGCCCTCGACCCCATCCGCTCCGCTCGCCTCTCCAAAAAATACGAGAAGATATGGGTGCTCGCCGAGATTATCCTCTTCGTGCTCGTGGGCGCGGAGGTGGACCTCAGTTACGTCGCGAAAAGCGGCGGCGCCATCGCGGGGATCATCTTCCTCGCCCTGCTCTTCCGCATGGGCGGCGTGTTCTTCTCGCTCATCAAGACTCCTCTTTCTTTCAAAGAAAGACTCTTTTGCGCCATCGCCTATATTCCCAAAGCCACGGTGCAGGCGGCGCTCGGCGCCATCCCCCTCGCGATGGGTCTCGGGTGCGGCCCCGTCGTGCTGACAGCCGCCGTCCTCTCCATCATCATCACGGCGCCCCTCGGCGCGTTTGCGATAGACTTGACGAGCCACAGATTGCTCTCCAAGGAGCCCTCTGCGGCCGATTCGGACACGCCCCCTTTGGAGGAAGCGAAAGGATAAACGATCCACATATTATAATGCGGATACAAGGCGGCAGGACTGCCGCCTTTTTTTGTGCGAAAACTAATTCAATAGCGCGGCGCGCAGTGAAGTTCGCCTGTCGGCGAGTGAAGTTGACTTCGTCAGTGAAGTTATTCGCTAAGAGCGAATAGTGAAGTTGCTCGCACTGCGAGCAGTTAAGGAAATGGGTGAATTGCGCCTTTGGCGCGTGAATTGAGGCGTTCGCCTCGTGAATTGACCTATCGGTCGTGAATTGCACGCTGTGCGTGCGTTGCGGTGTCCTGCGGAGCGGGTCAATAGGTAAATCAAAAAAAGCAATTTCAAACCATCCTCTTCTCGGAGCGGAAATGGGCTCCGGAGCAAAAGCAAAAGGCACGCGGACTGCGTGCCTTTGTGTGCGAATGAGCCTATGAACGCTCCGTAAAAACGCGAACGAGACAATAGTCTCGGAGCGAAGCGAGCGAGAAGCCGAGGACCGTCGCGGAAGGAATGCGCTCCGAGCGTTTCGGCGACAAGTCGGCTTACTCGCGCGCCGGCGGTGGAGAGTGGTGCGAAGACGAGCGCTCTTTGAAGAAAAGGGCAGGCGCGTACTCCTTGTACGTAACTGCCCTTTGATGAAATAGTTAGCGAAGTATGCGTGCCGCTATACGCCGCCGCTTATAGTCCGCCGTCGACCCCCAGCACGCATCCCGTAACATAACTCGCCGCGTCGCTCGTCAGGAAAAGCGCCGCATTCGCGACGTCCTCGGGCGTGCCCATGCGCTTCAAAGCAAGTTCACCGGTAAAAGCCGCCTTCTCCTCGGCGGTAAAACAGGCGTTCATCTTGGTATCTATCATACCCGCGGCAATGGCGTTGACGGTGATGCCGAGCGAGCCGACCTCCTTGGCGAAAGACTTCGTAAAGCTTTCCACCGCGGCTTTGGAGGCTGCGTACGCCGCTTCGCACGCGGCGGGGCGAGAACCCCATATCGAAGATATCGTAACGATCTTTCCGCCGTAGAGCATATTTCGCGCCGCCCATTTTGACGCAATGAATACCGCACGCGCGTTGATGCTGAATATCCTATCCCACGCATCCACCGAAGTATCAAAGACGGGGGCTACAAGGCTGATCCCCGCCGCATTGACGAGGACGTCGGGCGCGCCGAAAACCTTCTCCAGAGAAGCGAGCGCCTCTTCGGTAGCCTCTGCACACGCAAAGTCTACCTGCTTGACAATGACCATTCTGCCGAGCGCGGCTATCTCGGCGGCGAGCGCTTGGACGCGCTCCTCGGCGGAGTGATACAGAAGGACCAGGTCGTCCCCCCTCTTCGCAAACGCCCTTGCGATGCTTTCTCCGATATCTCCGCTGGCTCCCGCGATCACAGATCTCACTCTTTCACCTCCCAATTAGCGACTAAACAGATCGTACCGTTCTCGTAAAACAGCGCGGTGCGATGCGCCACGACGAACTCCGCCGTCAACGTGGTAACGGGCGTCTTATCCACGTCCCCCGCGATGGTGAACCCGCGGAAGACGAACCCCTCTTTCAAGGGACTTTCCAGGGACAACGTGCTCCCGAAAACGTAGGTCGGGGGATTGGGGTTTTCCTCACCCGCCTCCAGATAGGTGACGGTATACTCGACGGGGGCATACACGGCGCGAAGTACGACGTCGCCCTCCGTGCCCTTCTCGATCACATCCACCACGCTGTCTGGGTCGTCGTAATACGCCCACTTGATGAAACGATAGCCAAAGGGCATGGTGGGCTCCTTTAAGACGATGGTCTCGGTCGCCATAGTGAAGGTGGTGGGGTTATTCGCGCTGTTTTTGCCCTTCTCCATAAGGTAAGTCACCGTGTACTCGCGCGGCACCTCGACGGCATAGAGGACGATATCCTCTTCTACCGCGGCGGAGAAGTCGTAGGGGGTCTTTTTCGTGCTGTCCTTGGTCCATATCACCACGTAGCCCGCCGTCGCCTGCGCGTCGAGGGCGGGACGGGATGTGCTTTCGCCCTTTTTGACCGTGACGCGCTCGGGCGCCGCCGCTTCATAGGGGAGGGTCGTGGTGACGAAGGTCACGGTAAAAGAAGAGTCCTCCTCCGCGGGCAGTTCTTCCTTGCAGGAAACTGCGCCGAGAAGCAGGACGAGAAAAAGCAAAACGGCAAGAAGGCGTTTCATCCTCTGCCTCAAATATTGCGCTGATACTTGCCGTTTATCTTGGCAAGCACCACTTTACCCATCAACCAGGAGGACTGGATGCAGCCGTAATCCTCGCTGTCGTAGCTGTTATCTCTATTGTCGCCGAGCACGAAGAGTTCGCCTTCGCCGACGTCCCATTCCCCCTCGTACACACCGCCGTAGCCAAGCTTTTTTGGGGTCATCAAGAAGCCGCTCACGATCTCGCCGTTGCGCAAAAGCTGCGCCTGATTAGAGGAAACGTAACGTATCTCTATATGGTCGCCGGGGATGCCGATGACCCTCTTTATCACGCAGGTATAATCATTGGAAACATCGGATTCTTCGGACAGATTCGGTATCTTGTTGATAAAGGGGAGCGAATTAAAGAAGTCCGCGAACGAGATGGAGTTTGCCGGGTTTTCGGTGGTCACGTCGTCGCTGTTGGGACGATAGAAGACCACGACGCAGTCGCGCTCGATATTGAAAAACTTCTTCTGCACGAAGACCTTGTCACCCGACGAATTGATGGTGGGCATCATGGATACGCCGCTGACGGCGACAGGGGCGAGAAAGAACTGCTGAACGAGCCCGACCAGGATGATCGCGATCATCAAGCAAAGTACGATCTCTATGAGGACTTTTAATACGTTTGTCTTCTTTTCATCAGCTGCCATAAGTCACATCCAAAGGAAATTATTATAGTATTTATCGTCCGTATCGGGGAGGATTATGCTGCATAGACCATCCCAATCCTTCATCGGGATGAGGTCCTCGGTCTTGAAGTCGTCCACCTCCAAGGACAGGCGGGTCCATTCGCCCGCTTCGAGGGGGCAAGTGGCGACGTACTCGACGATGCCCTCTTCCTCTGCCTTCAGTAAAATCACGCGGATCTCCCCATCGGTGCCCGAATAGGCGCTGAGGTGGAGGGCGGTCGCAGGCTCGTAACGACCCTGCTCGGAGAGGATATTGGTGCGGAGCTTCCCCTTCCCGCAGAAGCCGGGCACGCCGTCGGGCGCGTCCTTTATCATAAAGTCGTCCTTGAAGGCGAGGAAGGTTTTTTCTGAATTATCCGAATAAAAGCCGTGGTCAGACTCGGTGTCCAAGAGGAAGTGGCTGGTCATATACGGCGTGTCGGACGTCACCAAAGTGCCAAAGCCCTTGCTGGCGTAGGACAAGCCGCCCGAGATGGTGGCGACGGCATAGGCATACACTTCGTGGTCGCCCATCCAGACGGGAACCTCCACCGTGAAGGCGCCGTCTTCCCGCCTGCGCATCAGCGCTTCGTGCCAATGGCGGCAACCGGGCTCGGCGTCGTTGTAGGAATAAAAGAGACTTGCGCTCTGTATCTTCGCCGACTCGCACGCGAGGGCAAAGGTGAGTTCATCCCCCACGAGCTCGGAAGAGAGGTGAAGCTCGGGCGTCGCCTCCCCTTTCAGCGTACGGTCGAGCCACTTATAGGTCAGCAGGAGGTCGGAAGCGTTTATCTGCGTCCCCGTCCGCGGCGTAACGACGAGGGTATAATTCAGCCCTTCGCGCAGCTGACAAGCCACTTCGTTTATCTTTCCCACGTCACCGCCGTGCGCATTCGCCGCCGTGGCGATGAGGCAGGGGCACTTCAGTTGGCGTGCGGCGCTCTTTGCACTGAGAGCCATCGTATAGCTGTCCGCATTGGAAGTATCCTCCTCCGTCGTAGGCGGGTCGGAATAATCGCCGAGAAGCGCCACCAGGGCGGCAACGCGGTTATCCGTTGCGGCGACCTGCCAGGCGATATCCGCCGCGGTCTCCGCCCCCATCACGGCAGTACGTGCCTTGGGATAGAAGTATTCGAGCAGGGTGATAGCCCTCCTCGCCATCTTCGTCCAGAGAAATACGGGAGAATTTTTCGCCGAAGGCGAAGCCAAAAATCTGTCGGGGGTACCCGCGGCGAAGGAAGCATAGGACAAGCCCTCGCTGTAACGGGCGCACCTACCCTCCTCGCCGGGCACGCCGCTGACGTCGAGGGTCATGACGGCGAAACCCCTTTTGATGAGTTCGTCAAAGCCCTCCGCCATCGCGGCTTGGTCGGCATTATTCATCACGCAGAGGATCGCCTTCTTGGGCGAGGGGGTGGCGGTCTTTATCTCGGCAAAAGCGCGAACAGACTCCCCATCCTCGGCATAGGCGGTAAAATAGGCGCCCTTCACCGAGAGGTCGCCCACCTCTTTGTTGTACTCTATGGAAATGTCGAGCGGTGCGGAAACGGGGTCGTAATCCTGCCATAACTGCACCGGCGTCAGAAATTTTATCGTCACGGGTATATCTCCATTTATTTTCTTATCTTATGTTATTTTAGCGCGAACCGCGCGCTCTTGTCAATGACTTTGCTTTATCGTAGAGTGCCGCGGCGGGTGCATCGATTGCTTCGTACCCGCGAAGTAATGCGGAATGCGGAATGCGAAATGCAGAATCAAGGGTCGCGTTAGCTCCGATAGATAATACTCAAAGCCGAGCGACGCACTTGATGGAAAACTCGAAAACCACACACAAGCGTGCCTTATCGCTACACTCAAAGAACACTCTACACCTTTCCCCCTTTATAGCGTTCGACCTGCGGAGCCGAGCTCCTCGTATCACTTTGCTATGCACTTATTGTCACGATGCACCATGCCCAAATCTTCTTTTCCTCGCGAAGCGAGCTCCGATCAAAAAGCGTTTAGGGGTTTGGGGGAATCGCAACCCCCACCTTCTTTTGGGTACTTTTCTTCAAAAGAAAAGTGCCAACACGCGAAGCGCTATTTCTCGTGAAGCACTTTGCTTTGCGCCGCTCTACTTTTTCTCTTTTTTTGTGCGCGACAAGTCGCCGTTTTTCTTTCTCACGTTTTTCCCGCGCCGCCAAGCGGCGCTTCCTCTCCTTTTTCTCCTCTTTTTCACGCCCGATCTCCTGCTTTTCAAGGCGGCGTTTCGCCTTTTCTTCGGCGTGGTGGCGGCGCTTTTCCTCTCGCAACAGGCGTCTCTCCGCCCTCTTTCTTTCGCGCTTCTCGCGAAGGGGCAAAAGCCGCCTTTCCACCCTATCTTCTAGGGACTTTATAGGGACGGTCAAGCGGCAAAGGATCTTTTTTAAGTATGGTCGAATAAGGTGGTACAGCCACCTGAAAAGCGCCCCGCCGAGAACAAACGCCACGAGGGCATACACGCGAAAGACCCCGCTTGAAGACAGATAGAGGAAGAGCAGGAATATCCCGCCCACGCAGATGGGGGTCAAGAGGTCAAAAACGCACCGAGCCGCCTTGGACGCTCCGCCGAGCGCAAGAAAAAAGGTGGCGACGAAGGCGGCGACCATCCCGCCCGCCAGCATGGTGAGAAAGACGGAGCACTCCGCTACGATCATTTGAACAACTTTTTCAAAAAGCTCTTTGCCTCGGCTTTGTCGGCGTATTTGACGGCGCTTACCTCCCCCGAAAGTACGAGCACCCCCTCTTCGAGAGAGAGCTTCTCGGCGTTAAAGCCGTTCCCCGTCAAGGTAAGCGTTTTCTCCCCCACCGCGACCCGGACTTCCTTCTCTCCGATCTCCACGACCTGCGTGACCCCCGTCACGGTGGTATCGCTCTTGATACATAATGAATGCGATCTTTTTGCCGTTGTCTGTTCCATACGTTATCCTCCTGTTTTCTTATATATAAAACTATGCGCGCGCACTTCCTTTTATGTCGCCGAAATATATCATTTCTCCCCGTGCGACCGACAAAAATGTGTGAAAGTTTTTGCAAAACTATTTGACAGCGGCTCAAAGCGGTGCTACAATGAAGAAAACCGTTGAGGAAGAAGAGTAGTCGTGTAAGCTTCACTCAAAGAGAGCGCGCGGGCGGTGAGATCGCGGCAGAGAAAGCACGAACGAATGGGCTTCCGAGGGCGAAGCGGAAAGGGGTTTCCCCGAGTATGCGAGCCGGAGCACGACCTCCGTCATCAAAGTCGAGCGCATGGAACGTGCGTTAAGAGTGGGCGCTGAAATGGCGCCAAGCAGGGTGGCACCGCAGGAATACCTGTCCCGGCAAAAGATAGTTCTTTTGTCGGGGCATTTTTATTATCCTCGCCAAAAAGAAAAAGGTGAATATCGCCTCATCGGCGTAAAATACAAGGAGGTTTATACCATGAGTAAAGAAGAAAAAGTGATACCCTACAAGATCTATCTCGAAGAGTCCGAGATGCCTAAGGCGTGGTATAACGTCCGCGCCGATATGAAGGAAAAGCCCGCTCCCCTCGTGAACCCCGCGACGGGAAAGCCGGTGACGCCCGAAGACCTCGCACCCGTCTTCTGCGAAGAGCTCGTCAAGCAGGAGCTCGACAACGACACACCCTATATCGAGATCCCCGAGGAGATAAAGGACTTCTACAAGATGTATCGTCCCTCTCCCCTCGTCCGCGCTTACTGCTTGGAGAAGAAGCTCGGCACTCCCGCGAAGATCTACTACAAGTT
>DFEQ01000097.1:27420-27631 GCA_002368735.1 Christensenella sp. UBA3798
TACTACAAGTTCGAGGGCAACAATACGAGCGGCAGCCATAAGCTGAATTCCGCCATCGCGCAAGCCTATTACGCCAAGAAGCAGGGTCTCGTGGGCGTCACCACCGAGACGGGCGCAGGACAGTGGGGCACCGCGCTGAGCATGGCGTGCGCCTATCTCGGCATCGACTGCAAAGTGTATATGGTCAAGTGCTCCTACGAGCAGAAGCCCT
>DFEQ01000058.1 GCA_002368735.1 Christensenella sp. UBA3798
CGGTTTCTTTCACCGTCAAGAAAGGAGATTTTCTCTCCATTACGGGGGAGAGCGGCAGCGGCAAAAGCACCCTTCTCGGCATCATGGGCGGCGTGCTTCGCCCCGACGGCGGCAGCGTGACCATCGGGGGCGTGGATATCGCCTCTCTCTCGGAAAAAGCGCTTGCCAAGATGCGCCGCACCAAGCTCGGATACGTCTATCAATTCTTTAACCTCATTCCCACGATGACGGTCAGGGAGAATATCCTCCTGCCCCTCGTCTTGGACGGAAAGAAAACTTCGCTCTACAAGGAAAAATTCGATGAACTCATAGAGTTCACCCATCTCGGCGCCGTCCTGGACGCCTACCCCGACACCCTTTCGGGCGGCGAACAGCAGAGGGCGGCTATCCTTCGCGCCGTCATTCACGACCCCGAAGTCATCCTGCTCGACGAGCCTACGGGCAACCTGGACAGCGAGAACGCGGAGGCGGTCATGCGCCTTTTGTCCGACCTCAATAAAAGGTACGGCGTCACCGTCGTGCAGGTCACGCACAGCGAGCAGGGCGCTTCGTACGGCAATGCCCGCATCCACCTAAAGGACGGCAGGATATCGTGATTTTTTTTAAAAGTCTCCTTCTCGGATTAAAGAAAAAGATTTGGGAGCCGATCATGATCGTTTTGGCGGTGGCGATAGCCGTCGCTACTTTCACCTCGGCGCTTGCCTTGCGTTCCTCCGTGCGCGATACCGCGATAGCTTCTTACCGCGCGCTTTCGGGAGAATGCGAGCTGGAAGCCACTCTATCGGAAGAGTATTCCACCTATTATTTGACGGCGGACAGCGGGATGTATCGCACCTTGGAAACGCACGCCGAGAAGTACGGCGCTTTGCACGCGGGATACGACTTTTTCGCTTCGGTCGGCACGAAGGGGCAGGGCGCTTTCGCCGAGGTCTACGCCACCGACCTTTCCGAGCTTGCCGCTTATAACGCGGTGACCTTCCTTTCGGGAGGATACAGCGGTCAAACCACTGGCATCGTTTTGTCCGATACCTTCGCCGAGAAAATAGGGGCGCAGGTCAACGACTACTTGTACGTCAGCCGCTACGGCTCGGGGAGCAAACTCCCCGTCAAGGTGGAGGGCATCGCGGCGACGTCGGGCGTGTTTCGACAGGTGGACGCACTTCTCGCCGAGGAGGGCGCGTCCCGCATCTTGTCCCTTGGCGACATAAAAGTTTACAACCGCTTTTTCATCGATTTATCCGAGCAAAAGATGTCTTCGCTCGGCGTGGATGAAGCGGAGGCGCAAGCGCTCATCGAGGACGCCAACCCCCTCTTTATCCTTGCTTCGCCCGTTGCGGAGGGCGAGGTGCAAGTCACCCTCTCCTACCAAAGCACCCTCCTCTTCGTCATCGCGGTCATCGCCGCCGCGCTCGGCGCGATACTTATCTATACTTCTGTCTCTCTCTTGATGAAGAACAGGGTCGCCACCGCCTCGCTCTTTAAGAGCGTAGGGGCAACGAGCGGCGCCTTGAGCCTCTATCTTCTCGCCGAGGTCTTACTTTACGCCATGGTGGGCGCTCTCGTCGGACTGGGCGCCGGTTACGGCGTGCAGGCGCTCTTCGGCTATCTGACGGGGACGGTCGTCACCTTCTCCTTGGGGTGGCTGACGGCGCTCGTCGGCGTGCTGTTTGGTGTGGCGCTCGCGCTTTTGTCGGCGCTCCTTCCCGTCCTTCGACTCTCCCATTCGCCCTTGTACGATATGCTTCACGAGGCGTCCCCCGTGCGGCCCGTTCGCTCTCTTCCCGCTTCTCTCTGCGGTGCGCTTTTCCTCGCGCTCTTCGTTGCGGTGGCGCTTGTGGGAACGGAGCAAGCCTTCCTCGTGGGGGCGTTTGCCTTTTTTGCCTTACTATTCTCCCTCTTCACACTCGTGCCCCTCGCCATAAAGGGGGTGGCAACTCTTGTGTCGCTTCTTACTAAGGACCGTCCCGCCGCGGGCAAACTCTATCTCGCCGCCGCGGGCGCTAGGCATGACCGTCACGTCCATTCGGGTGCAAGGCTCCTTGCCATCTCTGTTATGGCGGTCATCTCGGTGGGGGTGCTCATTGGCGAAGCCAATCATCAGCTTTCCTCCTTTGATAAACTATTCCGTGCGGAGATAATGATATCCGCAAGCAGTGACAGCCTTCCTTCCCTCGCGGAGGAAGCGCAGGAGGTCGAGGGGGTGTCGGGCGCCTATCTCGCCTACGTTGCCAACCGCAGTTCCATCGTGGGGAATAAGGATAATACCGTGTCCCTCTTCGCCGCCTACGGTCAGCAGTACGACAAGGTATTTAACGCCGAAGAACTGGGGGTGGACGTCGCCTCTTTCGTGGGTTCGGAGCGCAAGGCGGCGATCGGCGGAGGGCTCGCCCTCAAGCTCGGACTTGAGGTGGGTGATACCTTTACGGTGGAACTGGAAGACCGTAAGGTGGACTTCGTCATTGCTTCCCTTATAGACACCCCGCTCACCGTCGTCTTTACCGATCTGTACGGATTGGGGCTCGCCCCCAACGTCTGTTTGGCGGATGGGACGGAGGAGGCGCGTTTCCGCTTAGCGGAAAAGTACGCCTTGGACGGCACCGTTATCACTTCTTCCGAGGCGTTTGGTTACGTGACAGACCTCGCCGTCGCTTATATGAAGGTCTTCACCCTCTTTGAGGTGCTCGTGTGGCTCTTTGCCTTCGCGGGATATATCAACGCCGCCATCGCCGCCTACCGCGACAGAAAGAGGGAGCGCGAACTCCTCGTCGCCGCAGGTGCGTCAAAGCGGGATATCCGCCTCATCACCCTTGCGGAGAACGCGCTCGTGGTGCTGTCCTCCCTCCTTCTCGGCGCCGTTTTCTCCGTCGCCCTCCTCTATATCGTGCAGAATATGTTAAAGACGCTGGGGCTGTATTTCACCCTCATCGGGTGACGCCCTCCGCCTCGTGCGCCTCGTAAAATAAAAAAATAATAAAAAATAATAAATCATTTGCGTATAATTGCGAAAAAATCGTTGACTTGCGCCCCGTGCATAAGTATAATAACAATACATAAAGACATTCATAAGAGGTGTATTAGCATGAAAGATTCCATTCATCCCGAGTACAGAAAAGCGACTGTTGTCTGTGCATGCGGCAATACGTTTGAAACCGGCACTACTAAGAAGACCGACGTTATCTCCGTCGATATCTGCTCCAAGTGCCATCCTTTCTTCACCGGCAAGCAGAAGCTCATCGATACCGGCGGCAGGGTAGAAAAGTTCAACAACCGCTATAACAGAAAATAAATAGAAAAACGAAAGTGCGTTGTTGAATGAAAACAACGCATTTTTTGTGTTTGAGGTATCGGCAGGATATATGCCGAGATAGTGGCCTATGAGAAAGTTCGTATCGAAAATCGGCGGTCAGGCAGTCATGGAAGGCGTAATGATGCGTGGCGAGAAAAGCGTCGCCACCGCAGTGCGCACCGAGGACGGCAGGATCGAAGTGGAAACGTCGAGGATCGAGGAACGCGAACCGTGGTGGAAGAAAGTCCCCGTGCTTCGCGGTTTCTTGAACTTTTTCATTATGATGATCATCGGTTCCAAGGTGCTCACCCGTTCCGCCGAACTCTACGGTGAGGACGCGGGCGAACCGAGCAAGCTGGAAATGTGGCTTGCGGAGAAGAGCAAGAAGAGCGCGATGGATATCGCCATCTATATCGGGGTCATCCTCGGCGTGGTATTTGCGGTGGGACTGTTTATCGCACTTCCCCTCGGCATCGTGGCTCTTTTGGAGTATATCCCGGGCTTCCGCGAACTCAATTACGTTTGGCGTAATCTGGTGGTCAGCGGCGTGCGCTTACTCATCCTATTCGCCTATCTTGCCCTGGTGTCGCTCGTCCCGGATATCAAACGCGTGTTCATGTATCACGGCGCCGAGCATAAGGTCATCACCTGCTTCGAGCAGGGGGAGGAGCTCACGGTGGAGAACGCGAGGAAAATGTCTCGCCTGCACGACCGTTGCGGCACAAGTTTCCTCGTCATCACCGTTTTCATCAGCATTCTCGCAAGCGCCTTCTTGCCCACCTTCGACAATATCGGTAACAGGCTCCTTTCCTTCCTTGCCCGTTTCGGCACTCGCCTCGCCCTCCTTCCCATCGTAGCGGGGGTGTCCTACGAAGTATTGAAGGGGCTCGCGCGCTTTGACAACGCCTTCGTGCGTATCCTCAAAAAGCCGGGAATGTGGTTCCAGCTCCTCACGACGAGGGAGCCCGACGACTCGATGCTCGAAGTATCGCTCCTTGCCTTCAAAACGGTGATGGCGATGGACGCGGACGAGAGTATCCCCACCGTCAAGTTCAATATCCGCAAGGACTATCGCCTCGTGCGGCAAGCGATGCTCGCCGACCTGAAGACTACGGGGGAGGCGGACGCCGTCGCGGATTGGATATTCGTCAAGGTGCTCGGCGTAGAGCGCAGCGCTCTCCCGACCCTGACCCTGATCGACGAAGATAAGGCGGAAGAAGCAAAAGGCTACGCCCGCCGCGTCAAAGAGGGCGAACCCTTGCAGTACGTGCTCGGCGAGACGGATTTTTACGGCGTCACGCTGAAGAGCGATTCTCGCGCCTTGATCCCGAGAGGGGATACCGAGGTCCTCGTCGAGCAAGCCTTGAAAGATATCGATATTTTGCGCTCCGACGCAAAGGAAGCCTTGAACGTCCTCGACATCTGCACGGGGAGCGGGGCGATCGCAATCGCGCTCTCTATAAAAGGTGGGATACACGTCACCGCGACGGATATCAGCGAGGAGGCGCTCTCTCTTGCGCGGGAGAACGTCGAGAGTACGGGCGCGAACGTGACCCTACTCAAGAGCGATCTGTTTGATAATATAGAAGGAGAGTTCGACCTCATCACGGCGAACCCGCCCTACATCCCCTCGGCGGAGGTGGATAAACTGGACGACTACGTCAAGCGCGAACCTCGCCTTGCCCTGGACGGCGGCGCGGACGGCTTGGACTACTATCGAAAGATACGGCTTGGCGTCGCGCCTCGCCTAAAGGTGGGCGGCGTCTTGCTCCTCGAGATAGGTTTCGACCAAGGGGCAGCGGTCTCCGCTCTCTTTGCCGATATGGGCGAAATAACGGTTATCCCCGACCTCGAAGGTCACGACCGCGTCGTGAAGGTGATACGAAATGTTTGACAAACTGAAAAAGATGAAAGAGCGCTACCTCGAGCTCACCGATAAGCTCGCGGACGCCCAAGTGATAGCCAGGCAAGACGAATGGCAAAAGGTGGCGAAGGAGCACTCCGCCCTCTCGGACATCGTCGCCGACTACGACCTCTACCTCGCGGCGGAAAAGGACTGTCGCGAATGCGAAGAGATCCTCTCTGGCGAAACGGATAAGGAACTCCTTGCCCTCGCGGAGGAGGAGAAGAAGGCTGCCGAAAGCAAGATGGAGGAACTCAAGAATACCTTGAAGATAAAGCTCCTACCCAAGGACCCCAACGACGACAAGAACGTCGTCATCGAGATCCGCGCGGGGACGGGCGGCGAGGAGGCGAGCTTATTCGGCGCCGTCCTCATGCGTATGTATATGCGCTTTGCCGAGAGGATGCATTGGAAGACAGAAGAGGTGGATATGAATATGACCGACCTCGGCGGCGTCAAGGAAGCGGTCTTTATGATATCGGGCAAGGGGGCGTACAGCAAGCTGAAATACGAGAGCGGCGCCCACCGCGTGCAGAGGGTGCCCGCGACCGAGTCGCAAGGAAGGATACACACTTCGGCGGCGACCGTGGCGGTACTTCCCGAGGTGGAGGACGTGGACGCAGACGTCAACCTCGCCGACCTCAAGATAGACACCTATCGCGCGGGCGGTGCGGGCGGACAATACGTCAATAAGACCGAATCCGCGATACGCATCACCCATATCCCCACGGGGCTCGTGGTGACCTGCCAGGACGAAAAGTCGCAGATAAAGAATAAGGAAAAGGCGATGAAAGTCTTGAAGTCCAAGCTCTACGACTATTACCGCTCGGCGGCGGATAAGGAATACGCCGAGAAGAGAAAGGCGCAGGTGGGGAGCGGCGACAGGAGCGAGAGGATACGCACCTACAATTATCCGCAGGGCAGGGTGACCGACCACCGCATCGGCATGACTCTCTACAGCTTGGAACAGTTCCTTGACGGCGATATGCTCGAGATGCTGGACGCCCTGGCGCTCAACGAACAAAACGAACTTCTCAAAGGCAGTCAAGACGACTGACGAAGGAGGAAACAATGATATTCTACAATACGCATAAGCATTTGTTGCAGGAGCAGACCTACTCCTACTCGTTGCAGGACGTGGCGGAGCCCAACCTCTTCCGCGAGTTCTTCGACTACGACAACGTGCCGCGCACGGCGTTCGACTTCTTCACCGTGCCTATGAATACTCCCGAGTCCTTATGGATAACCGATACCACCTTCCGCGACGGACAGCAATCCATGCAGCCCTTCACGGTCGAGCAGATCGTGGACCTCTATAAGATGCTCCACCGCCTCGGCGGCAAGAAGGGCATCGTCAAGCAGAGCGAGTTTTTCCTTTACAGTGAGAAGGATAGGGCGGCGGTGCGCGCCTGCCAGGAGCTCGGCTACGAGTTTCCCGAGATAACGAGCTGGATACGCGCCACCGACTCCGACTTTGAGCTCGTTAAGGAGATGGGCATCAAGGAGACGGGCATTCTGGTCAGCTGTTCCGACTATCACATTTTCAATAAGCTCCACTTGACCCGCGCGCAGGCGATGGACAAGTATCTTTCCATCGTCAAGAAGGCGCTCGACAGGGGCATCGTTCCCCGTGCTCACCTCGAGGATATCACCCGCGCCGACTCTTACGGCTACGTCGTCCCCTTCGTCAGGGAGCTCATGAAGCTCTCTAAGGAGAGCGGCATTCCCATCAAGGTGCGCGCCTGCGATACTTTGGGCTACGGTGTGACCTATCCCGGTTCCTCCCTCCCGAGGAGCGTGCCGAGGACGGTATACGGCTTGTGGCGTTACGGCGAGGTGCCGAGCGAGCAGATGGAGTGGCACGGTCATAACGACTTCTATAAGGTAGTCACCAACGCCGCCACCGCGTGGCTGTACGGCTGTTCCGCCGTCAACTGCGCCCTTCTCGGCATCGGCGAGCGCACGGGCAACTGCCCCCTCGAGGCGATGGCTGTGGAGTACACCTCTTTGAAGGGCACGACGGACGGCATGGACCTCTCGGTCATCACCGAGATCGCCGATTACTTCAAGAGGGAGATCGGCTACAACATACCCCCTCGCACCCCCTTCGTCGGACGCGATTTCAACGTCACGAGGGCGGGCGTCCACGTGGACGGCCTCATGAAGGACGAGGAGATATATAACATCTTCAATACCACCAAGATACTCAATCGCCCCCCGATGGTCTGCGTGGATAACAACAGCGGGCTTGCGGGCATCGCCTATTGGATAAACAATCACTATTCCCTCCCCGAGGAGGATAAGCTCTTAAAGTCCGACCCCATGATAGCGCATATCAAGGCGCGCGTGGACGAGATGTACGCGAGCGGCAGGGTGCCCGCCATGAGCGACGACGAGCTGGACGAGCTGGTGCGCGAGGCGGACGAGGAGCGGTATAAGGCGTTCGTCGCCGTCCTCGAGAAGGGCGTCAAGCGCAAGAAGAAGTAGGGATTTTGCGCGCAAAAATTTTATTCCGTGTAAAATCTCGCGCGTATATATTGTATAATAATAAAAAAATATAGGAGGTCATCATTATGTTAAGAATCGTATACGGCGCCAAAGGCAGCGGCAAAACGAGCAAGCTCATCGACGAAGCCAACTCCATGGTGGAGAAGACTTCGGGCAACATCGTCTTTATCACCTACGTGGACCGCTACAACTTCGATCTCAATTACAGGATCAGAGTGATTAACGCCACCAACTTCGGCGTGGGCACAGAGGAGCAGCTCGCCGGGTTCGTGAAGGGCGTGATGGCGTCCAACTCCGATATCGACATCCTCTACATCGACGGTGCGCACCGCATCACGAACAAGGCGGTCGCCGACCTCGGCTTCTTCTACGACGAAGTGGCGAAGGCGAGCAAGAACAGCGCCGTGGAGATCGTGCTCTCCGCCAGCACCGACGAACTTCCCGACTTCCTGAAGGGATACGAAAACGAAAAGGTAAAGTGATAAAACGATGAAATATATCTCCACCCGAAACGCCGCGCGCTCCGTCACGGGGAGCGAGGCCATCTTGATGGGCATCAGCCCGGAAGGGGGACTTTTCGTCCCCGAATCTTTCCCGCAGGTTTCTCTTGACGAAATAGCTTCGATGGGTGAGATGACCTACGCGGAGCGTTCCGCTTACGTGATGGCGAAGTATCTCGACGAGTTCACCTATGAGGAACTCTTGGAGATAGCGAATCGTGCCTACTCCCGTTTCGACGACGAGGATACCTGCCCCTTGACCAAGGTGGACGAAGGGTTCTACGTCCTCGAATTGTGGCACGGTCCCACCTACGCATTCAAGGACTTCGCGCTGACCGTCCTCCCGCAGCTCGTCTCCGCTTGCAGAAAAAAGAGGGGCGAAGACGCTAAGACCCTCGTCCTCGTCGCTACGAGCGGCGATACGGGCAAGGCGGCGCTCGAGGGCTTTAAGGACGTCGAAGGCACCGAGATAATGGTGTTCTATCCCGACGAGGGCGTTTCGTATATGCAGAAGTTGCAGATGATAACGACGGGGGGCGATAATACCTACGTCGCCGGCATCAAGGGCAATTTCGACGACGCGCAGACGGCGGTCAAAGGTATCTTTACCGACGACGCCGTGCGTGAGGAACTCAAGAAAGCGGGCTACGTGATGAGCTCCGCCAACAGTATCAACTGGGGCAGGCTACTCCCGCAGATAGCCTACTATTTCTCCGCCTATTCCGACCTCGTGTCGTGTGGCGAGATAGACCTCGGCGACAAAATCAACTTCGTGGTCCCGACGGGCAACTTCGGCGATATCCTCGCGGGCTATTACGCCATGCGTATGGGGCTCCCCGTCAATAAGCTTTTGTGCGCTTCCAATATCAATAACGTGCTCACCGACTTTTTCGCGTCGGGCGAGTACGACGCCACGCGCGAGTTCCATAAGACTATCTCTCCTTCGATGGATATCTTGATATCCTCCAATCTGGAGCGCTTGTTATTCGAGCTGTGCGACCGCGACGATCAGAAGCTCACCTCTCTTATGAGCGCTCTCAAGAGCGAGGGCAAGTATTCCGTCGACCTCACGGAGCTCAAGAAGAAGCTCGGCGTCTTCGAGGCGGGCTTTGCCGACGAGGACGAGACGATGGAGACCATCTACAACACCTTTGACGAGTACGGCTACATCGTGGACCCGCACACTTCGGTGGCTATCGCGGTGTACAACGATTACTTTATGTCTACGGGGGACGAGACCCCCTCCGTCATCCTCTCCACCGCCAGCCCCTACAAGTTCGCGCAGGACGTGTACGAGGCAGTGGGCGAGAGCCAGATAAGCGACCCCTTCAAGGCGGTTTCCAAGCTGCACTTCCTGACGGGGATGGAAGTGCCGGAAGGCATCGATCGCTTGGAAATCATGGAAGTGAGGTTTACAGACGTCCTTTCTAAGGACGAGATAAAGCAAAAAGTCCTTTCAAGGGTAAAGGGAGAGTAACGACATGAGGATATACAGCGCCATCCAACCCACGGGATGTATCACCATCGGCAACTATATCGGCGCAGTCAAGAACTGGCTCGCCATGCAGGACGGCAACGAGTGCATCTTTTCTATCGCCAATCAGCACGCGCTGACGGTCAGGCAGGACCCGCAGGAGTTCCGCGCGCGCACGCTCAGCTTCTTTGCGCAGTTCCTCGCTTGCGGGCTCGACCCCGAGAAGAGCATCCTATACGTGCAGTCGCACGTGCCGCAGCACAGCGAGCTGGCTTGGATACTATCCTGCATGACCTATATCGGCGAGCTGGACAGAATGACGCAGTTCAAGGATAAGTCGCGCAAAAATGAGGATAATATCAATGCGGGGCTATTGACCTATCCCGTCCTTATGGCGGCGGATATCCTCCTCTATAAGGCGGACGTCGTGCCCGTCGGCAAGGACCAGAAGCAGCACTTGGAGCTCACGCGCGATATCGCTATCCGCTTCAACAATCGTTTCGGGGAGACCTTCGTGGTGCCCGAACCTTATATCCCCAAGCAGGGAGCGAAGATCACCAGTCTTCAAAATCCCTTGGAGAAGATGAGTAAGTCGGATAAGGACGCTAACGCCATGGTCTCCATCATCGACCCGCCCGACGCCATCATGCGCAAATTCAAGCGCGCAGTGACCGACAGCGACAATCGCATCGTCTTTTCCGAGGATAAGCCGGGCATCTCCAATCTCCTCTCCATCTATTCCGCCTTTACGGGGGAGAGTATCGAGGAGGCGGAGAAGCGCTTTGAGGGTAAGGGCTACGGCGACTTTAAACTCGCCGTGGGCGAGGCGGTCGTTGACGCGCTGACCCCCATCCGGAATAAGTACGCCGAATACCTTTCGGACAAGGCGGAGCTTGAGCGCATTATGAAAGAGGGCGCGGAGAAGGCTTCTCGCATCGCCGAGCGCACCTTGCAGAAAGTGAAGAAAAAGATAGGATTCATCATATAGAATGTTTGGATACGTGACGCCCGACAAGCCCAATCTCTTCATGAAGGACTTCGTCCTATTCCGCGCCAATTACTGCGGAGTTTGTCACGCAATGAAGAAGGAGAGCGGGCAGATAGCCCGATTGACCGTCAATTACGACATCGCCTTTATCAGCGCCTTTTTTCACGACTTGAGAGGGGAAAAACCCACGATCGTGATGAAGCGCTGCATCCTGAATCCGAGGAAGCGCCCCGTCGTGGACGACAGCCCTTTGATGCGTGAGATAGCGAGGCTCAACCTCATCCTCGCAGGCGTCAAGATAGCGGATGATAAGCAGGACGGAGAGGGCGGCTTCTTCCGTAGGCTCCTTTTCTCCCGCGCTATCAAGAAGGCGCGCCAAAAGTCCCCCGAGCTCGCCGCCATTGCGGACGAATGCGCGGAGAGACAGGTAAAAGAGGAGAGGGAAGGCAGTATGCTGGACGGGGCGGCGGAGCCCTTTGCCGATATGATGAAAAAGGTGTTCCGCTATCTTGCGGGGGATAAGACCACCCCTTCGGTGGAGAAACTGGGCTATCTCCTCGGCAAGTACGTTTACCTTATAGACGCCCTCGACGACTATGACGAGGACGCAAAGAAAAAGAGGTTCAACGCCTTTCGGCGCACCTTCGGCGCTCCCACTTTTTCGGAGCTCAAGAAAACAAAGGGCGAGGACCTCGCCTTTATTATGGAAGATA
>DFEQ01000011.1:0-252 GCA_002368735.1 Christensenella sp. UBA3798
CCGAGCATTTTTTGGAGCTGCTAACCGGACTTGAACCGGTGACCTCGTCCGCGTCGCATTTTTTATCCGTCGGACAGGGCGGCGCTTTGCTTCGCCCTATCGGTGACTCCTAAAATGCTCCTTCTCCCCAATATATCTACCGATATTTCGGGGACCCCGTCAATCGAGCAACCGTCCTTGGTAAGGACTCGGACAACAAAAAAGCACCCTCATTGAGAGTGCTTATCCTGGAGCTGCTAACCAGACTTGAAC
>DFEQ01000011.1:346-960 GCA_002368735.1 Christensenella sp. UBA3798
CTCTACCGACTGAGCCATAGCAGCGCGCGACTGTATTATTATATAAGGAATATTTCCTGATGTCAATAGAAAAACTCGTTTTTTCTTTAATTATTGAAAACTTTCCTATTTGCGCATTTATAGGGAGAGTGCGCCACCTTTTGCGCCCTGCCCGCCCCTTATAAAATCGGCAAGAAAAAAGCCCGCCGCGGGCGTGCCGTAGCGGGCTGATCTTTGGGAAATAACGCGGATTAACGCTTGCTGAACTGCGGAGCCTTACGCGCCTTCTTGAGGCCGTACTTCTTTCTCTCCTTCATCCTCGGATCGCGGGTCAGGAAGCCTGCCGCCTTGATTTGAGGCTTGAGTTCGGGCTCTGCGATGACGAGCGCGCGGGCGATGCCGTGACGGATGGCGCCTGCCTGTCCGCTCGGGCCGCCGCCGATAACGTTGACCGCGACGTCATACTTCTCAAGGGTGGAAGTGAGGGTCAAGGGCTGACGCACCACGAGCTTCATCACTTCGAGACCGCCGAAGAACTCGTCGATCGTGCGCTTATTGATCGTGATGGCACCCGATCCTTCGGGGATCAAGCGGACCCTGGCGATAGCCTTCTTTCTGCGGCCGGTGCCCCAGTA
>DFEQ01000011.1:1111-3454 GCA_002368735.1 Christensenella sp. UBA3798
GCCGCGTGCGGATGCTCGCTGCCGACGTAGACCTTCAATTTCTTGAACATCTTTCTGCCGATGGAGTTCTTGGGAAGCATACCCTTGATCGCGAGCTCGACCGCGAGAACGGGCTTCTTCTCCATCATGTCCTTGTACTGGATCTCCTTGAGTCCGCCGATATAGCCGGTGTGATAGCGGTAATACTTCTGCTCGAGTTTCTTACCGGTCAATCTCACCTTGTCTGCGTTTATAATGATAACGTAATCGCCGGTGTCCACGTTGGGGGTGAAGATGGGCTTATTCTTGCCGCGCAGGACAGCCGCCACGTTGCTCGCCAATCTGCCGAGCACCATGTCGGTAGCGTCCACGACGTACCACTTCCTCTCCACTTCACCGGGCTTTGCCATAAAAGTCTTCATGGATTTTCCTCCGATAATATTTGCGCCGCGCGGATAGATCAAAGGGGCTAATTTTGCCTATTTCGCGCATAAGCGATATTTATTTTAATAGAATAAATAATTCGTGTCAAGTTTTTCACCGCTATAATTTGGTGTTTTTTTATAAAAAACGCCGACACCCCCCTCTCGAGGAGCGGAGCATCCCACTCGCGATAAAAAGAGGACGGGGATGGCCTCCCGCCCTCCTGCGATCTTTTCCGCAAAGCCCTTTCCTGCTCTTTAAGCAAGACGGAAGCCCTCTTACTTCTTCTCCTTCAAAAGGTCGCGGATCTCCTTGAGGATGGTTTCGGGTTTATTCGCCTCCGCGATCGCAGCCGCTTCCGCCGCGGCTTTCTCATCCGCAGCCTTCTTTTCCTCCGCAAGTTTTGCGTCGATCTCCCTGATCTCCGCCCAGCTCTTGCCTTCCTTACGGAGAGCGCGCACTTCGGGCTTCAGAAGTATCAAAAATCCCTTCTTGACGTTGCCGAGACCCGCCTTCGCCTTGTTTATCGCCTTGACGATGAGGAACAAGACGAGAGCGATCAAGACGAAGTTGATGATGGCGGAGATGAATGCGCCCCAGTCAATATAGATCGCCGAGTCCATATCTTCCGCGCTACCCACGAGGAAGGTGTACGCCGCGATGCCCTCGCCGCCACCGCACAGATAGATGATCCAGTTGATCAAGGGGCGCAGGATGTTGGTGGTGAGCGCGGTGACGATCGCCGTAAAGGCGCCGCCTACGATCACGCCTACGGCGAGGTCGATGACGTTGCCGCGACTGATGAAATCCTTGAATTCTTTGAAAAACTTTTTCATATTCCCTCCGAAATAAAAAACTTTCTATGCAATATTGTAGCGTTTTTCGCCTGAAAAGTCAATATGCGTCTATTTGTCCGATCCGTACACGACCTGTTTCAGATACAGTCCTTCGGGAGGCATGGTCTTGCCCGCGCGGTCGCGCTTGCCCGAGGCGAGGATGTCGGGGATGTCATCCGCGGCTATCTTGCCGATGCCGACGTAATAGAGGGTGCCCACCATGATGCGCACCATATTGTAGAGAAATCCGTTGCCTGTGACCTCAAAGGTGATCTCGTCACCGCACTCACTGATCTCGAGCGAGGTGATCTTTCTGACCGTGGTCTTGACGTGACCGCCCGCCGACTGAAAAACTTTGAAGTCGTGTTCGCCGAGGATATAAGCCGCCGCACGACGCATTTCATCAACGTCGGGACGCTTGTGCACGAAGGCGAAAAGTCCCTCGCGCAAGGGACTCGACACGGGGGCGCAGTACATCTTATAAAGGTAGGTTTTGGAGATGGCGTCGAAGCGTGCGTTGAACTCCGCAGGCACCTCGCGAGCGGATAAAACGCGCACCGTTTCGGGCAGATGCGCGTTGATGGCGACGGGGAGTTTGTCCAGAGGGATACTCGTATGGGTATCGAAATGCACCGCCTGCCCCATCGCGTGCACCCCTGCGTCCGTCCTGCCGCTGCCGTGCATCACGGAGGCTTCGCCCGTGGTCTCGTAGACGGCGCGAGCGAGGACTTCCTGCACCGACAGCCCGTTCTTTTGGCGTTGCCAGCCGCAGTAATCCGTTCCTTTGTACTCTACGCGCAGGAGGACTCTCATATCACTTAAAGAGGGCGAGTATCATCTCGTCAAAACCCCACAGATACTTATTCAAAAAGACGAGAGAGAAGACCGCGAGGCAGACGACGGACGCCACGAGATCCTTGACGGTCAGTTTCATCACTTTATACTTCGTACGCTTCGCGACCGAGCTGTAGCATCTCGCATCCATCGCGAGAGCGAGCTCATCCGCGCGGCGAAACGCTCCCACAAATAAGGGAACGAGGACGGGGATCATCGCCTTTGCCTTCTTGAGCGCGCCGCCCGTATCAAAGTCGGCGCCGCGCGCCTT
>DFEQ01000012.1 GCA_002368735.1 Christensenella sp. UBA3798
AGAAGAAGGACCTCGGCATGATGGCTATGAGTTACGGCTACGTCTACGTGGCGCAGTGCGCCATGGGCTCCAATAAGCAGCAGTTCCTGAATGCGATCACCGAGGCGGAAGCTTACGACGGACCCTCGCTCGTGATCTGCTACGCACCCTGCATCAACCACGGTATCAATATGGCGAACAGCCAGACTGAGGAGAAGAAGGCTGTGGATTGCGGCTACTGGCAGCTCTATCGTTACAATCCCGCTGCGGCGGAGGGCGTGAACCCCTTCACCCTCGACTCCAAGGATCCCACCGCCGACTATCAGGCGTTCCTTGCGGGTGAGACGAGATACGCGTCCTTGAAGAAGACCCAGCCGCAGATCGCGGAAGCGTTGTTTGCCAAGACCGAGGCGGACTCCAAGGCAAGGCTTGCCGGCTACAAGAAGCTCGCGGGCAAGGAATAAGCTCACGGAGAGTTAACTGACAAAAGGGGAGCTCCGCTAAGAGGGGCTCCCTTTATTCGATACTATGTCCATCAAATTCGATAACGTCACCTACGAATATCCCGGAGAGGGCAGACCCGTCGTCGCGGTCAAGGAGGTCAGCCTTGAGATCGCGGACGGTTCTTTCGTCTGTGTGTGCGGTGAGAACGGCAGCGGCAAGAGCACCCTCGCCAAGCTGATGAACGGACTCATCGCTCCCACGTCGGGCGTCGTCACCGTGGACGACAAGACCACCGCTACCGAAGAGGAAGCGGCGCTCTTCGCCATTCGTCAAAAGGTGGGTATGGTCTTTCAAAACCCCGATAATCAAATGATAGCCTCCATCATAGAGGATGAGATAGCCTTCGGGCCCGAAAACCTCGGCGTTCCGCGCGAGGAGATAGGGGAGAGGATAGACTACGCCCTCTCGGCGGTGGGGATGACGGAGTACAGGTATAATACGCCCTACAAGCTGTCGGGCGGACAGAAGCAGCGCATCGCGATCGCCGCGGTGCTGGCGATGAAGCCCGAGGTCTTGGTCCTTGACGAAAGCACCGCCATGCTTGACCCCAAGGGAAGGAGAGAGGTATTGAAGGTCGCCGAAGAACTCAATCGGCAGGGCATCACCATAGTGCTCATCACCCACTTTATGGAAGAGGCGACCCATGCGGATCGCATCATCGTTATGAACGAGGGGAGGATCGTGATGGACGGCGCCCCCGCGGAGATATTCCGCAAAAGAGAAGAGATCGAACGCTACGACTTGGAGCTGCCCGTCGCGGACGCCATCGCGGCGGAACTCATCGGAGAGGGCGTTCCTCTCCCGGACAAGATATACAGCGAAAGCGAGCTGGCGGAGGCGATATGTCTATCGAAGTAAAGGATCTATCGTACGTCTATTCCCCCGGCACGCCATACGCCGCTACCGCCCTCGATAAGGTGGATATCACCATCAAGGAGGGGGATTTCGTCGGCATCATCGGCAAGACGGGAAGCGGCAAATCCACCTTTATTCAGCATTTAAACGCCTTGATACGTTTGCAGAGCGGCTCTATCAAGGTTTACGATATCGACCTCACCGCCAAGAAGCCCGACCTTAAAAAGCTACGCGGTACGGTGGGGATGGTCATGCAGTATCCGGAGTATCAACTCTTTGACGAAACTGTGGAAAAAGACGTGTCCTACGGGCCCAAAAATCTCGGCCTTTCGGAAGAGGAGATCAAGGGACGCGTTAGGGAGGCGGTGGAGCTCGTGGGGCTCTCCTACGACGACGTAAAAGACCGCTCCCCCTTCGAGCTTTCGGGCGGACAAAAGAGGAGGATAGCCATCGCAGGCGTCATTGCGATGCGCCCCCGCATACTCATCCTCGACGAACCTACGGCGGGACTGGACCCGCGGGGTAAAAGGGAGATCCTCGCCCTCGTCAGAAGGCTGAAAGAGACCTCCTCTCCCACCGTCATCATCATTTCGCACGATATGGACGCGGTGGCGGAGAACTGCGACAAGGTGGCACTCTTTTCGGAAGGAAAGATACAGAAGGTGGGCTCGCCTCGCGATATCTTCTACGACGAGAGCCTTCTTACGTCGTGCGAGATGGACGTGCCTTCCGTCGTCAAGGTCGTGAAGGAAATGGATAAGAGGGGCGTTTCGCTCACGGGCTCGCCCGTCACGCGCGATGAATTCATCCGCGCGGTCAAGAGGTGGCGCAATGGATAAGGTGGTTTTCGGACAGTATTATCCTACGGGCTCCATCATTCATCGCTTGGACCCGCGCATCAAATTGCTTGCGGTCATCCTGTATATCGTGACGGTCTTTTTTCTCGTGGATTACGTGATGTACGCCGCCCTCTTCCTCTTCGTCATCGCGGTGTCTCTCGTTGCGAAAATACCCATTAAAGTGCTCCTTCGCACCGTTCGCACCATCATATTTTTGGTGCTCATCACCTCCGTTATCAACCTCTTCTTTACGACGGGGGAAGAACTGTGGGTGGAATGGAAATTCATCAAGATATATAAGGAGGGCGTCGAGCACGCCATCAAACTTGCCTTGCGCCTTATCCTCCTGATGCTCTTCCCATCGCTGCTCACTTTGACCACCACGCCGATGGAGCTAACGGACGCCTTGGAGAGCCTAATGAGTCCCTTGAAACTCATCAAAGTGCCCGTGCACGCCATCGCGCTCATCATGAGCATCGCCCTCAGAATGATACCCATCTTGATGGAGGAGACCAATAAGATCATGCTCGCGCAGAAGGCGCGCGGCGCCGACTTTGA
>DFEQ01000056.1 GCA_002368735.1 Christensenella sp. UBA3798
GCGGGATCATCTTGCCGAGGAACTTGTCGTTCAGCACCTGCTGCACATTGAGGTACTGCACCTTGCCTTCCTCGTTGATCGCCGCATCGTAGAAGTAAACAATGGGAGTGGCGAGCGCGACGCCGGCGTTGATGGTCTTCGCCTTGCTGCGCTGCATCTCGAGCAGGTCGCGGGCGGTCAAGCCGTCCTCGGCGGTATAGCCCTTGGGCACACCCCAAGCGTCGGTCGATCCCATCTGGGAGCGCAGGTGCTCGGTGAGCTCGCCGTAAATGTCGGCGTACTCCTCGCCCTCGTGCTTGACTCTCGGTTTATCCTCGTCGCCCTTAAAGACGCCGTTCTTGATATAAGGATACTTCTCGGCGAAAGGCACGTATGCGTAGCGCTTATTGCGCTCGAGAGAGAGCTTCTTCATCAGCTCGGCGATGAGCTGGACGGCGAGCTGCTTCTCCTTTTCGCCCGAGATCTTCATCATGAGAATGGTGCCTTCGTATCCCTGCTGGTCGGAGGCGTCCTTATGCTTGTATTTGCGAGTGGAAAACTCCTTGGGGTCAAGCGCAAGATACAGCCTGACGCTGTCCGCCACCACGGTCATTCTGGCGACGATCTTCTTTCCCGCCTTGAAGTTCTCGTTTTTGACGTTCATCTCGGACTTCACGGACTTATAGGAGAGGAGCTCGTTCTTGAGCTTGCTGTACAGAAGCTTGATCGTGTTCGTGGTCTGATGCAGCTTGTTATCCAAGGTCAGGGGGAGGATGACGAGAGGCTCTTCTTTGACCTCTTCCTCCTCGGGGACTTCCTCCGGCTCTTCCGAGATGCCGGCGGCACGGCGCTCTTCCGCCTTCTTTTCTTTCAATAGGTTTTTCTCGTCCTTCTCCTCGAAGGCAAGCATTTTGCCCTTCTTATCCAGAACGGCGTCCTCCCTCCTCGGGAAGGCGGGAAGATAATCCTCCTCCGCGTGAGCCTCCAAGCGGTTGATGGCGAGGGCGCCCATCATGATGGCGATGAGCTCCACCGACACGGCATACTCGTCGTCGTCGCGGACGCGAAGCATCATCTTGGCGTCTTCAAAGTCCACTTGCGACTGATCCGCCTGCTTATAGCGATCCACGTCGAATTCGTCGGGTTCCAAGGCAAAGTAGATACGGGTATAACCGGCAATGGACAGACGGGCGACGACCTGCTTGCCGTGGCGGAAGACCTCGGTCGCGACCTGCATCTCGGACTTGATCCCCTCGTAGGAGAGGAGCTCGTTCTTCAGCTTGTTATAATAGCGACGCTCACGGGTATCGGCAAGGATGAGCTTATTCTCCAAGGTACGCTTGAGCACGACCTTGCCGTTCTCATCGAGGAGCTCGCCCTTCTCGTTGTAGCGGGGCTCTTCCTTTTCCTTCTCCTTTTGTTCCAGAAGTTCGGTGCCCTCTTCGGCGAGAGTCTCTGCATTATCGGCGATCCTGTCGAGCGCCTCCTGACGCTCCTCAAAGGTGCCGCTGTAAATATAGTCGTCCATCGCGCCCTCTTCCATAAAGGCACGCATGTATTCGTCGTCCATCACGAAGGACGCATCCCCGTCCGCTGCGTTTTCGGGAGCCGCCACTTCTGCGGGCGCCGCTTCTTCGGCGGCGGGAGCCTCCTCGGTGGGCATCACGGGCATAGCGTCGATGCCGTCGTCCGCAAGAAAATCTTCGGAAAGGTCGATGGGCGCCTCGGCAGGCGTTTGCTCGGGAATCGCTTCCGCGACCTCTTCGACAGCGGGCTCGGCGGGAGCGACCGCCTCGCTCTCTTCTAAAGAAACTGCGTCAGCCGCGGGGGCTTCTTCTGCAGGCATCACGGGCATAGCGTCGATGCCGTCGTCCATAAGCAATTCGTCGGGGATCTCGACGGCTTCCGCCTTGGGGGCCGCTTCCTCGGCGACGGGCTCCGCCACTTCTTCGGCGGCAACGGTCTCTTCGGCAACGGTCTCTTCGGGAACGACAAGAGCATCGGCAGGGATCTCTCCCTCCGACGTATGTTCGACGGCGACTGCTTCCACCTCGGCGACTTCGTCCGTGCCGAGAGGAGCGTCCGCTACACCTGTAGCGTCAGCCGCCTCGGTCGATAAGGTTTCAGAGGTTTCGACTGCCGGCTTCTCTTCCGGCGTCGAGACTGCGTCTTTGTCCTTGTCTTTGCCAAAGAACCATTTGAAAGCCAAAATAACCTCCCGTTTTTCACCACAAAAGGGGCAAAAAACGCCAAAAAGGCGGCGTTCTCTTCCCTTTCGCAATGTTGCGTCCTATCTGTTGAGCGCTCCTTCCTGCCGTTATCTATCGGAAAAATGCGCATTTTCTCGCACTTTTCGTTTCGACTGCAGCAAGAGGGAATCATCTCGCTTATTCATTATACCATAGAATTTATTCTATTTAATAAATATTAAGAATTCTTAATCTTTAAAAATGGCGGTAAAAACTCCCAAGTTTTCGCCTTTTTTATTTTTGTCAACGACTCTTTTACCCGCACGAACACATCTTTGTTACAGCCGTGCGATAAAAAACCAACGCTTGCAAAAACTAAAATTATTTGATACAATGTTTTCAGCTCAACGAAAACAAAAAGGAGCCCTATATGACAGACAACGAAAAAAACGTTCCCGAAACCGAAAGCGAACCCATCGTAAACGAAGAAAACGACTTCCCGACGAGCGAGACGCTCACCGAAGAGCCCGTCGCCAAAGAGGCGGAGTCCGCAGGTAAGAAGGTCAAGGTGTACGGCACCGGCACGGCGATCGCTGCGTTTATCTTCTTCGCGATCACGCTCGCGGTGTTCGTTCTGTACGAGTACTTCGCCATCACCTTCCTCTATGCGCCCTTTGCCAATGAGGTCAACGATGTCGGCGAAGCGATAGCCATCGTCTTCGGCTACACCTACGGCCTCGTCATCACTATCATCTTCGGCCTAGCGCAGATCCCCGAAAACATCATCTCCATCATACTCTTCAATCGCGTGCGCAAATGCGCGAGCAGTAAAGCGAAGAAAGTGGTATATACCGTGTTCTACGCCCTGTCCATCGTAATGCTCATCGTGATGATACTGACCATCGGTGTGTTCTTCGCCATCACCGGCTCAGCGTCCTGACCTTCGACAATCGAAATCGCAAAAAGGCGTTCGGCACCCCGTCGAACGCCTTTTATTATCCCTTGACACTCCCTATAGAAGCTCCTATATTTACAACTATTGCTTCTCGACTTTGTCAGATTATGCAAAGTTGCATATTTTTTGCATACGAAAATCCGAAGTTCTCAACCGCCCCGCGCCCCCATATATAATATATAGATTCGCGCGCGAAAAAAAAGAGTTCCATAGCAATTAGGAATTAGGAATGAGGAATTAGGAATGAAGGGTCGCGCCGCTCAGAATGATACCATCCTAATCCCTTTTTGTATAATTTTTAAGTAAATCATATAGTCAAGTTTATGCGCCGCAAAACGAACCGTTGTCCCGCCTTCCATATTTGCTCAAGCGCTGCGGGACTATCATTTTTTTCGCGACAATGAAAACACCTTGAGAGAGCGCGGAGAAGAGTTGCAGATGCGAGGCTCATCAAGCCGAGATGAATGAGCGTACTTATCGTACGTGATTTCATCGCGGCGCAGATTGAAACAACGCAGATGCGCCCTTATACGCGCTCGACTTATAAAGACGAGGCGCAATAAAAAAAGAGCCGCAGACACGTACTTGTTCTACTTTATCAAAAAAAGAAACGCCATATCGGCGCTTCATTTTTTTCTGTTATAGTCTATCGAACTCGGAGAATGGTGCTTAGGCAAATGCTCCGCGAACGAATCGGATAGGAGCGTACTCCTTTGTACGTGACTATTCGTGAGTGATGCGGTAGAGCCGCATAAGTGCCATTATACGAGTTCGATAATGGCGACTTCGGCGGCATCCCCCCTACGCTCCCCCAAACGGATGATGCGAGTATAGCCACCGCCCTGCGTCTGCTTATCGTTGCGCTCCTTATAGCGCGGAGCGTACTCGTTGAAGATCTTCTCGATTAAAGGATGCTTGATATCCTTGGTCCTTGCGGCGTACTGAGATTTGCTCTCCTTCTCGCCCTTGATCTCCTTAAGGTCGTACAAAGACGCCATGAGCTTACGCCTTGCGGCGAGCTTCTTGGGGCCGTCGTTGACAAACTTCAACGAAACCTTCTCGTTCTTAAGATTTACCTTTTCCTTGACCACTTCAACGGTATCGTCGTACGACTTGATCGCGATGGTGAGGAGCTTATCCGCCATGCGGCTTATCTCCTTCGCGCGGTCAAAGGTGGTCTCGATCTTGCCGTACCACAAGAGCGCCGAAACCTGGCTCTTCAAAACGGCCATACGTTGATCAGTGGGTCTACCCAGTTTTCTTCTCTCCATAATCTGCCTCCCTATTGTTCGTCATTGTTGCGAAGCGAGAGACCAAGTTCTTCCAGTTTCTTCTTCACTTCGTCAAGAGACTTTTGCCCAAGGTTACGTACTTTGAGCATTTCAGCCTCGGATTTGTCTATAAGCTCACGCACCACGTGGATGCCCGCCCTCTTCAGGCAGTTATACGAGCGCACCGAGAAGTCAAGCTGCTCGATAGGCGTCTCGAGATAGGTTGCCGAAGGATCGGGTTCGTCGGTCTGCATGATATCCATCTTGGGCACTTCGTCGCAAAGATTGATAAAGAGTTTCGCGTGCTCGTCCAAAATCGCCGCAGCGAGGGAGAGCGTCTTCTTCGCGCTAGTGGTGCCGTTGGTAGTAACGTTCAAAACGAGCCTGTCGTAGTTGATATCCTGTCCTACACGAGCATCCTCCACGGCGTAGCTCGCAGCGAGCACGGGAGTGAAGATGCTGTCAACGGGGATATAGCCGATGGGCTGGTCAGGCATCTTGTTCTTGTCGGCGCCGACGTAGCCTCTGCCGCTCATGACGGTGATCTCCATATCCAGCGCGCCACCTTCGTTGATGGTGCAGATATAGTGATCCTCGTTGACGACGGCGAGACCCAAACCACACTCGATATCCTTGCCCGTGACGGGACCCGGAACGCTCTTCTTGATGCGGACGATAGCCCTCTCATTCTCCTCCAAGGGGCTCTTCTCCATGAAGGCGAGGCCCTTGATGTTGAGGATGATATCCACCACGTCCTCAACGATGTTGGGGATGGTGGAGAATTCGTGCATCACGCCCTCGATCTTCACGCCCACGGCAGCAGCGCCGGGGAGGTCGGAGAGAAGCATTCTGCGAAGAGCATTACCAAGGGTAATACCCAGACCTTTCTCAAGCGGCTCGACGGTAATGGTCGCCTTGGAGCCGTCTGCGCTTTCGGTAGCGGTGATTTGCGGGGTCTTGATTTTTATGATCATAATATTCCTCCTTTTTTACTTGGAGTACAACTCGACTATCATGTGCTCCTTGATCCTGAGGTCGATATCCTCGCGCTTCGGCATCTGCAAGACTTTACCGGTGAGGGTGGTCTTGTCAAACTCGAGCCACTGCGGGAGAGCGGACTTTGCGCCCACTTCTTTGACTGCCTCAAAAAGTTTCTTGCCCTGCTTACTTTCCTTGACCGCGATCACGTCGCCGGGGGAAACGAGGTAAGAGGGAATATTAACGTTCTTGCCATTCACGGTGATGTGACCGTGATTGACGATCTGCCTTGCCTGCGCCCTGCTGCCGCCGATACCGAGGCGGAACACCACATTATCAAGCCTGCGCTCGATCAAGATGAGCATGTTTTCACCGGTGATGCCCTTCATGCGCTCCGCCTTTTCATGATACGTACGGAACTGCTTTTCGAGGATACCGTAAGCCCTCTTGGTCTTCTGCTTCTCACGAA
>DFEQ01000088.1:0-5236 GCA_002368735.1 Christensenella sp. UBA3798
GTGAATTAAAAATACAACGGGTAAATTCAATACTGCATTTCCATTATACATTAATAAAAAATGAAAGTCAATATCTCAAAAATAAAAAATGATAGTCGGTATCTCAAAAAATCAACTTTCACTTCGGTGCCAAAAAGGGGACGGCATGAAAGCCGTCCCGCTTCTTTTGTTGTTTGGGTAATTAGGGGTTAATTCAGGGTAAACTGCATCACGACGGGGCAGTGGTCGGAGTAGGTAAAGGAGGTGTAGTAGTTATACACGTCGTTGCAGGTCACGTTGGCGCTGACCAAGAAGCCGTCCACGATGATGGTGAAGTTGCCCTCTTCGTAGGGGACGTCGCAGTTGCGGCAGGTGGGAGTGACCTTGTCGTTGGAGTAGTCGATGCAGCGCGAGAGGCAGGGGTACTTTGCGAGGATATCCGCAGGGAAGGGCTGCGCCCAGCCGAAGTCCGTCGTGCCGGTGCCCGCGTTGAGGTCCTGCGTGGAGGTGCCGGTGAAGTCGTGGTTGAAGTCTCCGCCGCACACGCAGTAGTTGCCCGCTTCGTACTCCGCTTTCATGTCTTCAAAGAGCATGGTCATCTGACCCGAGCGGATCTCGTCACTGCCACCGTATGCCGAGAGGTGCACGTTGTAAAGGATGAGCTCCTTGCCGTTCTCCACGCTGACGCGCGACTTAGAGTAGCAGCGGTCGAGGTCGAGGAGTTTGGAGATGCCGGTGGATATCGGCAGGCTACGGCGGATGCCGCCCGTGATCGCGTACTGCGAAAGCGTCATGATCTCGCTGTTAGATGAGCCGTGGGGCTGGGTCAAGGGATACATCAGGAAGGCGGAATGATAGTTGACCGCCGTCGTGTAGGCATAGTCCTTGAAGGTCTCGGTCAGCAGTTTGCCTTGGTCGATGTGATAGCTCCTCGTGGAGTCGAAGTCAACCTCTTGGAAGAGGATGAACTGGGGGGAGAACTCGGACACTTTCTTAGCGCCCGCGTTGATGTTGGCGGTCACCTCTTCCGCGCTGCGTCCCCAAGATTCCTTGCCGCCGTCCATAAAGAAGGTGAAATCTTGGCTGTACGCGCCAAAGCCGAGATTTTGGGTGACGATGGTATAAGTCGTCCCCGTAGTGACCTTGCCCAGGCTTGCCTCGCCGGCAGGCGTGAGCGCCAGGTTGTCGTCGATGCGCGAGTAGTCGATAAAGACGTAGGCAAAGTAGCCGCCCACCACGATGACCACGATGAGTACGATGGATAGTATTACTTTGAGCAAGATTTTCAGTGCTTTTGGCATAGTTCCCTCCTAATTGATCTTGATTTGTCCGAGTATTTCTCCGACCTTATGACGAATGAAAAGCGCGCCGGGGATATCCCCCGTATCGCCGAGGTTGATGATTGCGAGGTCGCGTCCGTGGAAATAGCGGATAAGCCCCGCGGCAGGGTAGACGGTCAGCGAGGTGCCCGCTACGATCATACAGTCCGCACGCGAGATGGCGTTCACGGCGCCCGAAACGACGTCGTCGTCCAAGCCCTCGCCGTAAAGGACCACGTCGGGCTTGATAATGCCGCCGCAGGAGCAGCGGGGGATGCCTGTCTGCGCTTTGACAGCGTCCAAACCGTAGAAAGCGCCGCAGCGGACGCAATGATTACGCCTGACCGAGCCGTGCAGTTCATAGACGAGGTGGCTTCCTGCGTCTTGGTGCAAGCCGTCGATGTTCTGCGTGACCACGCCCGACAGTCTGCCCGCCCTCTCCAGCGCGGCAAGGAAGACGTGCGCGGCGTTGGGCTTTGCCTCGTAGGCGAGTATCTTGTCACGATAAAACTCATAGAAGTCCGCCGTCCGCTCGACGAAGCAGTCGTGCGACAGCATATATTCGGGCGGATACTTGTATTTTTGATTGTACAAGCCGTCCTTGCTGCGAAAGTCGGGGATGCCGCTCTCGGTGCTGACGCCCGCCCCGCCGAAAAAGACGAGGTTTTTCGCTCTATCCACGATCTCTTGCAGTTTTTCCACGTCGCTTTTGTCCATATAACTACTATAACATAAAGAAGGTGGGCATTTCAAGAGGGGGGGGGAGGTAATTCGGAATGCGGAACTTTATCCAATGCGGAATTCGGAATCGTGGGTTGCGTTGCTCCGATATTATATCCATAATTAGAGAACGGATGGAATGCAAAATCTATCCCTACATCAATATCTGCGAACGAAGTGAGCAACTTCACTATGAGCGAAGCGAATAACTTCACTGACGAAGTCAACTTCACTGCTCGCAATGCGAGCAACTTCACGGTGCGCTATCGGCGCACAACTTCACTCGCCGACAGGCGAACTTCACTGCTTGCCATGCAAGCAACTACACCGTGCGCTATAGCGCACTTACGCCTTCATCAGCACCACGGTCTTTAAGTACAGAGCGTCGTCCATACCCACAAGGGCGGCGTGGTCGGGGGCTTGCATGTGGACCTCGAGCAATTTGACCTTGACATTGGAAATGGCGCTTGCTTCCTCTATCATTTTGAGGAAGAGGGGGATGGTCATAAAGCGACTGCAACTGCAGGTAAACATCACGCCTCCGTCCGATAGTAACGCCAGCGCCTGGGCGTTGGTGGTCAGGTAGCCTTTGTAACCTTCCTTGACGGTATCCGCGCTCTTGGTGAAGGCGGGCGGGTCGAGCACGATGAGCTCGTATTTCCTTTTTGCCGCTTTTTCTTCACGCAGGAAGGCAAAGACGTCCGCTTTCTCGGTCTTCACCTGCGTAAACCCGTTTAGAGCGGCGTTTTTCTTTACCTGCAGCAGGGCGCTTTCACTGACGTCTACGGCGGTAATTTCCCTAGCGCCTCCCTTGGCGGCGTTTAGAGAGAAGCCTCCTTGATTGCAGAATAGGTCGAGCACATTTCGTCCTTCCGCATATCGGGTGACGGCGGCGCGCGTTTCCTTTTGGTCCAGGAAGTAGCCCGTCTTTTGTCCGTTTTCGAGGTCGATGGCAAGGGTCAGCCCGTTCTCGGTGATGGTGAGATCCTTGTCGAGTTCGCCATATAATAGCCCCTTTCTTTCGGGGAGTCCCTCTTTCGCGCGCGAAGCAACGTCGCTACGCTCGTAGATGCAGGCGGGGGAGAAGGCTTCTTTGAGTACGTCCACGATCATATCGCGCCTCAGGTCCATGCCGAGGGTGAGGATCTGCACCGACAGGTGGTCGCGATATTTGTCCACGATGAGCCCCGGCAGGTCGTCGCTCTCGCTGAAAACGGCTCGGTAATTGTCCTTATAGCCCAGAGCTTCGCGTTGTTTTTCGCTTTGAGCACGCGCTCGAGGAATAGTTGGCGGTCTATCGGCGTTTCGTCACGTGTCAAAATGCGTACGATTATCTTGGATGCATGGTTGATAAAGCCGTACCCAACGAGCCTTCCCGTGCTCGTCACCACTTTTGCCGGCGAGCCTTGGCTGTCCTTTCCCACGATGCTTTGCACCGTATTGGCAAAGATCCACGGATGCTTATCCGCGCGGCGTTCCTCTCCCTTTTTGAGCGTTAGGATATACATAAGTTGCTCCCGAAGTTTTTATGGCTATATAGTACCATTATTTTCGTGCTAAATCAATAAAAGTGCTTTCATAAATTGACATTTCCCCGGCGAAGTTATTAAAATAACTTCAAGATGGATACTTTAGAGCGCAAAAAAGGAATGGATATGACGACGGGCAAGCTTCTACCCAAGCTGCTTGCTTTTGCCGTGCCCCTTGCGCTGTCGGGGGTATTGCAACTTTTGTTCAACGCCGTCGACCTCATCGTCATCGGCAATTTTTCAAAGACCCGCGTCGTATCCCTCGCGGCGGTCAGCTCCAATAATTCGCTCATCAACCTCTTCGTCAACGTGGCGATAGGCATCTCGCTCGGCGTCAACGTAGTGATGGCGCAGGCGCTCGGCGAGGGCAACCGCGACAAGGCGGAACGCACCGTGCATACCGCGATGCTTTTGTCTCTTGTGATCGGCGTCATCGTAATGATCGTGGGCACCGTGGGCGCAAGGCAATTCCTCGTATGGATGCAGGCAAATCCCGAAGTTATCGACAAGGCGCACACCTATCTATTCATATACTTCTTCGGCGCGCCCGCAAATATCGTGTATAATTTCGGCGCCGCGCTTCTACGCGCCAAGGGGGATACGCGCCGCCCCCTCCTCTATCTGACCATCGCGGGGGTGGTCAACGTCCTCCTCAATATCTTCCTCGTCGTGGTGGCGGATATGGACGTGGCGGGGGTCGCCGTGGCGACCATCGTATCGCAGTATATCTCGGCGATCCTCATCGTAGGCACCCTGATGAAGGAGAAGGGGGAGCTTCGCCTCGTCTTGAAAAAACTGCGTTTCCACAAGGAGGAACTCCTACGCATCTTACGTATCGGACTGCCTTCGGGCATCCTTTCCTCCTTCTTTTCCATCGCCAATATCATCATTCAGTCCGCCATCAATACCTTCTCTGCCGCCGTCATCGCGGGCAACGCCACGGGAATCTCCATCGAGGCTTTTATCTATACTTCGATGAACGCGGTGGCGGGCACGGCAAGTACCTTTTCGGGGCAGAACTACGGTGCGGGCAAATACAAGCGCATCAAGCGGGTCATGCTCGAATGCTGTCTCATCGAGGCGGTCGTGGGCATCCTCCTCGGCGGGCTCTTTATGTTCCTCAGGCACAAGCTCGCCGCCATCTATACGCAGGATGAGGAGGTCATCCGCGTGGTGGGGGAGAGGATGATGGTCATCCTTCCCTTCTACTTCGTGTGCGGAGTGGTGGAGGTGCTCGTCGGTTGTATGCGCGGCATGAACTATTCGGTGCTGCCCACGGTGGCTAGTTTCCTGTGCGTGTGCGTCTACCGCGTCGTGTGGGTCTTTACCTTGTTCCGCGCCCATCGAACGACGCAGGCGCTGTGGATGAGCTACCCCATCAGCTGGATCATCAATTTTGCGGTGGACCTCGTGATGATACTCCTCGTTTTCCGCCACGTTATGAAAACGCGCTCCGAGGAAGGGGAGAGCGGTGAAAGTCTCATCACCGACGAATAAAGGTTTACAATTCTCGCCTCTCGCGTTATACTTATAAAGAAATCCAAACAAAAGGAGATTTATTATGCAACAAAAAGTCGTGCCCATCACCCTCTTGACCGGATACCTCGGCGCAGGGAAAACCACTCTTTTGAATCACGTTTTGAATAATCAAAAAGGCTATCACGTCGCCGTCATCGTCAACGACATCGG